>CP073344.1:2337016-2655685 GCA_024397875.1 Amphritea atlantica
TCTGCGAATAGCGCTAATTGAGGACGCCGGTCCATGGCCAGTATCCCCGGCGGCTCTGGACAGCGTTCGACACGCAGCTAAACTCTGCAACACTCTGGGTCATCATGTTGAAGTGGTTAAATTTCCGGTAGACCTGCTGAGCTTTTTTGAAGCTGCTTTTAATATTATTGGCCCGAATACTAAAAGCTATGTCGATATGCTTGGCGATATGCGCGGCGCGCCTGTACAGAATGAAGAGCTGGAGCCCGCGACCCGTATTATCGTTCGGGAAAAAGGTACTATAAGCGCGGTACAATATGTCAGATCCATTGAGCAAATACATGCTTTAGGCCGTCAGATGGCTGCTTTCTTGCAAAAATTCGACCTGCTACTAACGCCGACGGTGGTCAGGGAGCCGCCTCAGATAGGCGAGTTGCACGTATTGGATGAATCGATGTCGCTCGAGCAGTTTATCGAGCTGTCACATAGCTACTCACCCTACACCGCAGTATTCAATGGCACAGGTCAACCGGCCATGTCGGTCCCCCTGTATTGGAGTAATAACGGTTTGCCAATCGGTTCGCATTTTGTTGGTCGCTTCGGTGATGAGGCCACTCTGTTTAAACTCGCCCGGCAACTCGAACAACTTCAACCCTGGAATCAGAGAGTTCCCCCGGTGAATGCCTGTATGCGTTAATGCATAATGAGACTGAAAAATATGGACCATAATAACCCTTCGGTATCCCGAGGGGTTATTGACTGAAGAAAAACGCTATTGAAGATCAACAGCAGGTGAGCACTACTTTGGGGGGCATGCTAAGCCAGGCATCACGGCTGAATCCTACCGTTAAGTCTAACGGAATTACTCACTGCCGCTTATACGGTTTCCGCCCTGCTGTTTAGAAAGCTGCAGGCAATCCTCTGCCCGGCTAAACATCGATTCAGCGCTGTCCACCTCCCCTGATAGCGTGGCAACACCAATACTGACAGTAAAATGGATATCGGTACCCGAATGGGGAGCCGACAGATCAGAGACCATACTGCTTACCCGCTTGGCTGCCAGAATACCCTGTTCAGCATTGGTTTCAGGCAGGAGTATAGCAAAACCATCTTCGCCAACACGGGCGAGAAAGTCGGCTGTGCGTTTGAGACTGTTGAGCGACTCAGCCAGACGCTTGAGAATCTGGTCCCCGACATCCCAGCCCCGCTGATCGTTAATCAGCCTCAGGCTATCGACATTAATCAGCATCAGACTACAGGTCCAGTCATAGCGAAGTGCCTGAGCGATGGACTGAGCAAGCACCGGCATAAGCGCCCTGCGGTTGTACATACCGGTCAGCAGATCTCTTTGTATCTGAGAGGTTTCCCGCTGAGCCATTTTGCGCCGACTGATATCTTCTATCCGGCAGACCACACTGGGCTCATCCCCGGCCGAGGGAGCCATGCGAACCTCAACCCAGCATGATTCCGCCATTCCCCTCTGTTGCAGGTAAACGATTACAGTCGGGTCAAACAAAACCTCTTTGACCATCAGCTGATTCAGGCTCAGAGACTTATCAATCATCCCCTGCAACATCGAGGCGATATCGCCGGGAAAAATGTCGTTGAGATTTTTACCGGTCAGTTCATCAGCCTCTCCCCAGGGGATTGGTGATTCGTTATGTGAGGAAAAAATGATCGTGCCAAGCTGGCTCAGAATCAGCACATCTTCAGAAAGGACATTGAGCAGAGCATCAATTCGGGATTGAAGAATATTGGCATTTTTCATTCGTAACTCCATGACAAATTGGTGTTAAGCTTCACTTATAACACAGGCTGGAGATCTATCAGAAGGAGCCGTTACCATTCTGTGTAGATAAATCAATTTAAAATAAAAAAACCCGCCGAAGCGGGTTTCTGAAAGTTCATACTCAGATACAGTAGCACTTGAGAGGAGGGAAACCGTTAAATTCAACCGAGCTGTAACTGGTTGTATAAGCCCCGGTTGAAAACCAGTAGAGCCGATCGCCGATCTCTAATGAAAGTGGCAGCTCATACTTATAGTTTTCGTACATAATATCCATGCTGTCACAGGTCGGCCCGGCCAGCACAACCTCTTCAGAGTCACCTTCACGCTCCGTTTCAAGCGGAAACTTAATCGCCTCACCCAGGGTTTCGATCAGACCATTAAACAGGCCTACATCGGTATAAACCCATCGATTCAGTGCCGTATGAGATTTGCGGGAGATCAGTACAACCTCACTGACCAGCAAACCACTGTCGCCCACCAAAGAACGTCCCGGCTCCAGAATAATCAGTGGCGGGTTATCACCGAAGTCTTCCATCAGATAGCGGGTAATCTCTTCACAGTAGACAGAAAAATCGTTCGCTTTGGTCAGGTATTGTGCCGGAAATCCGCCGCCCATGTTGATCATGCGCAACTCAATACCACACTCGCTACGAAGCCGTTCGAAGATAACCTTCACCTTAGCGATAGCCGCATCCCAGACATCGATCAGGCGTTGTTGTGAGCCGACATGAAATGAGATTCCATAAGGCTCGAGGCCCAGCTTTTTAGCCATAATCGCCAGATCGAGCGCCATATCAGGGTTACAACCAAACTTACGGGAAAGCGGCCAGTCCGCGCCCTCTGCACCCTCTGTCTGGATACGGATATAGACCCGTGACCCCGGTGCGTATTCCGCGATATTTTCAAGATCGGCTTCGGAGTCGGTGGCATACAGACGCACACCTTTTTCATAAAAATAGCGAATATCTTCACGCTTCTTAATCGTATTCCCGTAACTGATCCGGTCAGGTGTTACATTGTGCGACAACACCTGATCCAGCTCATATATGGAAGCGATATCAAAACTGGAACCCAGATCCGCAAGCAGCCCCACAATTTCTGGATGTGGATTCGCTTTAACCGCGTAGTAGATAGATGCAAAGTCAAATCCGCTCTTCAGTTCCTGATATTTCTCTGCAACCGTTTGCAGGTCAATCAATTGGAACGGAGTCTGATACTGATCGGCCGCCTGTTTAAGGCGTGCCCATTTTTCAGAAGAGATATGATCCGGAAGTTTCATCACTATTTTTACCTGTACTCCTGCCGGTTTCTCCGGCGGAAAAGAGGAGGGTTAGCTCCATTAGAAAAAGCGCAGTATAGTTAAAACGCCCCCTCTGTAAAGTGAATTTTTAAGCCGATGAAAATATATTTCACGCTTATAATCAAACAACCATTTCGCCCCCCTGTGTTATAATTTTTTCTATCTCAGCGAAGGACTTGGCCTCGTACATGACCTCAAACCCAACCTTGAGTTTACGTGAGATATCGCTGGCAGAAATGATACCCCTGACACGCCTGATCCCCAGCTCTGTTTCATCGACCACCAGCAGGTGCTGATCCCCCGAGTTCTTCAGTGTCAGCATGATATCGCCGATTCTGGAATGACGGATCTGATCAAAGGTCAGTGAACGCAGATACTGTTTATGCAGCATAATATGCCCTACCGCCACCTCACTCCGGGTGACGCCGTGGTTCTGCATATAAATAATCACTTTGCTGCCAGCAATATCCTGCGCACTGATCACACCCACGAATTTGCCCGCCAGAGTAATGACAAACAGCATTCGCACATGCTGGTTTTTCATCCGCTCAAGGGCTTCGTCTACCGATACGCCTTCGGTTACAGTGATCGGCACTGTCTGACTGAAATCGGTCATCACTTCACTGGCAGGACTCCGCAGGCTGACCGGCTCCTGATTCACATCAGGGGTGAGCAGATGTTCAACTTCACAATTGTCCAGCAAACGTAAAGGATAAAATTCCTGAAACACAGGCACCTCCAAATCTTATTTTTATAATGTTTTATCAGCATAGTTCTGTTTTGGGGTGCTCTGCCAGTATATTGATCCTTAAACCCTTAAAAACTCAGATAAAAGGTCAGCCCCAGTCCGGCAACAAACATCAGTGAAACAACACTGTAAGCAACCAGAACAGATTCATTGTCTGCATCATCCTGGTAAGCTCTGCTATCCCAGAAAGGGCGGCGAGACTCCCTCAGTGCTTCCGCCCGGGTCACGCCTATATCGCTGAGCGTCCGGGCATCAAGTTGACGGAGCAAACGCCTGCTGTAGTAAGTTTGCCGGTATTGTTTTAACCGTATAAGCATCTTAGACATTTAGAAACCCTCCATAATAGGGCTTCAGTTTATGGATTTATCTGATACCATTACAGATTCAAAAACATTAAATACAAACCATTACAGATAGAAATAATCTCTATCTGTAATGGTTTAAAGATAAAAACCTGTACTGCTTTCTACACTGAACGGGACCATTCTGATGAAACTGTATGAACAAGTCGCCACAACGCTGAAAGACCGGATTGATCTTGGTTATTACCACCAGGGGGATAAACTGCCTTCGGTACGGGGGTTAAGTCAGGAACACGGCGTCAGTATCTCGACAGTACAGGAAGCTTATGGTCTGCTCATTGATGATGGGATCATTGAGTCCCGCCCCAAGTCGGGGTATTACGTTTTGCTACGTCAGGCTCCACCAGAACTCCCCGCCACCAGCAACCCGGCACCACAACCGTTGGTGGTGGCTCAATGGCAAAAGCTGCAACACATGATCAATGAATATGGCAGCCAAGAAACTACCAAACTGAGTCTGGCACTGCCGGACACTAATGCCTCTACCCTGAAACCGTTAACACGACTCATGGCTGAACTCAGCCGTAATACTGACAGCCATGTGCTCGATTATGAACAGGCAGCGGGTTCTGACCTGTTGCGTCACCAAATCGCCCGGGTGATGGTGGACTCTGGTTGCCGTGTCCACCCTGAAGAAATCATTATCACGTCGGGATGCCAGGAAGCACTGTCCTGCAGCCTGAGAGCAGTCACAGAACCTGGTGATATTGTTGTGGTTGATTCACCCAGTTTTTTTGGCTCGGTACAGGCGATTAAGATCAACGGTGTAAAAGCACTGGAAATCCCCACGAATCCCAAAACGGGTATATCCCTTGAAGCACTGGAGATGGCGTTCGAACAATGGCCCATTAAAGCCTGCCTGCTGACACCGACAAACAATAACCCGCTCGGTTATTCTATGCCGGACCAGAACAAACTCCGGCTGCTGGAACTACTTAACCGCTACGATGTGCCGCTGATTGAGGACGATGTTTACGGCGATCTGAGCTATACCCTGCCCCGGCCGAGAACGATCAAATCGTTCGATACCCAGGGTCGGGTGATTCTCTGCTCCTCATTTTCAAAATCAATCGCGCCTGGAATCCGGGTCGGCTGGATCGCCCCCGGCCGCTATCGGGAGCATATAATGATGGTTAAATATCTCTCCAGTCTTTCGACTCCGAAACTGACTCAGATGGCAGTGGCCGAGTTTATTGCACAGGGCTATTACGAAAAACATCTGCGCCGGGTGCGCCGGGACTACCAACGTGATCGTGACGCGGTGATCGGCTGGTTAAAACGGGATATGCCGGAAGGCACCCGCATCAGCTATCCTCAGGGGGGCTATCTTTTATGGGTGGAATTACCGGATCACATTGATGCCAATGAACTGAACAAACGTGCTAAAGCACAGGGCATCAGTATCGCTCCCGGAACACTGTTCTCCGCCTCAGGAAAATACCGGAACTTTATGCGCATCTGTTGTGTAAACAGTTCCAATCCTGCACTGGAAAAAGCGATCACAACATTGGGGCTACTCAGCAAAGAGATGATGGTACAAACACTGCTGCCTCATGAGTAGACTATTACAGCTAAAACGCACTTGAAAAAATCTCGTCTTATACACTCCCATGGCTGCGATTTTTGACTAAACTTTACTCATACGTCAAGAGGCAATAGCCTGGAGGGGCTGTTGTCATTTTTTATAGTGATCCGAGGAGTATAGAATGTGAATGGATATAATCTGGAGTCACGGGTAAAAAGTCTCGAGGTACTCACCTCTCTGCTTCTGGCAATAACCAACAATATACAACAGGGCTCACCTGCGCCATTGGAAACACTCAGACACCTTCTTAACGCGCACCCCGATATACAAACAGAAGATTTGCTTAGTTATCTGGAAGAGTTAGAGAGCACCGCAGAACTTCTTAAGCAGCACTAGTTCCAACCGTTTTCTTTAAATATCTAAGCCTTATCGCTAAACCCGGTTATATGCCAAACACTCACCCGTGAGGCATAGCCGGGTTAGCGTCCCAGTATAACTCCCGCCATGACAACTGTTCAGATTCAGAGAGAAACGTCCAGGCTAACAAACGGCTGACTTTCATCCCCTGGGACATACTCACGACCGTCACCCGCCGGGCGCCGGCATTTTTTAAGGCCCGCTTCAGCTGGATAATATTTTCATGTTTTGAGACCAGAGCGCTGAACAGATAGCACTGCTGAGAAAACTCCCGACTCTGTAAAATCATCCGTTTAAGAAAAGCCAGTTCCCCGCCGTCACACCACAGCTCATTACTCTTGCCACCGAAGTTAAGTTTTACGTTCTCAGCGGACTTTCCCAGGTTGCGAAGTTTTCGCTGACTGCCTGCTTCAGCCTCCTGTGCGGAGCTGTGAAAGGGAGGATTACACAGGGTGAAGTCAAACCGGTCCGATGGTTTTATAACGCCCCTGAAGATATTTCTGCCATCCGCTTGCAAGCGACTCTCGATCAGTCCCCTGAGGGAAGGGTTTGCGTCAGTGATCAGATTAGCAGTATTCACCGCAACCGGGTCGATATCTGTTCCGACAAACTGCCAGCCATAAGTCCGACAACCAATAATAGGATAGATACAGTTTGCGCCCGTCCCGATATCCAGCCCTTTTATTTTTCGGCCTTGCGGCACTACACCGGCATTATCTCCGGCCAGCAGGTCTGACAGGTGGTGAATATAATCTGCACGCCCCGGAATGGCCGGGCACAGATATCCAGAAGGCATATCCCAGAAACGAATACCATAATACTGCATCAGCAGTGCCTGGTTCAGAGCTTTAACCGCATCAGGGTCATGAAAGTCGATTGTCTGACTGCCAAACCGGTTGACTGAGACATAAGGCCTGAGTTCAGCGTAAAGCTGACAGAGCCTGTCAAAATCATACCGTCCCTGATGGGGATTTCTGGGATGCAATCGGGGCGACTGTTTCCCTTCACGATGCTGTGCTTTAACCATAACCTGGAATAACCCTGCGTTGAATTGTACGCATTGTATCCTAAGTCAGGCAGAAAATGAGCGATTAGCGGATCTCAATAAAAGGCAGCCAGCGTTTCTCGAGGTCAGCCCTGTCGATATCATACTCACCAACCGGCGGCTGGCTGAGATCGTCTGGTGGGGACGCCAGCAGATTCAGATCCAGTGCCTGTGCGGTGCCATGAATCCCATTATCTGTTAACGCCATTTTGTAGTAGATACCGTTCCAGAAATTTGCACCAAAAGCTTCCGGCTTCTTAAACATAAACAGCAGATCATGCTCCAGCCATCTGAGATCATCAGCACTGATGGTTCTCGGCTGTTCATAAGGGTAAGGGATAAAGCACCAGAGTTCTGGTCCTTCGAGGCATTTCATCTCTTTCATGGAGAGGAAGTAGTCTTTAAACAAGTGATGGTCCAGGGTGATCTTATAACTGAACTGACCATTCTCACCAGCGGTCAATATCAGCTCGCCAATACGTTGCTCACTGCCATCTTTCTGTTGCAGATGGATCTGTTTGACGCCCTCGCTTAAACTGGCCGCGCCAACCGGTGTCACCAGGAAAAACAGCGAAACAAGCAGCATCAATCCAGCAAATAATTTATTCATCACGGCGCTCCTGACTATTGTTCTTCAAGTTTAGGAGGCTGAAGCGGAAGCACTATGGTACTTCAGTACTGTTTTATTACTTCGCAACGCTGAACTTTCAGCTCAATATGGATACAATGCCTGACCTTGCTTAGTGCCAGTCATAAATAAAAATAACCTGAGGTTACAAAAGGGATTTAATGAATACTGAATACCTGAAAGGATTTCTGCTAACCTCGCTAGGTGTGCTGATATTGAGTTTTGATGCCCTGCTAATCAGGCTGATTCAGGCAGAGCCCTTCAGTCTGCTGTTCTGGCGCGGCCTGCTGCTGGGTCTGATGGTCGCTCTCTGGTGTCGCTACCGATACCCGGGAAAACCACTGTTTTATCGCGACTGGGCCTACATCCGCTCAGCAGTGTTTTACAGCATCTGTTCAATACTGTTTGTCACCGCGGTTCATCACACCTCGGTGGCCAATGTTCTGGTTATCATCAGTGCCCAGCCACTGTTTGCGGCGATTATCGCGCGGCTGTTTATTGGTGAGCGCTCGGCCCCCATTACCTGGATCGCGATAGTGATCTCCATGCTGGGCATCGGCTGGGTCATGAAAGACTCCTGGTCCAGCCCCAACCTCGAAGGAGACCTGATGGCACTCTTTTGTGGCATCGCTCTCGCGGCTAAGTTTGTTAACGACCGCGCCGTAAAACATCGTAATATGACCCCTGCACTGATCACTTCAGGTCTGCTAGTGAGCCTGACCAGTCTGTTCTTTGCCTCACCTCTGGCACTATCGGGCACAGACTGGGGGTGGATGCTGTTATTGTGTGTTATTGTTGTGCCGATCGCTTTTGTACTGATTACCCTGGGTCCCACCCGGATCTCGGCGGCGGAAGTGGGTATGCTGATGCTACTGGAAACAGCCTGCGGCCCGCTGCTTGTCTGGCTATTTATAGATGAAGAGCCCAGTTTGGCAGCACTGCAAGGCGGCGCACTGGTCATACTTACTCTGTTAATCCATGGCTATCTCCGCTGGCAAAAATAAGTGTGCATCACTCTGTTTAAAAAAACATTTGCATCAGCCCCCCTGAATCGTAAGAATAAGATAACTAGTTTAGATATTAAGAATCTCATATGCGTAAATTCGAAGACTCACTGCCACTGCAACTACTCAAAGCCCGGGAAGCGACAATGGCATATTTTCGCCCACTGCTTCAGGAAAACAACATCACTGAACAGCAATGGCGTGTTCTAAGAGCGCTCAAAGCCTATGAGGAGTTGGAATCAAAACAACTGGCAGAACATTGCTGTATTCTCAGCCCAAGCCTGACAGGTATTATCAAACGCCTTGAGCAGCAGGGGTATATAAAACGGAAAAAATCAGAAGAGGATCAGCGTCGCACACTGTTAAGCCTGACAGATAAAGCCCTGGATCTGTTTCAGCGTCTCAGCCCGGATGTTGATTCACGCTACAAAGCGTTTAGTGAACGCTACGGTGAAGAAAAACTCGAGCAGCTAACCCGGCTACTCAAAGAGTTGACTGAACTGGAAGCCTGAGCAGCCAAAACCTGATTCGGCCAGTCAGGTGTTTGAGGAAGAAAAATAAACAGAAAAAGTGGCGCAAGCGCCACCTCTGTAACAGAATCAAAGCGACTCCTGTCAACACACGCTATCAGCGCTGTAAACCACCAATACAGATATACTTAGTTTCCAGATAGTCATCCAGACCGTACTTAGAGCCTTCACGTCCCTGACCCGACTCTTTAACGCCGCCAAACGGAATCACTTCAGAACTGATAGCCGTCTCATTCACGCCCACCATGCCATACTCGATCCCTTCTGACACCCGCCAGATACGACCGACATTCTCGGTGTAGACATACGCCGCCAGACCGAACTCAGTATCGTTGGCCATCGCAATCGCCTGCTCTTCGGTGCTGAACTTAAACACCGGCGCCACCGGACCAAAGATCTCTTTAGAGAAGATACTCATGCTGTCATTCACATTGGTCAGTACAGTCGGCTCGTAGAAACAGTTGCCCAACGCTGAAGGCTGACCACCAGTAACTACGCTGGCCCCCTGCTTCACCGCATTCTGCACGATAGCATCGATATCACTCAGCGCTTTCTTCGACACAACAGGACCGTGAGTCGTATCAGCATCAAAGCCATAACCCAGCCGGAACTCTTTGACTGCTGCGGCAAACTTTTCCACGAAGGCATCGTAGATCCCTTCCTGCACCAGCAGTCGGTTGGCACAGATACAGGTCTGTCCGGAATTACGGTATTTAGACACCAGCGCACCTTTGACCGCCAGATCCAGATCCGCATCATCAAAGATAATCACCGGTGCGTTGCCGCCCAACTCCATTGAGGTACGTTTAACGGTATCGGCGCACTGTTTCATCAGCAGTTTGCCGACCGGAGTGGAGCCGGTAAAAGTCAGCTTCTTAACCACCGGATTAGAGGTCATCTCCCCCCCCACCTTCGAAGAATTCGCACTCGGCAGCACACTGAACAGACCCGCAGGCAGACCCGCACGATTAGCCAGCTCAGCCAGCGCCAGTGCCGACAACGGCGTCTCGGCCGCCGGTTTCAGAACGATTGCACAACCCGCTGCCAGTGCCGGCGCAGCCTTACGGGTGATCATCGCATTAGGAAAATTCCACGGCGTAATGGCGGCAACCACACCGACCGGCTGCTTAATCACAATACTGCGCCGGTCATTAGCGGAAGGCAGTACGTCGCCGTAAACCCGCTTGCCCTCTTCGGCAAACCATTTCAGATAGGATGCGCCGTACAGCACTTCACCTTTAGACTCAAACACAGGTTTACCCTGCTCGATAGTCATGATGGCCGCCAGATCATCGATATTCTCAAGAATCAGAGCGTGCCAGCGCTCCAGAATCTCTGAACGCTGCCCCGCTGGCAGCGCTTTCCAATCAGCCATAGCTATATTGGCTGCAGCAATGGCACGGGCTGTCTCAGCTTGTCCGACACTGGCCACTTCAGCCACAACATCGCCGGTAGCCGGGTTCAACACCTTAAAGGTCTCACCCGTATCACCATCAACCCACTGCCCGCCAATAAACGCCTGAGTCTTAACCAACGAGGAATCTTTCAGTTCTAATTTCATAGTTATCTCTTTTAACATTGTCGGGCTGCTGCGTCCCGGTGGAATCAATTCTTGTTGATATAATACACAACACTACTTAACATGTTAAGTTTTTATATTTTTCTGACTCAAGCAGCCATCTTGCTATGATGATTTTGAGCGGTAAAACTGCTCCATCAACACCGGGCTTTCAGGCAATGTTGAGCCCCCATCGACCGTGATTGTCTGGCCGGTAATATACGCGGCCTGCTCCGAAGCAAGGAACAACATCGCATGGGCGATATCAGCCGGTGTCCCCAGATACCCTGCTGGAATCTGGCTGGCCATCTCCTGCAAACCGGTTTCATCAACCAGCGCCCCCATTGCCGGTGTCAGAATATAACCCGGCTCAACGCCATTGACGGTTATATTCTCCCGGGCAAACTCCATCGCAGCGCTGCGGATAAATCCATTCAGACCGCTCTTGGATGCCGCATAATGTGCTGTTTCCGGCATCACAACTTTGGGACCGGTCACCGATGAGGTAAAAATAATTCGTCCGAATGGTGCCTGTCGCAGATAGGGTAAGGCCGCCTGAGTCAGCCAGAAGGCGGCCTTCAGATTAACAGACAGGGTCATATCCAGCTGTTCATCCGTTAAGGTCTCGATGGACTGCATCGGATAGACCGCTGCATTATGAATAACGATATCGAGGCGACCATACAGCGCTATTGCTTTATCAACCAGGCTCTCATTTTCAATGCGGCTGCCCACATCACACTGAATCAACGCAGCCTGACCGCCCGCCTTGATTATATTATCGACCGTCTCCTGGCCGTTTGCAGCAGTGCGGGTCGCCACAACGACCGCTGCACCGGCGGCCGAGAAAGCATACGCAAGCCCCTCACCGATGCCCTGTCCGGCCCCCGTAATAATGGCAACTTTACCGCTCAGATCGATATGCATAATCCACTCCTGAATAATATTTAGGCTACCAAGAAAACTCTGTGAGCCACTGTCTCTGTCGTCGATGCCGAAAAACAAGCCACCGCGTACGATGACTTGTCGTAAAGCGTCGCTAAAGCAACCCCGGGCAATATCAGGACTGCGACAGAAACCGCTTTGCCTGCTGGCAGGCCATTCGGATCAGTTCAGGCGCCAGTTCCTGTGCCGTTTTCGTCTCCTGACGGCTGCGAATCCAGCCAAGATAGGTAAAACCCCGGGCCGTAAGGAACAGCTCCAGCAATCCCTGATCCGCTTCACTCAGGTTCCGCTGCTGACGATAGCCATCGAACAGTGCCTGCTTAGCGATGTCATAGCATTCCTCTTCAATAATAAAATAGAGCGCGGTTGCCAACTCAAACATATGCCAGCCAAAACCGGCATCATCAAAGTCCAGCAGTCGAACCCCGGCCCCATCGGCCATCAGGTTTTCGGGCACGAAATCGGCGTGAATCAGGCTGTAATTCTGCGACGACTTATCTAACTGCTGTAGCCTGAGCCGGATTTTTTCCCGGACTTCAATAATCAGCGCTTTCTGCTCAACCGTCAGCAATTCCAGCTCCCAGAAACGCCCCCAGAATGGCTGTTCGCCCACCAGACCATCACAGTCCCAGGCGTGCCTTTCAAACCCCTCAGGCAACTGCCAGTCGCCAGACTGGTTATGCAGCCGGCCTGCTGTTTCACCGATAGCAAAATAGAGGGCGGAGATCTGCGCAGCATTATCGCCCAGCCCATGCTCTACTGAACCGAGCTGCTCACCTTCAATCCAGGCAAACAGATCGATCTGCCGCGGTTCAGGAATGCTGTCTAACGCTTCAGTGATGAGCAGTTCGCCTGCTGCGGTAGGGATCACTTCAGGCACCAGAACACCGACGTTATTCAACGCCTCCATCCATTGAAGCTCTGAGCGTAAAGCGGTATCACTGTGGTATCCAGGGCGATGCATACGCAGCGCGTAGCGAACACCAGCGGTCGTCACCACTTCAAATACAGCGTTTTCCCGATATTTGATCAGTTCAATACTGCGGGCATCCAACTGCCAGTGACACAGCGCTTTTTGCGCTAGTTGTTGCAGTCGTTCACACTGCTGCGCCGGACTTATCTCATAAAAACGATTCATCCAGCCATCTCCCGGCTAACGATTTCAAGCACGTCATCGAGCGTAGCAATCAACAGATCCGCGTGTTCTGGCTGGAAAGGCATCGGCGGACGCAGTTTCAGGATCGAATCGGTGACGCCGATGGTGCTGATCAGCACGCCCCGCTCCCGCATCAGGTTAATGATCCGGCGAGACTCTATTATGGCAGGCACTTTGGTCGCCCGGTCAGTCACCAGCTCAACCCCAAAGAACATTCCCAGATCGCGCACATCGCCGATCAAAGGATACTTATCCTGTAACTTACGCAGACCCGCCGTAACATAGGCACCGGTGGACACGGCATTTTCCATTAAACGGTCTTCCTGCAGCGCATCCAGCACCGCCATACCCACGGCACAAGAGACCGGTGTTCCGCCAAAGGTATTGAAATACATCGCCTCCTTGCTGAACGCCTCAATCATATCGGCACGGGCGATCACCCCTGCCAGCGGATGGCCATTCCCCATAGGCTTACCCATGGTGACAATATCCGGCGTCAGGTCATACCATTGGTGCGCCCAGAAATGCGCACCGCTGCGACCAAACCCCGCCTGCACTTCATCGGCAATCATCACACCGCCCGCCTTACGCACCATCGCAACGGCTTTCTCCAGGAAGCCCTTAGGCACCGTTAGCAGACCTTCATTGGCAAAATCGGGACACACTAACATACCGGCAACATTGATCCCTTCGGCTTCAAATTCATCGATAGCCTGCTGTACTTGTGCTGCATATGCATCCGCCAGATCACTTTCAGCCACACCGCTGATCCCCCGATAGGAATCGGGGATGGAAAAGGATTTCACCCGTTTAGTATGCTTCGCTTCCGGCATAAATCCGGTACCCAGTTCGGCAACCGCTTCGGTGTTGCCGTGGTAAGCAAAATCGGTGACGATGATGCCCTGATTACCGGTGTAAAACCGGGCCATCCGCAGTGCCAATTCATTGGCTTCACTGCCGGTACAGGTGAGCATCGCCATACTCAGGCCATCGTCGAAGGTTGTGGTCAGACGCTCAATATACTCAACGATATTATCGTGCAGATAGCGGGTATGGATATTCAGTGTCGACGCCTGCTTATACAGCGCTTCAACTACCCGGGGATTGCAGTGCCCCACATGAGGCACATTGTTATAGACATCCAGATATTTTCTGCCGTCATTGTCATACAACCACACCCCCTCTCCCCGCACCAGGTGCAACGGTTTCTCGTAAAAAAGCGGGGAGCTTTTACCCATAACATTGTAACGACGCTGTAATAATTCGGTATTAGTAATGGCTGACATAATATCGTCCTGTAGTACGGCAGGGGCTTACCCTATTTGTAATTGAAGGGCAGTATCTAAGGAATAAACGACATGCGGCATCCACCATTGGATGGAGTCGAAAAAATAGGCCGATAATTGAATAAGAAAATCTAGGCTTGTAAGTCAAGCAGGACTTTAGCAACCAGCTCGCTGCGAGACTGCACTGAAACTTTCTGAAATATGTGATGCAGGTGAGTCTTGACCGTTGCCAGCCCCAGACCGAGATCAACCGCAATCTCTTTATTACTGGCACCGCTCAATAACAACTCAATAACATCCAGCTCACGCTCAGTCAGTCCGTATTTATCAGTGATAGAGCTACGTTCCTGCTGACGCTGCGGCAGATAAACAGCGTTGAGACTATATTCGAGAAACGGTTGTAACTTACGCAATAGTACTAACTCTTCCCCGTTATAGTTGCCCATCGCCTCCTCACGCAACATAGATAACACGGCGATAATCCGGCCCTCATGACGAAAAAACATATCCGCCACATAACGGTGATTATTCGGCACCATAAATTCCTGGTAATAAATAGTCTGCTTAAGGATATGCGGCGACATCTGCGAATCCAGCGTCACCACCCGGTCATCTGTATGACTGAATCGCTCTGGACTAAGCGGATCCATTTTGCCATAGGTTGTATCGTACTGTTTTTCAATACCGGTGCTTCGGCTGTATACCACTGCCCCGCGGTGATGCATATCCGGTTCCATCAGAAAAAAAACAGACTCACTCAGGGGTATCAGGTCATTCATTAACTCCAGCGCCTTACGCTGAAATTCATTAGGAAAAACATTCTTATGCTGTGTCATACACTAACCTGCCCGCCCCTGCATA
Organism: Amphritea atlantica; assembly: GCA_024397875.1. Taxonomy (NCBI): domain Bacteria; kingdom Pseudomonadati; phylum Pseudomonadota; class Gammaproteobacteria; order Oceanospirillales; family Oceanospirillaceae; genus Amphritea; species Amphritea atlantica. The sequence goes on from CP073344.1 coordinate 2,352,150, forward strand.
AATAACCCTTTCCGCATCCTGTCAGAACCCGAACGGGAATACAAACTCTGCTTATCAACCATATGGTTGATTACTTTTAAACCGGATAACGGGTCGAATAAAGCTGCAGCATATGTGGTTATCTACCCCCTTCAGTAACCACCGCTGCCATAAAAAAAATACCAAGAATCCCCCGGAGGATCATGTCGATGACACAGCACTTTAAACAAAAGCTCTCTGCCGTAGCTCTGGGCTCAGCCATTGCCCTGGCTTCAGGCTCTGCCTCTGCTTATAACCTCTATAGCGAAAACGGCTCTGAACTGAATCTGGATATCGAAGCGATAGTTGGTACGTTCAGCAGCGATGAAAACTACTTTGGTAAAAGCGGTGACGGCTCCAACTGGCAGGAAGCCTACCTGAAAGCGGGTTTCAGTGGCAGCCACGACATTAACGACTCAGCCGCTGTTTATGGTGGTATTAACGTTGTATCTTCCGGTACCTGGGGTGACGGTGATGCTGGTGCTAACAGTGACGGTAGTGAACGTCGTACCGCACTGGAAGATGCTTATATAGGTTTCCGTAATGGCATGGTCGATCTCTCTTTCGGGCGCCAGAATTTTTCTATAGGTGATGGTTTCCTTATCAACGGCGACGCCCTGAACCTGGGTGAAGGCGTATTCCCAGACTCTAACCGTGGTGGCGCATACTGGCTGGCAGCCCGTAAAGCATTCGACAAGACCGCAATCGCCCGCATTGGCGGTGAAGACGGGTTACGCGGTGACCTGTTCTACCTTGGGTCAGATAATAAGGCTCAGAGTGAAGTAGAGCTGGGCGGTGCAAACATTGAGTATATTACCGAGAAAGGCACTTTCGGTGCGACATACATCAAAGGCCTTGACGCTGTGGACAATGCTACACGCGATGGTCAGAAAACGGTCAGTGTTCGCTTTCAGGGTAATGCCGGTGTTGAAAATCTGTTCCTGTCTGCCGAGTATGCCGATCAGACTCAGGGCGATGACTCCGCTGACGCAAACGCATGGTATGCCGAAGCAGGCTGGACCTTTGCCGATGTCGCCTGGTCTCCACAACTAACCTATCGTTATACCAAGTATGAAGATAACTTCGACTCCCTGTTTTACGGATTTAATCGCGGCTACGGCACCTGGTTCCAGGGTGAGGTTGCAGCCAACTACGCCGGTCCATTTGGTTCATCTGCCGAGATCCAGCATATTGCGCTGAAAGCCTCTCCGACTGAGATGCTGTCTGTTGGCGCGCTGTTCTTTGATTTCAGCAACTCAACCACGTTTGGCGCAAACTCCGATGGCCAGGAAGTAGATCTGTACGCTGAATGGGTAGTGAATGATCACCTGATCATCAGCCCACTAATCGGTGTTTACTCCCCCGATAGCGATAATGCTACACAGAATACCAACGACGATAACGTCTATGCTCAAATCATCGCTATCGTTCCTTTCTAAAAAACAGGCTTTATCTATATAACTATAAAAGAGCCCTGTTTATGCAGGGCTTACTTGTCTTCAGGAGAATCAAGATGCTGACCTCATTTTCATTAACCATTAATGGCGAAAAACTAGCCGGAGCCTCCGGAAACTTCGATGTTATTAACCCCGCAACTGAAACCGTAGCGGCCGTGGCTCCACTAGCCTCTGTCGAGCAGCTTGATCAGGCAGTTACAGCGGCAGCTAATGCGTTTAAAACCTGGCAGCATACCCCGGATGAACAACGTCAGTCTCTGATGCATAAGATTGCCGATCTGATTGAAGCCAATGCCGATGAACTGGCGGAAATCATTGTTCTGGAGCAAGGTAAGCCGATGTTTCTGGCCCAGGCAGAAGTCGGTGGAGCGGTCGCCTGGACCCGCTACAATGCAGACCTGAATATTCCGGTAAAAATTATCGAGGACAGTGAACACAAACGGATTGAGGCTCACCACAAACCGCTGGGGGTTGTTGCCTCTATCACTCCGTGGAACTGGCCGCTGATGATCGCTATCTGGCACATCATGCCTGCACTACGCACCGGTAATACCGTCATCTGCAAACCATCAGAATATACGCCCTTAAACACCCTGCGACTGGTTGAGCTGATCAACGAAGTCCTGCCTGCTGGCGTGGTCAACGTGGTAACCGGACAAGCCGAAATCGGTGGCAGGATCAGTAGCCATCCAGGTATCAGTAAAATTGTCTTTACCGGATCAACCCCCACCGGACAGCGGATCATGAGCAGTGCCGCAACAAACCTGAAGCGACTGACACTGGAACTGGGGGGTAACGATGCCGCCATCGTCCTGCCGGATGCCGATGTAGATGCCATTGCCGAAGGAATCTTCCAGACTGCATTCCTGAATATGGGCCAGACCTGCGCTGCCCTGAAGCGTCTTTATGTGCATGACGATATCTATGATGCGCTGTGTAACAAGCTTACTGAGATTGCTCAGGCACAGGTTGTTGGTAATGGTCTTGAAGCTGGAACCACATTCGGTCCGATACAAAACGCCAACCAGTTCAGAATCGTCAGCGAACTGGTAGACGATGCAAAAGCCAATGGTGCACGAATCCTCTGCGGAGGTGAACCACTGGAAGGCAATGGCTATTTCTATCCGCCGACCATTGTTGCCGATATCACGGACGGTGTCCGCCTGGTCGATGAAGAGCAGTTTGGCCCGGTACTGCCTGTTATTCGCTTTACCGACGTGGAAGATGCTCTGGCCCGGGCGAACTCAGCCAATGTTGGCCTGGGTGGATCAGTATGGTCCGCAAATATTGAGAAAGCCACGCAGATAGCCTGCCAGCTTGAATGCGGTACCGCCTGGATTAACGGACACGCTGAAGTACTTCCCCACGCACCTTTCGGTGGTTGTAAGATGTCGGGCTTCGGTGTCGAATTCGGCGAAGAGGGGATGCTGGAATATACCAGCATGCAGGTTATCAATATCAATAAATAGTCCCTCAGCCAGAGGTTATGCGGGGGCAGATACCCCCCGCTTTTTCCTATATCTATGACACAAAAACGATGACCGATATAAACCTTATTGACGATCTTAAAGGTCGTGGACTGATCGCCCAGCAAAGCGGCGATGCCGAAAAACTGACTGAACATCTGAAACAAACACGAACGCTGTATTGTGGTTTTGATCCAACCGCAGACAGCCTGCATATTGGCCACCTGGTGCCCTTGTTAATGCTTAAACGTTTTCAACTGGCGGGACACCGGCCTATAGCACTGATTGGTGGGGCAACCGGAATGATTGGCGACCCCAGTTTTAAAGCCACAGAGCGAAGTCTGAATACGGTTGAAACGGTTGATCAGTGGATTCAGAGCATAAGTGATCAGCTCGCCCGCTTTATCGACTTCGACTGCGGCGCCGAATCAGCCATGATCGCGAATAATCGTGACTGGATGGGCAGCATGGATATCATGAGTTTTCTGCGAGATATCGGCAAACATTTCTCGGTGAATGCAATGATTAACAAGGAATCCGTACGTCAGCGTATTGAACGCCCGGATCAGGGGATCTCCTTTACTGAGTTTTCCTACAGTTTGCTGCAGTCTTACGATTTTTCCGAGCTTAACCGCAGCTATGAGTGCTCTCTGCAAATCGGCGGTAATGACCAGTGGGGCAACATTACGGCAGGTATTGACCTGACCCGGCGACTCAATAGTACTCAGGTGTTCGGGATGACCCTGCCACTGATAACCAAAGCCGACGGTACCAAGTTTGGTAAAACCGAATCCGGCGCTGTCTGGCTGGACCCAAAAAAGACCTCGCCCTACAGTTTTTACCAATTCTGGATCAATACCGCCGATGCCGATGTATATCGCTTTTTGCGCTATTACACTTTTTTACCGCTTACAGAAATTGAGCAGATTGAGCAAACCGACCAACTGAGCGGATCAAAACCGCAGGCTCAGCGCATTCTTGCGGAGCAGATGACCCGTCTGGTGCACGGAGAAAACTCACTTGTACAGGCCCGGCGAATCTCTGAAGCATTGTTCAGCGGGCGTGCCGATGCGCTCAGCGATGATGAATTCAGGCAGCTTGAGCTGGATGGTTTGCCTGCCTGCGAAGCAACCCCGGAGATGACCGTCACAGATCTTCTGGTGACCTCAGCCCTGGCCTCCTCCCGACGTCAGGCGCGGGAATTTATCGCAGCGGGTGCAGTACAGCTAAACGGTAAAGCCGTTAAAGAACCCGACCATTTAATCAATGTGGACAATGTGCTGCATGAACGGTTTCTGCTGCTACGCAGGGGGAAGAAAAACTTCGCGCTTGGCTGTCTGAATGAGAACAACCTGGAAGGTGATAAACAGGTCCATACTGATCGTTAAAACAAACAACCTCAACCCTTTGGCTGATACCGCTCTGGTCATGATGCGGGCCTAATAAAGCGGTCTGTTACACTGGCTTAACAGATTAGTTCCAGCACCCACTCGGCACCTGTCAACCGCCACGTCAGCAGTGTTGGTTCATCTTCTTCTCTCATGAAGATCTTTCAGAGCTTACTCCGGTAAGCTCTTTTTTTTCACCCGGAACTCAACAAGCAGGATCAACCCTTTGGTCGATAGTATGCCAGCGTTAAAAACTGCTTAAATGGGTTTATCTATCATTATATAAAGACAGGCAATATTTTCAGACAGAGAGCAACCTGTTCAAAGGTTAATGCGGCCGTGCTTCGTAATGAAGCACATTTTTCAAGCCTGCTAAGCAGGCTTTTTTTTTAAAACCTCTCAATAAGCCGGTCAACCATATGGTTGATACTCAGTCACAAAGTTTTCCTTTGTAATGAGATGTAAGAGGAATTCAACGGGAAGATTAAGATGCTACCTGAGATCAACACAATTCTTTACGCAAGTGATATCAGTGAAGGCAGCAGACCTGCGTTTCGTATGGCGATCAAACAAGCGATCAATAACAACGCACAGATCGTCTTTCTTCATGCGCTTGAGCCCATGGATGACTTTATCGAAGATTTTTTACCGGAAAATGCCTCTCTCAAGCACAAGATCCAACTGATCGAAAGCTTCAAAATACGCATTGGCATGCGCATTAAAGCGTTTCTTAAAAGTGAGCTCGAAGAAGACTTCGAACTGCCCTACCCACCCATCATTCAGGTATCTCCCGGAAAACCTGACCAGGTCATCCTGAAAGCGGCATCAAAGCTGAATGCCAGCATGATCGTTATGGGTGATCGTGAAGTCTCTTCCGTTTCCAGAGTATTTTTGGGTTCAACCGCTCAGAAAGTTATTCATCACAGTGAAATACCTGTTTTGATTGTTCCATTAAAAAAACACACTAAATAAAACTAAGATCCGTCCCTGAGGAATCTCTATGAAGAAAATAATAAAGGTATGTGCTCTGACTGCGCTTGCAGCAACTCCATTTATGGGTTCTGTTGCGGAAGCGTCCGACTATCCTAATCGCCCGGTAAAATTTGTAGTGCCATGGCCTCCGGGAGATCTTGAAGATATCCTGACCCGCATGGTTGCGGAGGATATGGCGAAAGAAACGGGTAAGCCTGCGACCGTCGTAAACAAACCTGGCGGTGCCGGTATTGTAGGCGCTTCTGATGTCGCTCGCGCACGTGCAGATGGACTGACCATCGGATCTTTTGTAATCGACATTTTGACAACTCACCTGCTGTCAGGTAATGCTCCATACGAGAAAGATACCTTTGAGCCTGTTGGTATCTTCCTCGATTATCCATTTGTACTGGCGACTAAAGCTGACTCTGAGTATAACAACATTGATGAACTGGCCAAATACTCTCAGACTCACGATATCTCTCTGGGGCACTTTGGCTATCAGGCACTGCCAACGGCAATTACATTTAAAGTGGCTGAGCAAGAGGGTATAAAATTCTCTTCTAATGCTGCATTCGATTCGAATGACTGTTCTACACTTGCCAATGGCGATGCCGATGTCATTAACACCACCACTCAGCAAATACTGGCATGTCTTAACTCTGGCGAGGTGAAACTTCTGACCTCCCTGACCCGTGAACGCCTGAGTATCGCGCCTGACGTTGCCACACTGAATGAACAAACCGGTATCAGTCAGACGACCTGGAACGGTCTGTTTGTGAAGAAAGGCACACCTGAAGCAGTCAAAGCACGTATCGCTGAGATCGCCCAGAAAGCCCTGTCAACCGATCGCGTTAAAGAGATCAGTAAAACCACTGGCGCAGGTGTCTACTGGGTTGGCGGTAAAGACGCAGAGAAAGTCATCGCTGATGATTACGAAGCGGCTAAAACACTGCTGGAATTCATGAAAGAGTAACCCGTCTCAGATTACAGCGGCCGCCTTACTGCCGCTGTAATCTATCAGACGTCTAATAACAAAATTAACCGTGGTATTACACATGAGTAGTCAGCTGCAACATTCCTCTGACAATGATACTGAAGATTTCATGGAGCGACGCCACTATGGTATCTACTGGTGCATCCTCGCTGGTACCCTGATATTACTCTGCCTGCTGCCATTCCAGGCACCCTTAGTGCATACCAGCCGTGGTTGGTTTTTACAGCCGATGTTTGGCTCTTCTGTGGGCCTGATCGTGCTAGCGATTTTTACATCTGTCAGAGTCATTGAGTCGATTAACAACGGTTATCTGAAACAGCTAAAACCTCTGGACGCGCTGATTGAAACCATCAGCGGCTGCCGTACAGCAGTGATATCGTCAATACTGTTTTTTGTCTATATCAATAGCCTTTCTGTGCTGGGGTTTCTGCTCTCCACACTGCTCTTTGTTACCACTCTGCTGTGGCTGTGCCGACTTCTGGACAAAACCTGGTTCCTGGCAACACTGGGCACCCTGACCATGATGGTGCTGATTTTCCGGGTTGGCGTTAGTCTCTGGCTTCCCGATGTATGGCTGTACAGCCTGCTGCCGGACAACTGGGCTGACTTTGCTAACCAATATTTGTAAGACGTGAGTTTGCTATGGAAACCCTATTATTAGGTTTACAAGAAGTTGGCACACTGAATGTGATGCTGGCCATTATTATCGGCGCACTGATCGGCGTCACTATCGGCTCAATACCGGGCCTCGAACCTGCGGGTGTCATTGCAATCCTGTTGCCATTGAGCTTTTCAATGGAACCTCTGGCCGGTGTATCACTGCTATTAGGGGTATATGGTGGTGCCTGGTACGGCGGCGCAATCCCTGCCATTCTCATGAATACGCCAGGCACCCCGGTAGCGGTGCTGACCACCTACGACGGCTATCCGATGACGCTCCGGGGCGAGGGTAAAAAAGCGCTCTCTATCGCCTACACCTCTTCCTTTGTTGGCGGCATTATCAGTGTTCTGTCACTGGTGTTACTGGCTCCTATACTGTCTCAGATCGCCACACTGTTTGGTTCCGCCGAATTCGCCATGCTGGCTGCCCTGGGGATGATCTTTGTCGTTCTGGCGCATCGAAAGCATGTGATTGAAGCGGCGATGATGCTGGGGCTGGGTATCTTTCTCGGCACTATCGGTATCGACCGCTCTTTCAGCACTCAGGTCTACACCTTCGATCAGGAGTGGCTGCTCAATGGGATCCCTTTGGTGCCTGCCGTTATTGGTCTGTTTGCGATGTCTCAGGCCTTTGTTCTGCTGTCAGCCCGGGGGAACGATTCCAGTGTAACCAAACTGGAAGGCGACGGAATGTTTTCCGGTTTTATGGTGCTGATAAAGCACAAAATTACGGTGATCCGCTCAGCCGCACTGGGTGTTGTCATGGGGCTGCTGCCCGGTGTCGGTGAGTTTGGCTCTCAGTTCTTCTCCTACACTCTGGCACAGAAATTCTCAAAAACACCGGAAAAGTTTGGCCAGGGGGCTCCGGAGGGACTAATCGCCTCAGAAACTTCAAACAATGCGGTAACCGCATCAGTCATGATTCCGCTGCTGGCCTTTGGTATCCCTGCGGATGCGCTGATGGCGATGCTCCTGGCAGTCTTTATGGTACATAACTATGTGCCTGGTCCTGCTTTGTTTGCCGAACGTCCTGAATTCATTTCTGGTTTGTACATATCACTGTTTCTGATGAACATTGTGGTATTCGTCTACCTGACATTTGCAACCAAATGGATCGTTAACCTGACCCGTATCCGGGGACGCTTTATCGGTGCCTTTATACTGGTGCTGGGCTTTATCGGTAGCTATAGCCAGAATTATCAGTTCTCTGATGCCCTGATCGCACTGGGCTTTGCCATCTTTGGCTATCTGCTGCGTAGAAACGATATTCCTGCCGTGCCAATCATACTTGGACTGGTACTGGGTCCTGTATTCCTGACACGTTTCCGTCAGGCGATGGGAGTCGCGGGCGGTGATCTGAGTATTTTTATCAGTCGCCCTATCAGCCTGACACTGCTGTCCCTGATCGTACTATCAATCACAGTCTTCCTCTGGAGTAAGTACCGCAGATTCGGCTGAACAATTGCAGGCCCGGTCGCTCCGGCAGGGCCTGCCTGTAGGATACTGGTAGCGTTCAGAGAGTTACCAGAGAAATAAAGTTAACATATTAATTTGTTTTCATTTTAAATATGCAGTAATCTCGATTAATGGTCATTCAATAACCGGGCGATATAAAATGAAAACAACTAACAGTATCTACCCTGCCGGTCTCTATAGTTTTCAGGATGAATGCATGGGTCTGCTCAAGGGTGTACTTAACGTATCGAAAGCAGCCTCATACTTAGTCGACAACCAACGCAAGCCTATCTGCTATAAAACCTGGCATCTTCAACCGGCTATGCATCGGGAGTACCTAGAAAAATATTATAAAATTGACCCATTGCACCCGACCCGATTTATCGAGAACAATGACGCGACCGTTGTAAAAATGAACGACATGGTCTCCACACAGGAGCGCTATTACCATCCCTATTACAAAGATTTCATCTCTCCCTGGGGCGTGCAGGACATCGTGGAACTGTTTCTTCGTGTCGATAACAAACTGGTCGCAGGTTTTGCGCTGTTTATCTCCAAGCAACAGCCGGAACTGTTGAGTGAAGACCTGCGTAAAGCTCAACAGCTGCACAAGTTCATGCAGTTCTCGCTTGAGCAAACGCTCGTGACCCCTAGACACAACCAGTTTGACGATTTCTGTAGCAACTTTCAGCTGACACCAAAAGAGCGCATGGTGGTTGAGCTGGTAAGCCAGGGGCTACCGAATAAAACGATCGCCACTCAGCTGGACTGCAGCCTGGCAACCATCAAAACCCATCTGCAACATATCTTTGCTAAAACCGGCGTTAACAGTAAAACCGAGATCACCTCACAGCTGTATAACCAGCACTAAAGTAAACTGACAGGCTCATGGATGAGCCCGCCTGCCTGTAACATTCATATCAACCTTCTGAAGATCTATATCAACCTTCTGGTTGATACCCTGATGAACAGTTCCATTCATACTTAACTCAAGCCCGTAGCACTGAATAAACCATTCAGCACTACCCCTGAATCGCTACGGAATTAATAAAAGAATCATCCGGAGTTATGTTATGAGTGAAAAATCAAAAACGTTATGGAACCCGATGGTACACCCGGGCGTCCCAGGATCACACAGCACTCTTGAAATTATCAAAGGTGACGGTAACTATGTTCAGAACCGCGAAGGTCAGTGGCTGGTTGACGGTGTGGGTGGCCTGTGGAACGTTAACGTAGGACATAACCGGACTGAAGTTAAAGACGCTATTAAAGCCCAGCTGGACGAGCTGGAATATTTCCAGATCTTTGACGGCGTTACCCATCCACGTGTAAAAGAACTTTCTGATCTGATCATCGATATGACCAAACCAGAAGGCATGGCCCGGGTAATGTATAGCTCCGGTGGATCTGATGCAGTAGAAACGGCACTGAAAATTTCCCGTCAATACTGGAAAGCGATTGGCCAGGCGCAACGCTATAAGTTTATCTCTCTCAAGCAGGGCTATCACGGCGTTCATTTCGGCGGTGCTTCAGTCAATGGTAATACCGTATTCCGGACCAACTATGAGCCAGTACTGCCCGGTTGCGTCCATATCGATGCGCCATGGTTGTACCGCAACCCCTGGAACTGTGAAGACCCTGAAGAGCTTGGCCAACTCTGTGCCAAGCAACTGGAAGCCGAGATTATCTTCCAGGGTCCAGAAACCGTTGCAGCCTTTATTGCTGAGCCCGTCCAGGGTGCGGGTGGTGTTATCGTTCCTCCTGCTAACTACTGGCCGCTGATTCGCGAAGTCTGCGATAAGTACGGCGTACTGCTGATTGCAGATGAAGTGGTTACCGGGTTCGGTCGTTCCGGCAGCATGTTTGGTGTTCGTGGCTGGGGCGTTGCCGCGGATATTCAGTGCTTTGCCAAAGGTATTAACTCCGGTTACATCCCTCTGGGTGCCACTGTCGTTAACGAACGGGTTGCTAAAGGGATTGAGAGCTGTGAAAACTTTAGCGGTGCTGTGATGCACGGTTACACCTACTCGGGTCACCCGGTCGCCTGTGCCGCCGCGCTTGCTTCTTTGAAGATCGTTCAGGATGAAGACCTGCCGGGTAACGCTGCTGTTCAGGGTGCAGATCTGTTAACTAAGCTGCAAAATACAATCAGCGAATTCCCATCCGTAGGCGAAGTACGTGGTAAAGGCCTGATGGTTGCTATCGACCTGGTAACCGACAAGAAAAGCCGCACCCCTGTCGATCCGATGAGTGGCTTTGCCAACCAGATCGCTGCCGTCGCACTGCGTGAAGGTGTTATTGCCCGTCCGGTCGGCACTAAAATCATCATCTCTCCGCCGCTGACGATTGGTACAGAGGAAGTCGATAAGATGGTTGCAGCACTACTGCAGGGCTTTACCGAAGTCGACCGCTAAGCACGGCTGTATTAACAGCACCAGGGGAATCGCCAGTATAACTGGCGGTCCCTCTCACCCTCATGTATTCTGTTAACTTATTAAGTATTTTTTAGTTACAGATTATGCCAACAGCCACCAACACTTCATCTGTCCAGATAAAAACCCCTGTCCTCCTCTTAGCCGGTATGGCCATTGCCAGTCCAGTGGCACTGAATGTATACGCTCCTGTCATGCCAGTGCTTGCCGAACAGTTCAACACCACTCCTTTTACCATTCAGCTGGGTTATACCTTTTACCTGCTGACACTGGCTATCGGACAACTGATCAGTGGTCCTCTGGCCGATCGTTATGGCCGCCGCCCGGTGTTTTTCTGGGGGTTTCTGCTGCATATTATTGGGGGGCTGATCGGTATTTTTGCTTTCGAAGCGTGGCACCTGTTGCTCGCCCGTATACTTCAGGCAGCCGGTGGCTGTACCGGAATGCTGCTGGCTCGCAGTATTATTCTTGATCAACACGGTAAAGATAAAGCCGCCGGAATGCTGGGTTATATCACCATGGGAATCGCAACCGCTCAGGCAGTGGCACCCACCATTGGCGGTTATCTCAACCTGGCGGTGGGCTGGCAATCGGTATTCTGGGTTTCAATGCTACTGGGTACCGTTGTCTGGCTGGGTGCACTGTTTCGCTTACCGGAAACAGCCGGACATAAGAAAGACACTGGCAGCCTGCTCAGTAGCTTCACCCGCTACAAAAGCGTTCTGTCTTCGCGTAGCTATATCTACTGTGCGTTGTCGGCCACGATGGCTGCCTCGGGCTTCTTCGTTTTTATGAACAGCTCCCCCTTTATCGTTGACGCCATACTGAAGGGAAACTCTGCCGATTATGGTAACTGGTTTCTGATGGTGGCCGGTGGCTTCTGGTTCGGCAGTCTGGTGGCCGGAAGAATTTCAGCGACCATCGGCACCCGGCGGATGATGCTATTCGGATGTGGCATATCAGGCGGTGGCGCGCTGTTAATGCTGGCCCTGTTTACCCTGCAGCCACTCAGTTTTACCGCACTGTTTTTACCGATGGCCATCTTTACGTTTGGTCGCGGGCTGATTCAGCCCAATGCTCAGGCAGCAGCCGTTGCATCGACAACAGGCGCCGTCGCCACCGCAACCGGTATGCTGGGTTTCATGCAGCTGACAATCGGCTCACTGGTCGCTCAGGTGACACCTCTGCTGATTGGAATCAGTCTCCATATGCTGCCAGCCGTTCTGGTAGGGCTGGCACTGATAGCATCGGTCTGTGCTATTAAAGGCAGTCAGAGTGAATAAAGGTGTGCATCCCATTTGCAGACCAGAATTCCTTAAGAAGATCAGGTATACCAATAACCCGTTAAGCTATCGGTTTTCAGCTTTGGTCGTTTTGATTGAATCGCTGAACTCACTTAGTTCGGTGGCACTGTATTGCGTGTGAACACGCACAGTTGAGGCTGGGTGGTAGTGTAAACCTACCCCCTCTCTGTACACCTTTGCGGGCCGAACCGGCCTCGGGCTGAATCCACCACCGCAGTTAGGACAAACATTGTTCAGCTGAAGATCAACACAGTCGCGACAAAAGGTACATTCATAACTGCAGATACAGGCCTCTGTTGAATCCGGTGGCAGGTCTTTATCGCAACACTCGCAGTTTGGACGTAGTTCCAGCATATAGAGATCCTTCTGAATCAGGGTAAAGCTCATAAACTAAAGCACTTATTATTAAAACGCAGAGCCTAAATCTCGTAAAGTTCCAGTGGCAGATCATCCGGATCACTGAAAAAGGTAAACTGTCTGCCGGTATATTCATCAATACGCACAGGTTCTACAGCAATACCATGTGCCTTTAGATGCATAACTGCCGCGTCAATGGAGTTCACTGAAAACGCCAGATGGCGCAACCCCAGAGCTTCCGGATAGCTAGGCCTGGGTGGACGGTCAGGGAAGGAAAAGAGTTCAATCTGGCTTCCATCGGGAAGTTTCAGATCAAGCTTATGGGAATCTCTTTCAGCCCGGTAATGTTCATCGATCACCTCTAAGCCGAGCACGGAAACATAGAAATGTTTCGACCGAGGATAGTCTGAGCAGATAATCGCGACGTGGTGGATTCCTGAAAGCATAAGGTATCCTGCTTAAGTTAAATCGATTTAATCCGACAGATAATACGCAACGGTAGAGACTACCCGGACTTTCTTGATATGGGGATTATTCTTATCTCGTTCGCTGATACTGAACTGTCCCTGTGAAGCGGAACGAATTTTTCCTAAACTACTTTTTGAGTCTGCGGCAAACTTCTCAGCCACCTCCCGTGCCTTTCGGGTCGCTTCCTCAATCATCTCAGGCTTCACTTCATTCAAGCGGGTAAACAGATACTCGATCTGGGACTGATAGCTGTCGCCGGTAAATACTATACCCTGCTTACCCAGTTCTGACATCCGCTTCATAAGCTTCCGGACAGTGTCGATATTAGCAGAATAAACCGTAACACTCTGCGAAGCGGTATACCGGAATTCCGGCTGGGACTGACCGCCATACTGCTGAGCCGATTTATCGGTAATGGCTGGAGAGGAAAAGGAGATCTCGGTTTCATCAATACCCGCATGTTTAAGAAACGCAGTGATATTTTCAGTACTCTGGTCAATAGAGCTGTAGACCTTAGCCAGGTCATTACCGGCCGTGGTGAACTGAATCGGCCAGATAACGATATCCGCTTTATACTCCCGCTCAGACAAACCTTTAACAGTCACCGTACGCTCATACTCTTTGAATCTGATCGCGGCATCACCCAAGAGGTAACCCAGTGAACTCAGACCCAAAAAAAGACTGAGTCCGATAAATATCCAACCCACTCTGCTGTCCTTCAACATGCCAATCTCCCTTCTCCACTAATCCGTTATACTGTTCTTGGCGCAAACATAATAATCGCCATGCCGGTCAGTGCCACCAGCGCACCAATCATATCCCACGTGGTTGGCCTGATGCCATCCACCAGCCACAACCAGAGCAAAGCAACAAAGACGTAGACGCCGCCATAGGCGGCATAGACACGCCCCGCCGCTGTTGGATGAAGCGACAATAGCCAGGCAAACAGCGCCAGACTCATCGCTGCTGGCAGCAGCAACCAGACACTCTTATCCTGTTTAAGCCACAAATAGGGCAGATAGCATCCCACAATTTCAGCAACAGCGGTGATCATAAACAACGCTATAGTTTTGACTTCAAACATAAACAGTGTGAATTCCATTTGAAAGAAGAGTGGCAAACAACAGCCATAGCTTACCATAGACGCGAAGCGTCCGGCCGGCGCACAACGCAGACCGGATAGAGGCTCAGATGCTGACGCCGAAGACCAGATCTGCCAGCAAGATAAAGAGCCCGAAGGCCACCCCGATAGCCACTATATTCAGCAGAAAACCGGCACGCACCATATCCCGTAGCTCCATCAGCTCGTAGGAGAATACGATCGCATTGGGAGGTGTGGCAACCGGCATCATAAAGGCCATTGAAGCCCCCAGCGCCACCGGAACACAGAGCAACACCGGATCGAGTCCAAGCCCTACCGCAACCGCAGCCAGTATCGGCAGGAAGGTTGCCGTTGACGCCGTATTGGATGTGATCTCGGTGAGATAAACAATCGCCACTGTCACCAGCAGTATCAGCACCAGAGTACTGACATCCACCCCGGCAACAGAATTACCGATCCACTCTGCCAGACCGGTCCCTTTAAAGCCGCCTGCCAGAGCCAGGCCTCCGCCAAACAACAGCAGTACCCCCCAGGGCACATTACGGGCGGCTTCCCAATCCAGGGCAAATTCCCCTTTTACACGGGAGATTGGCACGGCAAACAACACCAGCGCGGCAAGTAGCGCAATCATGGTATCGTCCAGAGGCAGTCCGGTCAGATCCACAATAAATTTACGGAAAATCCAGCCAAACGCCGCCCCCAGAAAGACGATGCCGACCAGTTTTTCTCCCCGGCTCATGATCCCCAGTCCCTTCAGTTCACGCAGCACCACCACACTTGGGTCTTTAATAGCAATCTGATGGGAGGGAAACAACAACCGCGTCAACAACAACCAACTGATCGGCAGCATGATGACAACCACCGGCAACCCCAGCAACATCCAGTTGAAAAAACTGATCTGGATATTGTAGTTGCTCTGCAGGAAGCTCGCCAGCAGCGCATTGGGTGGTGTGCCGATCAGGGTGCCGACACCACCGATCGAAGCGCTGTAGGCGATTGCCAGCATCAGCGCGACACCGAAATTACGCACCATCCGCTTATCATCGGTTTGCTGAGCGACAAAATCGATCACCGACAGCCCCACCGCGAACATCATGATGGTCGTGGCGGTGTTAGAGATCCACATTGACAAAAAAGCGGTCGCCAGCATAAAACCCAGAATAATCCGCGACGGCGAGGTCCCCACCCGACTGACAATCTGCAATGCAATACGACGGTGTAAACCGACATGTTGCATCGCTGCCGCCAGCAGGAAGCCGCCGAGAAACAGGAAGATCAGCGGATGCCCATAATTCGCTGCCACCGGTTTAATCTTATCAATATCTAACAACGGCATCAGTACAATCGGCAGCAGTGCCGTCGCCGGAATCGGCACAGCCTCACTCAGCCACCAGATCACCATCCAGGAGGCCATCGCCACAAGGCGCCAGGCCTCGGGTGGCATACCGGCAGGCGCGCTGGTCATCAGAATGATCGCTGCAGCAATCGGTCCTCCCAGAAGTCCGGCAAGTTTCAGACCGGTTACCGGTGATCCGGCAGGCTCTGCCCGATCCTTATAATCAGGATCACGGCGGTCTCCGGAAGAAAGAGAATCTTCGTCAGGAGCATGAGCAGTCTTGTCGTCGTTGGTCATCGGGTTGTATCTCTCTGAGTGGCAGATGTATCAAACGGTTTTTACGTTGTCTGTAATCTTAGGCCGGGATAATAAAAAGACCAGATGAATTCATCTGAATCCCATGAAAAAACAGACATTTAGGACAAAGCAAGATCATTTAACCTGATCTGAAATCAGGCGGTTGCAGAATAATCAAGAATCTTCAGGTAGATAAGCCTTGAGACTTAAGAAAAGACGGTTGCTCAGGCTGATACCCAACAACAGCCAGCCAGGCGCAGTAAAGCAGTATGAGACCGTGCTTATTTGAAGCCGCCATTGTTGCTACAACCGATACTCATCTCTAATCACTGTTTTTACTGAGGGCTGCTTTCTATCATTCCATTGTTTAAAAATGGCTGGCACATCGCCCCCAGCGAAGTCAGGGGTGATATACGCTTAACTATTGGCAAAATGTTCAAGGGCTTTTCCACTTAAACGATATCCCACCCATTCGTCTTGCGGTTTTGCACCAATCGATTGGTAAAAACTGATCGCCGTTTCATTCCAATCAAGCACACTCCATTCAAAGCGCCCACACTGCTGAGTAGTCGCAATGTTTGCCAGATGCTTCAGGAGAGCCTTTCCAGCACCATTGCTTCTGTACTCTGGAGAAATATATAGATCTTCAAGGTATAGACCGTGCTGACCAAGCCAGGTGGAGTAATTGAAAAAATATACGGCAAAACCAACCGGCTCATTGTTAACACTACAGATCACGGCGTGCGTGGTTGAATCACGCCCAAACAGTGAGCGTTTAATATCAGACTCAGTAGCCTTGACTTGTTCTGCGGCTTTTTCAAAGTGCGCCAGCTCTTTAATAAATCTGAGAATCAAAGCTGAGTCTTCAATAGTTGCTTCTTTAATATCTATAATTGCCATTTCATACTCCAATTTACAGCGGCTCTTATTGCCACCCACGCTCCTTACAGCGTTTTATATCAGAGAGATTCCGCACTTAATAGTCCTTACCCGGGCAATTGTGATTATACTCATTGGATGAAGCGAGTGGCCAAACAGAGTACAGAATTGCCTACCGTCACGGGCCGACAGGATACACAACAGCCCCCGGTTGACCTGTAACGTCTGGGTTTTCCAGCGTAAATTCTGTTAGAAAAAGAAGTGATAGGCTTTCTTGAAACCGATGACATGACCGGAATACTGTATGGAAGAGACTGAACTGGTTGTACTCGGCGGTGGCATCCATGGCGTTGGTGTGGCACAGGCCGCCGCCGCGGCGGGTTATCGGGTGCTGTTGCTCGAGAAAACAGCCCTGGCAGCGGGCACCTCATCCCGCTCAAGCAAGCTTATTCATGGTGGCTTACGCTATCTCGAAAGTGGACAGATCCATCTGGTGCATAAAAACCTCAGGGAACGGGAGCTGCTGCTTAAACTGGCACCGGATCTGGTTCATCGTACAACCTTCTACATCCCCCTCTATGAAGCGTCCTCGCGACACACCCTGAGTGTTCGCCTCGGTTTATGGGCCTATGATCTGTTGGCTGGCTTTACAAAAGCCCCTTCATCATTCCGTCTTCCCAGATCAGACTGGGACGACTTATCCGGATTGCAGACCCTGGGATTGAAAGCTGTTTTTTCCTATTCCGATGCACAGACAGACGATACCGCTCTGACCCGGGCAGTGATGCACTCCGCCCGGCAACTCGGTGCCGAACTGTGCTGTCCTGCCACATTTACCTCGGCAGAAATTCTTGGCGACCATTGTCAGGTCAAATACCAGGTCGGCGATATTGAGAAAAGGGTGAAGTGTCTGGCCATCGTCAACGCTCTGGGCGCCTGGGGTATCAACCTGGCCAACCGGACCACGCCACCACTACCCGACTACCCCTTTGAATGCATTGAAGGGACACACATCGAATGTCCGGGCAACAATCTCTCTGCTGCCTATTATGTCGAATCGCCTACCGACCGGCGTGGCGTTTTTATCCTGCCCTGGGGTCCCCGTACCCTGATTGGTACGACCGAGACGCCCTATTATGGCGACCCTGATCAACTCACCCCCACACAGGCATCAATTGATTACCTGCAAACGATTTATCAACACTATTTTCCCGAACACGACGCAACAGTTCTGGACGCCTGGGCAGGACTGCGTGTACTGCCAAAAACCGCCTCTTCGCCTTTCAACCGGCCCCGCGAAACCGTTATTTCTGTCAACGACCCGAAAAATCCTCGCTTTGTCACAATACTGGGGGGGAAGCTCACGGGCTATCGACTCACAGCAGCACGGGTGATTGATCAGCTGCAGAGCGTGCTGCCTTCCCGGACGGCACTGGCCGATACCGCTCAATTAAAGCTAACACCTGCTGATGACGAATTTATTCCTGATTAAACCACACGTACGACCCATTCATATCCCACTTGATTAGCGTGGCCTGTCGATCATAAGGCCGTTGCAGGTAAATTTTATAACCCGCATCCGGTGATGCACTTATTGCGAATAGAGCCGCGTATATTGGCAGCCGGAGATACAGCCCCCAATGCCTGCGCGAGAGCGATAGCACAACAGAGTCCCCAGTAGGGAGAACCTGCGGCGTAATTAATATGCCAGTTTGGCTATACTCTAATCATCACTAATAACAATGAGGAATATTCAATGGATATTTCACTCTTAAGTGCATCAGGGCTCGAATACCTGTTCCGCTGGGGACATTTTCTTTTCGGCGTCACCTGGGTCGGTTTGTTGTATTACTTCAACTTCGTGCAAACCGAATATTTCAAGGTAGCCGACCCCGATGCCAAAGCGGATGTGTTACAAAAACTCGCCCCCCGCGCATTGTGGTGGTTCCGCTGGGCCGCGATGTTCACCTTCCTCAGTGGCCTGGTGCTGCTGTTTTTCAAAGCCGCCGCTGCCAACCTGTACATCTATACCGGCGCGTTACTCGGCACTCTCATGTTTCTCAACGTATGGCTGATCATCTGGCCAAACCAGAAAAAAGTCATTGCCGGCGCTGCAGATGCGGCGGCTGCAGGAGCGGCAGCCGGACTCGCATCACGAACCAATACGTTGTTTTCTGCCCCGATGTTGTTTTTCATGGGCGCATCAACCCACCTGCCAGCCGGCATGGCTCCTGACGGCGCCTATACCATTGCAAGCGGTGCCAGCAGCGTAGCGATGGTGATCGCCATCGTGGTTATTCTGGCATTACAGGCAAATGCGCTCTGGGGAAAAACAGGCCCGATAACCAGCGTCAAAGGCGCTATCGGCTACAGCCTCCTGCTGACACTGGTGCTGTATCTCATTCTGGAGGCATTTTAAGCTCCCCCGCTTGCCCTGGCCACCGACAAGGGCCAGAGCAACAAGCCTTATAACCTAATACCCCCGGGGCAGTTCATACGTGGTAGGCGTTATTTACCAGCATTTCACTGAAAAGCGCCAGACAGAACCCAAATACAGCCCCGATTGGAGGAGCCCAATGCTTCTCCAGCCTGGATTGCGGAGCAATATCCTGAAAGATAAGATAAATAATTCCTCCAGACGCAAATAGCATAATGCCTCCTAATATGCTTTCGTGACCTGAAAGAAAGTAATAGCCACATAACCCTGCAACCGGCCCCAGCGGCACCAGCAACAGCATGATGAGTAGTGTGTCCTTTGTACTACCATGGTTTTGTTCTTCTAATTCCCGGAAGGCGTTAAACCCTTCCGGCAGATTCTGCAGTCCAATCAAAAATGCCAGCAGTGAAGAAAGGGGCGAACCAACAGCTACCAATCCACCCAGCGCTACAGCTTCGGGTACGTAATCGAGCACCATTCCCATTAATTGAGGGGATTCCCTGCGCCTCAATCCAAGAAATCTTTCCAGAATGAAAAATACAACCGCACCACTCAGCATGACAGGTATCGCGAACATGGAATTTTCCATGCTTACCAAACCTTGTGGAACCAATACGACTGATACCGCACCGAGCAATATCCCCCCACCGAATGCAATTACAAAATGCCTTAACTCTTTTTCTAACCAGTTCGGCCGAAAATTCTCAACACTAGAAACTGCCCCCCCTAATGGGATACACGCACCTGCTGCGCCAGTCAAAAGAATTAATGTGAGAATTTCAGACATCTCTATTTACGCCTTACGCTGCCAATAACGGCAGGCTTGTTGATGATTGATATATCATTAACCGGGAGTGACAGTTCTGTCCAGAGAATGTAGCGACTGATGCTGTCTGCCTTGTTATGCGACGATTATTCAGCTAGATGAAATTTAGGCAAGACTCTTTGACGTATTGAAGCAATAATTATGCGGCTTGTAGCACTATAAACATAGCCAGAAAATAGCATACAGACTCACAAATAGCCTCCCTGGTGTCGTTCCAGGGAGAGTAGTGCGTTTTACCACAGAGGACACAGAGCGCACGGAGATAATCTTTTCGTTTATCTAACCAGATGAACGGAGTCAAATAACATTAAGACTTGCCCCCTAAGCCGTGCGGTAATTTTGAGAATAGCCAGAGCAGGCGTTTGCCAAAATCAGTTGATAATACAACCTCTGTGTTCTCGGTGTCCTCTGTGGTGAGACCTGTTTTAAAAAAGTTGTAGAGCCTTCAGCACAGAGGACGCTGAGTTAATACGGGGTTTAACAATCGCTGCTGATTATCACTGAAAAGCGAATATGATCAGGCTTGATCGGCGAGTTTCTTGTGAATGTTGTTCATCCGGTAATTGCGTTCAGGATGAAGTTCAATCATCTCAAATCCGGCGCTCATCCAGCGACGGTCAAACACCGGCTTGAGACATTCACTGAAGGTTTCAAAGATTTTATCTGACGCCGCTTTCAGCACTTCAGGCGTACGCCCAGACCCCACTTTTGCGGTCAGGTGTACAAAGGTATTGTCGGGATCACCCTCGCCTACGCGGAAATGCTCGCAGCGAATCGCCCGGCTGCGAATACCACCAATCGGGAAAACCCCGGTGGCAATCGCAGTAGCGTTTAACTTCTCAAACAACGCCGGGATATCCAGATCATCATCCAGGTTGGCTGAGTATTCCATAATAAAATGAGGCATAAAGTTTCCTCTGTTGAATCTATAAATCTAAGCATTTTGTGCTCAGCCGTTAACGCCATAAGCTGGCTAAGATTACTCTAAGCCAGCTTTTAACACCCTATAGCCAAACACATAAACAACTAAGCGTCACGAGCGCAGATCAGACAAGGCGGGAGTAGGTGAAAAGCGCGCAGTCTAGCCTGCTAAATAAGTACTTTAAACCTTCTCTCAACACCATACGACCAAACGCAATAGCTTGTCTAAGCGTCACGAGCGCAGATCAGACAAGACGGAAGCAGGTGAAAAGCGCGCAGTTTAGCCTGCTAAATGAGCACTTTGAACCTGCTTCCAACGCCGTATGATCAAGCGCAGTAGCTTAGACGGTTAGCGGCCAAGGACGGGGACTTTGTGGGTATCATGTGCAATACACACGTTCTTGGTTTCCATGTAGAAGTCGAAGCTCCAGTCACCACCGTCACGACCGATACCGGACATTTTAACACCACCGAAAGGTGATGGCAGGTTACGGTTGTTTTCGGAGTTAACCCACAACATCCCCGCTTCTACCGCATGTGCCATACGCATTGCACGACCGGTATTGCTGGTCCAGATATAGCCGGCCAGACCGTATACCGTCTCGTTAGCCAGTTTGATCGCGTCTTCTTCCGTATCGAATTCAATGGCGGTCAGAACCGGGCCAAAGATCTCTTCCTGAGCGATACGCATATCGTTCTTCGCATCGACAAACAGAGTTGGAGTGACAAAGTTACCCGGCCCCATCTCGTCACGCAGTGACTTACCGCCGACTGCGATGGTGGCACCATCCTGCTTGGCGATCTCAAAGTAGCTGGTTACCTTGTCGTAATGACCGGTATGAACCAGAGGGCCCACCTCAGTTTCAGGATCAAGCGGATGACCCACTTTAATGTTCGCAACGCGCGCTTTCAGTGCTGTCAGGAACTTATCCTTGATACCGCTCTGAATCAGCAGACGGCTGGAGCTGGTGCAACGCTGACCGTTGAGACTGTAGATCATGAACACAACCGCATCGAGGGCACGATCAAAGTCGGCATCATCAAACACGATCACCGGGTTTTTGCCGCCCAGCTCCAGATGCAGACGCTTCAGGGTTTGTGCCGTCTGCGCCTGAATCAGCTTACCCGTGGCAGAATCACCCACCAGCGCCACCGCTTTAATCGCCGGGTGTTGTGTCAGTGCTTTACCGGCAACAGTACCGAAACCATTCACCATGTTCCACACGCCTTTTGGCAGACCGGCCGCTTCGGCACACTCCGCCAGAATAGAAGCGGTCAGCGGACTCAGTTCAGCAGGTTTATGTACCACGGTGCAGCCTGCGGCCAGGGCTGGAGCGATCTTCCAGGTGGACAGCATGAATGGCGTATTCCAGGGGGTGATCACGGCCACCGGACCGAGCGGGCTGCGCACGGTGAAGTTAGTGTGTTCCGCCTGATGCAGCGAGAGACCGTTACGCGCTTCCGGGGCCTGATCGGCGAAGAAACGGAAGTTAGCCGCGCCACGCACCGCCGCCTGACGCATAAAGCGCAGCGCCTGGCCACAGTCCATCGACTCAACCATGGCGATCTCTTCAGCACGCTTTTCCAGCTCATCACCCAGACGATGGAGAATTTTACGGCGCTCAGCACCCGGTGTAGCCGCCCAGCCAGCCGCTGCCGCCTGAGCCGCTTCACAGGCGGCGTTTACATCGTCTTCAGTTGCCGCCGCCACTTTACCCAGAAAGCTCTGGTCGAATGGCGTCGTATTGTCAAACGTTTCACCGCTGCCCAGGGTCCACTCACCGTTGATGTAATGGCCCAGAGTGTTGTCTTTAAAACGTGCCAGGTAGCCTTCTGCTTTACCAATATTTTCCTGTAGTTGTGTACTCATCAATCTATACCTCAATACTTATCGCCGTAGAACGCTTGCTCGGACACGATATATGTAGTCAGAGCGCCTACTTTCTCAATTTCACAGACAACAGTGTCGCCTGGCTGCATATCTTTCAGACCTTTAGGGGTACCTGTGGCGATCATATCGCCCGGTTTCAGGGTCATAATTTTACTCAGGTATTCCACCAGGAACGGCACATCGAAGATGATGTCCGCCGTGGTACCTTCCTGAGTCAGCTCACCATTCACATGGGTCGTCAGTTTCAGATCAGTGATATCACCCACGTCATCTTTGTCGATCAGCCACGGACCGATCGGGCAGAGGGAATCACGGCTCTTAACCCGCAGATTCGGACGGTAGTAGTTTTCCAGATAGTCACGGATCGCGAAGTCGTTACAAACGGTGTAACCGGCGATGTAATCCATCGCATCTTCACGGGAGATGTTCTTACCCTCTTTACCGATGACCGCCACCAGCTCACACTCATAGTGTTGGAACTCGATATTATCCGGACGGTAAGCGTTCTGCTTGTGACCGGTCAGGGTGTTAGCACCCTTGAGGAATACCAGTGGCTCTTTCGGCGGCTCAAAGGCCAGTTCAGCGGCATGGTCTGCGTAGTTCAGACCCAGAGCGAAGATCGTGCCGGGTTCTTTAACCGGGCACAGCCAGGTCACATCGGTTTCATTGATTATCTGACCATCGGTTTTTGATTTCAGCTGGCCATCGGCCTCAACGGTTACATCCAGTTCAGAACCATTAAAAAGTACGCGTGCGTGTTTCATTCTGAATGTTCTCCTTATTGGCCAAGTGTGTTGTTAAGTTCAGTAACGCCGTCAATCACAGAGCGAACGTTGTCGCCCTGAGCAACCGCAGCCCGCTGACCCGGGAAACCAACGGCAATCACATCACCCGGCTGCAACGTCATGATGTACGAGATCGTGCTGATCAGTTCAGCCACACCGCGCACCAGTTGTGATACAGGCATTTCACTGACCACAGTGCCGTTAACCGAAGTCACCACAGTCAGCGCCTGAGGATCGGCAACCGATACCACCGCAGCACCGATTGGCGCAGAGGTATCCAGACACTTACCTTTGATATCAGGACGGTAGTAGTTCTGCTCTACCAGAGAGAAATCATGCACCAGGGTGTAACCCTCTACATAGTCCAGTGCCTCAGCTTCGCTGACACGACAGCACTCTTTGCCAAACACGACCGCCAGAGAAGCACCGACAACCATCTGCTCAACGGGTGATCCGTCAACCTGTGCCCACTCAACAACGGCACCATCGGTGCTCCAGGTGTTATGGGGTTTAAAATACAGAACCGGCTGTTGCGGCGCGCCTTTATAAGGTGCCTCAGCGAATTCGGCCTGCATCGCATTGAACTGTTCAGCGTCGTTCAGCGCAACACAGACTAACTTACCTTTCACGATTGGATTATTACTCATTGAATTTGTACCTAAACTTGTACCTGAAAATTAATATCCGCTGGACTGAGATGCTTCTGACGGTCCCTGCGATGTGACGTCTGAGCTGAAGCTTTCAGCCAGTTGTTTGGCAGCATTGCCAAGCAGCAAAGTATCAACACCGACACCGACAAATTTGGCACCTTTCTCTACATAGTGCCGGGCTTTAGCCGGATTGATACAGAGCAGACCCGCCGCTTTACCGGCTTCGTTGATCACTTTAAAGCCATTCTCAATCGCCGCGACCACATCAGGGTGGTCGGGATTACCGATATGCCCCATCGAGGCTGACAGGTCAGAAGGGCCGATAAACACTGCATCCACACCTTCAACCGCAGCGATCTCTTCGAGATTAGCCATCGCGGTAACAGTCTCCGCCTGAACGATCAGACAGATCTCATCATTGGCTTTTTGCAGATAACCCGGAATACGATTCCAGTTGGCTGCACGGGCCAGTGAACTGCCCAGACCACGGATGCCCTGCGGCGGATACTTCACCGCTTTTACCAGCTCTCGTGCCTGCTCGGCGGTGTCACACATCGGCACCAGTACGGTCTGCGCACCTATATCAAGAATGCGTTTCAGCAGTGCTGTTCTGCCCTCTTCCGGACGCACAATGGCAGGCACACCGTAGGGTGCAATCGCCTGCAGATGGCGCATAGTAGAGTCCAGCTCGAACGGCGCGTGCTCACTGTCGATCAACAGCCAGTCAAAACCGGCACCGGCAACGATCTCGGCACAGGTTGAATCAGGCAGACCCAGCCACAGCCCCCACATAGGCTTGTCGCCCTGCAGGCCCTGCTTGAATTTATTAACGGTCAGTTCCATAGCCACCTCTTATACAAACTTCACAGAGATACCGCCCAGAGGGCCGTAATCAGCGTGTACGGTATCTCCGGCCTTTACCGGCACCGGACGGGTAAATGAACCTGCCAGAATCACCTGACCCGGTTCCAGCGCGACGCCGTGAGGAGCAAAACGCTTACATACCCAGCAGATACCATTGGCAGGATGTCCCAGTACGCCTGCTGCAACGCCGGTTTCTTCAATCTGACCGTTCAAATATAGCAGAGCCCCGGCCCAGCGCAGGTCCATATCCATCGGCTTGATCGGACGACCACCGAGAATAATTCCTGCATTAGCCGCATTATCAGAAATCGTGTCATACACTTTGCGGGTATAGCCGGTCTCAGGATCGGTGCGATGACAACGGGCGGCGATCAGCTCCAGCGATGGAATGACATAGTCGGTCGCATTCAACACATCAAAGATGGTGATATCTTCACCTTCCAGACGATCTTTAAGTACAAAGGCCAGTTCTACTTCGATACGGGGATCCGGAAAATCAGACGCTTTGATCTCAGCACCATCGGCGAAGAACATATCATCCAGCAACACGCCGTAATCAGGCTGATCAATATTCACTGCCATCTGCATAGCACGGGAAGTCAGGCCGATTTTATAGCCTTTGACCTTAGCGCCGTTGGCGATCTTCTGATCCACCCAGGTCTTCTGGACAGCATACGCGTCATCCATGGTCATCTCAGGGTATTCAAGCGTCAGGGCAGGAATCTGTGTGCAATCCTTCTCTGCCTGATAGAGTTTCTCTGCGGCTGTTTTAATCTGCTGTTCTGTTAACATATCTGACCTTCCGTCCTCGCTAGCGCTGAGCTCAGCAATCAAAAAAGTGAAGCTTAAAAATAGCGTTGTCTATCGTGTAGTCATTTACCTCTCAACAGGTAAACGGTAACATATGCCGACAATATAATTAATATATTAAGTAATTTCCAGTTTTTATTTACAGGCTTTCAAATGACAACCCATAGTATTAGCGAAAATGTAAGCAATCGCTGGCCTGGAGCGCGTATCGCAGGCTTTATTGTTTTAACGATGTGCCTGCTGACATTGCTGAATATTGTCGCTCCGCTGGGATTGGCCGGTGTCGCTACCCTGCTGGCATGGCTCTATATCGTGATTGAAGCCCCCCGTCTTAAACCGAAACAACGTAAACAGATTATCATCCTGTTTACCGCGGGTGTGGCTGCTGCGATTCTTGCCTGGAGTCAGGGTGCAGCAATCAACCTGCAAGCGTTGTTCGGCGAACATCTGAAACTGGCGATGCTGCTTACCGCCATCAGCTTTATTGGGATGGCCAGCCAGATTGGCTGCGATGTCAGTAAACCCGGCGCCCGCAGTTTTATTACCACCCTGTTGGGCATGCACTTTTTCTCCTCGGTGGCGAACTTTTCTTCAGTCGTTGTTGTGGGCGATCAGATTAAGAAAAAAGAGGGTATCGATCAGCTGTCGCAACTGGTGCTCAGCCGGGGCTTCAGTATGGCAGTCCTCTGGTCTCCCTTTCTCAGTCTTTTGCCACTGGTACTGGAGCAGGTTCCCGGGGTTGAGCTATCCCAGGTCTACCCTTTTTCGCTCACTATTGCCGTCACCGGCCTGCTTCTCAGTATGATTGAAGCCCGTTTCCGGGCAAGCGCGGCTTTACAAAGCTATGCCGGATACCCCCTGAAAAGAGAAACCCTGGCAATGCCTTTCATTCTGATCGGGATGATTCTGCTGCTCAGCTGGCAGCAGCCTGAACTACCGACAGTGTTTCTGGTATCACTGCTTTCTATTGTTGTCCCTGTCGGTCTGCTGATACTGCGTACCGGCATCGCCCAGTCCGCTGAAAAAGTCTCTCAGCATGTGACCGAGAAACTCTCTGAAAGCCGTGCAGAGATCACCCTGTTTATGAGTGCCGGAGTACTGGCAGCCGGGGTTAAAGCCTGTATCACTGCAGGCCTGATCAGTCTGCCGTTTACGGAAACCAATGCCGGGGTCGCCTCTCTGGTGCTGATGATGATCGTCGGCCTTGCCTATCTGGGTATTCATCAGCTGGCACTGGTGGCTATCTTTGCAGGCCTGCTGGCGGATATCACCACCACCCCTAACCTGATGGCGATCAGCTATATCCTGGGTACGGCGCTGGCGATGTCCGGCAGTACCTTCAGCGGCCTGAACTTTATAATGAAGTCCCGCTTTATTGCGACGGACTCAGAGATCATCCGCAATCAGCTGCCCTACAATCTGGTGATGATCGCGGTGGGCTGTGGGGTTATCTTTTTGATGGAAGCGATGGGTATCCGCTAGGCGATACTGGTCAGACAGATGGATTATTTCTGCGGCTGTGAAATACTCAGGTCGTTCAACAGATGAAACGACCTGAGGGGGCTCGATATCCCGCTCAGGCACTCCAGGCTAAGGTAACAGAACGATAAAATCAGCGGCGGGTTGTTTTCTTAAATGCATCAATGATCTTCAGCGCAACCTGTTGAATAGGCTGATTCTGATCCATCGCACTTTTCTGTAGCGTTCGATAGGCTTCTTCATCATCCAGATTAAGGTTCTCTTTAAGAATAGCCTTGGCTCTCTCGACCAGCTTTCTCGCTTCAAGTGCCTCTTTAGCTTGCTGCAGATCGGTCGTCAGCGCCTGGATCTGCTTACGCTGCTCTAAAATAAGCGCCTGTATCGGGTGTGACGGATTGGCTGCATTGAGTAAACCACTGCCAACCGCTTCCTCTGAATCGACCTCGAAACTGGTCAGTTGCGCAATCTGATCCTGTGCCACCGAGCGGTTGCGTTTGGCAAGGTCCACCCGGTTATCACAGAGCGTTAAAATCTGCTCTGTTGCCTGAATCTCCAATCCATGCAGCTGATCGAGATACAGTGTAGCTTTCTCATACCAGGTATCTGCCAGATCCGGATTCACCTGCTGACCTTCGCAAAGTTTATCCCGCAGCGCTCTCATCTGCTTAAAGTCGGCGATCAGATCGCTGTGCTCAATTCTGTCCAGGGCGGCAATCAGCTCGCTGCCTGCGGTTTGCTGAAAGCCGCAGAAAATTTCAAGCTGTTGCTGATTAACCCTGTCGAGCCGGTCACGCAGCCTGGCTGAAAAGCCCCCCCGGGCAAACCCGACTACGGTCCAGGCGCGCTCCTGACCCGCCAGCTCCTTAGCCTGAATCAGGTGAAACAGCGTGCTCAGTCCCTGTGTCACATCCGGATCAGTGGCATGATCCGCCACTTCAAAAACAATTAATAACAGATTTTCGATGAGCCGGCTGTAACATGCCGTTGCGTCAACCGGTTGCAACCGGGCTTTCTCCACGTCGGCACGCAGTGCTTCCAGCCCCTCTAATGCCAGTAGTGCAGACGCAATCAGGTTGAGTAACTTGGCACTCACGGTGCTCTCACCTGCCGCTTGCTGAACAACAGCCAGCCCTGTATTCATCGCATCCCGGGCCTGGTCCGTCTGCCGTAACTGTTCAATCCGCTGCTGTCGGGTTTTTTCCCCGCCCCCCACTAACAGCCGGTTTGACAGACCACGCTCACGCTGCAGCTGATGGATAAACTCACAGATAAGATTCACCCACCCGAGCATCGATTTCAGTTCCGTGATGGTATTAATCTCTGACTGTTTGGCAGCCAGAAAAAATGATTCGGGGGAAACGGTAAGGTCTTTCATCAGTTTAAGCGTTTACCTGACAGTTAAGCTATATGTGCTACAAGTATAGCAAGTACAGTGCCACTCCTGTCTGGCGTGGCGTCTATGCAGATCAGGCATACTCCTTGCTAAGCTCTTAGCTATTAATTTTTTAAAACCACAGATGGCGAAACTGTTTTCGTCGGGTAATGAAGCCCAAAGCTCGTATGAGCTTTGGGCTTTTTTTGGTTTATCGAATGGAGTGAACAACCATGTTAAGTCTGGATTATATGCGCTACCTGCGTGAGTGGATCGGTAGCAGAGACGGGATCAGTAGCAAGGTATTCAAGCTTCGCAGCCGCCTTAAACCATCACCCATGGGGCGGGTCGATCTGGTTGGCGCAGGCCCCGGGGATCCTGAACTATTAACCCTGAAAGCCTGGCGACTGATCAATGAGGCAGACACCATCGTGTATGACGCCCTGGTCAGCCGCGAGCTACTGGACGGTATAACCGGTCAGCCTGAGCTGATCTATGTTGGCAAGCGGATGGGCGATCACAGTGCAACACAGGACGAAATATGCTCTATTATGGTGCACCTTGCATTAGAAGGTAAGCATGTGGTGCGCCTTAAAGGTGGAGACCCTCTGGTATTTGGCCGCCTGGGTGAGGAGCTGGATGCCCTCCACTGCGAAAATATCCCCTACAGTATTGTTCCGGGTATTACCGCAGCCTCCGGTTGCGCAGCCAGTCTCGGATTCCCCCTGACCGAGCGGGGAAAATCGACCCGCCTGAGATTAATAACAGCCCAGTTCAGTAAAACCCGCGAGATCGACTGGTGTAATCTGGCAAGAACCGACGAAACGCTGGTGTTTTATATGGGAGTATCGAAAGCGGCAATGATCAGCAAAGAGCTAATCAAAGCGGGGTTACCTGAAGACTACCCGGTATTGATCGTTGAAAATGGTACTCACAAGGAACAGCGGGCAACCGAAACAACCCTTAGTCAGATGACTCAGGCGATCAACCTTAATCAGGTTAAAGCCCCCGCTTTAATCTACGTTGGCCAGGTTGTCACCGGTGCCCGGGAGCGGGCTCAGAGCGGAGTAAAAGCGATAACGGTATGAAACCGGTCCGGAGACGAAGATAATTAAAGCCAAGGTCACTAATACAGTTAATTAATGTTTTTTAACAATGGCAAAAACATCAAAACCAGCTTAGGAATATTTTAAATCAAAGAACTTATTAAAAGGACTTATTAAAAAGGCTTGTTACAAGAGCCAGCTACCAAGTGATCACTTTTGCTGCTCTGACGCAGACTGACAGCTGAGACAATAACGGCTTTCGGGGCGTGCCAGCAGATGCGGCAGCGCGATCACAGCATCGCAGTTTTCACAGTAGCCATACTCATCCTCGCTGAATCGCTGTTCGGCATGTAGCACCTCCTGCATCCGCTGACGACACTGCTCCAGATTTGCCAGCGCCATATTCTGCTGTTGCATAGCATCCCCCCGTGAAACCCGGCCGACCGCCTGCTGATCCAGCTGAACCGGACGGGCACTTTGCTCCAGACTGGCGATCTCTTCACTCAACTCCTGCTTAAGCTTCTCCAGCGCTTCGTAACACTGCCGCAGCTGATCACGATTCATCGGTACGTGAGCCATCGGCTTTTTCGGATAGATGCAGCAGGTGACTGATCAACGCCCGTAGCTTGCCTGGTTTAACCGGTTTATTCAGCACCGGCAACTGCCACTCACGAAACAGCTTTCGTCCCTCCGGGGAACGGTCTGCGGTAATAATGGCGGCAGGGATATCATAGCCGGCATACTGACGCACCTGATCAACCGCTTCGACACCCGTGATACCGTTATTCAGATGAAAATCCGCCAGAATCAGTTGCGGTTTTACCCCTTTACTGAGATAGCTTTCTATCGCCTCATCCGCATCGGTGGCAACACAAACCTCGCAATCCCACTGTTTCAGGAGTGCTTGCATACTCACCAGAATATCTGGTTCGTTATCGATCACCAGAATCGGGTGGCCACTCAGATCCTGCTGCGGCAGCCGCTGCGGTTGCAACATCGGCTGCACCGGGTCAGTGCTGATGGGCACCAATACGCTGAACATAGTCCCTTTGCCCGGCTCCGAGCTGACGCTGATCGGATGTTCCAGCATTCCGGCAATCCGTTCTACAATCGCCAGTCCCAGCCCGACCCCCTTGCGACCGGTCTGGTACTGATGATCGATCTGCTGAAACTCCCTGAAGATATCCTCAAGTTTATCCTCCGGAATACCGGGACCGGTATCCCACACCTGTAGTTCAAGGAAGTCTCCCCGACGACGCGTCCCCAACACAACCCTCCCCGCCGGAGTATAACGAAAGGCGTTACTGAGAAAGTTACGCAGCACACGCATCAGCAAGCGCATATCAGTGCGAATATTAAGACTACTGCTGAGAACACGCAGCGACACAGATCGCTGCTCTGCTACCGGCTGAAATTCCACCTGTAACATACGGAACAGATAGTCCAGAGGGATACTGGTCAGATCAGGCTGTACCGCTTTCTGGTCCAGGCGAGAGATATCCAGAAGGTCGCTCAGTAGCTCTTCGGCCCCCTCCAGCGCCATATGAATCCGTTCCACCAGATGGTTATTTTCCTCCGCCAGTTCCCGCTCCTGCAGTGTAGAAACCAGTAACCGGGCGGCATTCAGTGGCTGCAACAGATCGTGACTGGCAGCAGCCAGGTATTTATCTTTGCTCTTATTCGCCTGTTCTGCGGTATCCCGTGCAACTTTAAGCGCCTGCTCAATGAGACTGCGTTCGTTGATCTCGCAGACCAGCTTCTGATTAAGCGAGACCAGTTCACCGGTACGCCCCTCAATCCGTTGCTCCAGTTCTTCATTGAGTTTCTTCAGTTTATTCTGAGCTTTCTTACGTTCGGTGATATCGGCCACAAACGCCTCTATCAGGCTGTCCTGATCATCAGTCTTTAACAGCACGTTTAACGACACATCAACAGCACTGCCATCCTGACGTAATAACCGGGTTTCGTAGCCAAACAGCTTGCCGTACAGCTTTAGTTTTTGCAGCAGCAGCGGATATTCATCAGGATCAAACAGAAGACCGTTGGCAAAGGAATCAACCCGGTTACACAGTTGCTGCGGGTCGGTATAACCACAAATTTTCGCCAGTGCCGGATTCGCTGCAATCAGACCGCTATCGAGGCGGGCCTGAAAAATGCCATGCTGGGCGTGTTCAAAAATCGACTTATATCGATTACGCTCTTCCTCCAGCTCCTCAAGTTTTGCAACCAACTCGGGGTAGTGGCTTTTACGGGCGGACTGCCCTCCCAGCCCCATCAGACGTTCTATGGTGAGCTTATCACTGGAAGAGTGCTCAGCCTCAGAGCGCTTCTTCATACACCACCTCGACATCCCGCTTACTGGATTTGCGCGGATTAGTCAGAATGCAGGGGTCCTGAATCGCTTTGGAAGACAGGTGCGGGATATCACTGAGATTCACGCCCCGAGAGGCAAGTCCGTCAACCAGCCCCACGTCAAGCTTCAGCTGTATCACCCGCTCCTGTAACTGTTTGTGTACCATCTGGTTCGTCATTCCCCGGGTATCAATTCTCATGGTTTCAGCGACAACACGGAATTTATCTTCTGCCGATTTAAAATTAAAACCAATGACGTGTTCCAGTAGCATCGCATTACACATCCCATGGGGCAGATCAAGAAAGCCTCCCAGGCTATGTGACATCGCATGAACAGCCCCCAGGATGGCATTCGAAAACGCCAGACCCGCCTTCATGCTGCCCAGCATCACCTGCTCCCGCAGCTTCAGATCGGTGGGATCTTGCACCAGCGCCACCAGATTGTCATTCACCAGCTTAATGGCATCCAGTGCATGCATATCGGTGAGCGGTCCAGAGCCGGTAGACACAAACGCTTCAATCGCATGCACCAGCGCATCCACCCCCGTACAGGCGGTCAGAAACGGGTCCATAGTGACGGTTGTTTCCGGATCGATCAGGGATACATCGGGGACGACAGCTTTGCTGACTATGGAGATTTTCATCCTCTCCTGCTGATCATTTATAATGGCAAACTGCGAAACATCCGCTGAAGTGCCGGCCGTGGTGGGAATAAAGATCAGCGGTGGGATCGCCACTTCAATGGTATCGACCCCCTGAAACTCAAGAATATGACGTTTGTGAGTCGCAACGATGCCAATCCCTTTTGCGCAGTCCATCGGACTACCGCCACCCACAGCCACGATCAGATTACAGCCCTGAGCGGTGTAGATAGCAGCCCCCTGCATCACTTCTTCAGCACGAGGGTTTGGTGAGACCGCGGTAAAAATCTCATATTCAAAGCCAGCCATCTGCAAGTCCTGAGCAACCTCAGCAACCCAGCCGGCGGCCTGAACGCCGGGATCAGACACTAACAGAATTTTACGGGCACCAAAGGAGCGGGCAAAATTGGCTACCGTTTTTCGGGCACCGGCCCCAAAGACGATTTCAGGGGCCACAAATTTTCGCAGATTAGCGATATCTTCACTCATTTCAGATCCAGTCCAGGCGTTCCGTTATTCGTATAATTGTTGTTTTGCCGCATCATCTCCTGATGCGTAACCTACCGATTATATCAGTGTAACAGACATAAAAAAGGCGACCAGAGGTCGCCTTTAGTTACACAGTTTCAGATTAACTGATCAGATTAAGCAGCAGCTTATTGAGACGGCTCACATAGGCTGCCGGATCATCCAGCTGACCACCTGCGGCCAGTTGCGCCTGTTCAAACACCACCAGTGCCAGCTCACCGAAACGATCTTCATCGGTTTCATTATCCAGCTTACTGATCAGCGGATGCTCTGGATTGATCTCGAAGACCGGCTTGCTTTCAGGCACAGCCTGACCCGCCGCTTCCATAATCTTGCGCATCTGCATACCCATATCGTAGGCACCCAGGACTACACAGGCAGGAGAGTCGGTAAGACGATGAGTGATACGTACTTCGCTAACCTGAGCATCAAGACTGCTTTTGAGGCGCTCAACCAGACCTTCCAATTCTTTGGCGGTCTCTTCCTGAGCCTTCTTCTCCTCTTCATTCTCGGTTTCACCCAGGTCCAGCTCACCCTTGCTGACATCCTGGAATGACTTACCGTCGAAGTCGAACAACTGACTCATCAGCCACTCATCAACCCGGTCTGACATCAGCAGAACTTCGATACCCTTCTTACGGAAGATCTCGAGGTGCGGGCTGTTCTTCGCGGTATTGTAATTCTCCGCCACGGCATAATAGATTTTGTCCTGACCTTCCTGCATCCGGGAAACATAATCTTCCAGCGCTACACTCTGCTCAGAAGAATCGTTATGGGTCGAGGCGAACCGCAACAGTTTGAGAATTGTGTCTTTGTTGGCGTGATCCTCAGCCGGTCCCTCTTTCAGCACTTCACCAAATTCAGTCCAGAATTTAGCGTATTGCTCAGGATCGTTCTTAGCCAGTTTACCCAGCATATCCAGTGCACGCTTGGTCAGCTGTGTTCTCAGCTTATCAACCACCGGATCTTTCTGCAGAATCTCTCGGGAAACATTCAGTGACAGATCATTCGTATCCACCACGCCTTTGATAAAGCGCAGGTACATCGGCAGGAACTGATCGGCCTCATCCATAATAAAGACCCGCTGCACGTAGAGTTTCAGTCCACGCGGGGTATCACGATTCCACAAATCATAAGGCGCGTGCGCGGGAACATAGAGCAGACTGGTGTAATCCAGCTTACCCTCAACCCGGTTGTGACTCCATTTCATTGGGTCCTGGAAGTCATGGGAAACGTGCTTGTAGAACTCTTTATACTCGTCTTCGCTGATCTCGCTTTTAGAGCAGGTCCAGAGCGCAGTTGCTGAGTTTACCGTTTCATCTTCAGGGGCCGCTGGCTGTTCACCCTCTTCAACGGGTTCCGCTTCTTTCTCCATGATAACCGGCAGAGAAATATGGTCAGAGTATTTACGTACCAGGCTGCGCAGACGTAAGCTGTTGGCAAACTCGAGCTCCTCATCTTTCAGGTGCAGAATAATGGTGGTACCGCGTTGCGCTTTTTCGACGCCCCCTACGGTAAACTCGCCCTCTCCCTGAGACACCCAATGCACACCTTCAGAGGCGGGCTGACCTGCACGACGGGTAATAACTTCTACCTCTTTAGCCACGATGAATGCAGAGTAGAAGCCGACACCAAACTGGCCGATCAACTGGGAGTCTTTTTTCTGGTCGCCACTCAGTTGAGAAAGGAACTGAGAGGTGCCGGACTTAGCAATTGTACCCAGATGTTCAATCACATCCTGACGGGTCATACCGAGCCCGTTGTCATCAATAGTGATGGTTTTAGCCGCCTCATCGAATGAGATGCGAATACGCAGATCGCCATCACCTTCATAAAGGTCATCGTTGGACAGCGCTTC
Organism: Amphritea atlantica; assembly: GCA_024397875.1. Taxonomy (NCBI): domain Bacteria; kingdom Pseudomonadati; phylum Pseudomonadota; class Gammaproteobacteria; order Oceanospirillales; family Oceanospirillaceae; genus Amphritea; species Amphritea atlantica. The sequence continues at coordinate 2,387,198 of CP073344.1, forward strand.
AAATCGTAGTTTATCCGCTGCATCGGAAGCGTTGGAGATCAGCTCCCGAAGAAAAATCTCTTTATTTGAATACAGAGAGTGAATCATCAGGTGAAGCAGTTGCTTCACTTCGGTTTGAAAGCCAAGAGTTTCCTGCTGAGTTTCTGTGCTCATCTATCAATTCCCAATCTTACGGTTACAAAGATTTACTGTTAAAACGAAAATCGTTGACACTAAAGATGGGGACAGCCCCTCCCTTTTCAAGGGGCTTTAATGGAAATGCCCGACAATTTATTCCATCCGGCTGATCACCAGCTGACGCAGAGTGCTGGAATTAAATTCCCGCCGATAGAGGATAACAACCACTCCGGTCGTCATCAGCATAAACAGCCAGGGGTTAATAAACCATGCCAGAACAGAGAGACTGAAATAGTAGGTGCGCAACCCCAGATTAAAATTGTTTGCCGCCATTGAACTCATAATCGCCAGCCGCGTCGCATGAGATTTCAGTTCAGGCTCTGCCGCATCATCTGGCTGAGGCGCGCCGCCGATCATGACAGAGGTGAATCCATACTGGCGCAGACTCCAGGTAAATTTCAGAAACGCATAAACAAACAAACCAATCAGCACCAGCAGTTTAAGTTCCCACTCTGCTTTGGTTGCATGACTGGCAAAGGGGATGTCTCCGATAATATCGATCGCTTTGTCTGTTGACCCCAGCACTGTCATCAGGCCCGCTAAAATAAGCATGGTGGATGAGGCAAAAAATGATACGCTACGCTCCAGATTGGCAATCGCAGCCGTATCGGCTATTCGAACCTCCCGATGCAACATCCGGGTCATCCATTCGAGACGATAGTTGTGCATGACACTGGCCAGACAATGGGTATCTCTGGCGCGTTTGCGGGTATAGGCGTTATATCCCTTAAAACAGAGCAGAAACCAGCACAGAGACAACAGGTTAAGCCAGTTTATGTGTAGAAAGCCGATCAGCTGTTCCATGCGTATTCCCGGAATAAAAAACGTACTGTCATTGTAAATAAAACAACAGGATAGACAACCTTGCCCAGCCAATATTCTAAGCTTCTTCTGGGTGCAGCATTTGCACTGGCCACAACCCTGGTGATGAGTCTGGCGGCGGCCGCAACCAAGTACACTGCAGGATTTGTGTCTATCGAACAGATTGTGCTGGCGCAATACGTCATCTGCACAGTGATTATGCTGCCCTGGCTGGGACGCAAAGGTCTCACGGCACTCAAGACCGAAAAGCCCTGGTTACATCTGGCCCGTGGCCTGTCCGGATGGCTCTGCTTCTATACTTACTATCTGGCACTGAATGAGATTCCACTGGGTGAGGCCGCATTGTTACGTAATGCGGCACCCTTAATGGTGCCACTACTGGTTTTAATCTGGCTCAAATACCGGATGCCGCTGTTGAATTGGGTGCCGGTCATGGTCGGTTTTATCGGAATAGCACTGGTACTCAAACCCGAAGGAAGCCACTTTAACCCATGGCACATTGCCGCTGTTGCTTCCGCTATTTCGCTATCGGTCTCGATCGTGACCACCCGGGTACTGACGCTGACAGAACCCACTAACCGTATCCTTTTTTACTATTTTGCGCTCTCCGCACTGTTCTCCCTGCCACTGGCAGTAAGCGACTGGCAACCGATACCGCTGATCAGCGTGCCCCTGATGATCGCTATCAGCCTGTCAATCTGGTGCACTATGTGGCTCTACACCAAAGCTTACAGTTATGCTAAGGCAACCGTGATTGCTCCGATCAGTTATTTTGGTGTCCTGTTTGCAGGACTGCTCGGCTGGCTTTTCTGGCAGCAGGTTCCTGATATGATCTCAATTATGGGTGCAGCACTGGTGATCAGTGGTGGTATCGGTTCGGTATGGCTAGGAAGGGAGAAAAACTGATGTATCTTGATCTGGGAGATCTGTTCTGGCTGACACTGATTGTGCTGCTTCTACTGCACTGGTGGCAGTCACTGAAAGTTAAAGAGATCGCTCTCAAAGCGGCCAGCAACCATTGCCGCGAACTGGACCTCCAGCTGCTGGACCAGAGTGTCTATCTGCGGGGGCTCTGGCTGAAGCGGGATGATAACGGCAAAATCAGAATCTGGCGCTCCTACCTGTTTGAGTTTACCGCGACCGGCGAAGACCGTGCCCGCGGCCGGGTTATCCTGCTGGGCCCCCGGGTTACCGGGATTACACTGGATGCTCATCGTATTTAGAAATCCTCAAAGCCTTTCCGAATATCCCCTTCAAATCATTGACTTAACCCAGTAGACTGAATCAACATGGGATAGAGAGAATAACACAGACAATCGATAGGCTCTGCGTCATGCCAGTATTAGACGACCTGTTAGAAAAGATTGACCAGAAAGAGTTTGTCCGACTATCTACCGATATCCGTACCGCATTCGATCAACACCAACTCTGGTTTAACGCTCTCAATCTTGCACTGATAACACGAGAGTCCACACTTTCCGAAGAGGATTATTGCTGCTGTTCCCATACCCTCTGCCCCCTGGGCCAGTGGATCCGCAACACCTTAGACAACCCCGCTTTTCAACACCCTTTCTTTGTTGAACTCGATGAGAAACATAAAAACTTTCATCGCATCGCAAACCAGCTGATCAATAACCTGAACAGCCAGCAACCGGTCGATATTAACCTGTATAAACAGCTTATTCAGACGCAACAAATGCTTTCGGCTCAACTGCTTACCCTATTCGAGTTCAGTGTCGTCACGAACAGTCAGTTTGATTCAATTACCGGGCTGATGAACCGACGCAGTGTTAATGCCGTGCTTGCGTACGAGAAATACCGGATGTCGCGCAATAAAACCAGTCACTGCTGTATCGCGCTGGTTGATATTGATCACTTTAAAAAGGTTAATGACATCTATGGTCATGATATCGGAGACCATGCGCTGGCTCAGGTCGCCTCGGTTCTGCACTCCTGTACACGCCAAAGCGATACCGTAGCCCGTTTTGGCGGGGAAGAGTTTCTGTTCGTATTACCCGACATAAGTCTGGAGGGAGCAATCGCCAGCATAGACCGGGTGCGACGTAAACTGGCTGCAACGCCGCTGGAGCTGTGCCAGGAAAAGATTACCATTACCGCATCATTCGGTATCACCCAGCTATGCAATGATTGCGATGTTGAGCATTCTATCAAACGGGCCGACGAAGCCCTCTATCTTGCCAAACACATGGGGCGCAACCGCAGCGCATATATTGATATAGACCGTTTTTCAGCAGCAGACCGACGCATCGCGCTGGGAGAGATCAACACTGAATTTCAAACCATGCTGACCCGTTACGGTACATTAGTCACTTCAGAGTTGCAGTAATAACAACTTAAGTGGAAACCGGCCATCGGGAGAGGGGAAATCACTCTCCGGCTCAAGCCGGGTCACCTGTTGCACCGGACGCCCGGCCTTATCAGCACAACGAAGCACAATAGCCAGCCATTCATCATAATCGACACTGGCCACATTATTCGCACACACCAGCTGACCGCCAGGCTTGGTTGCCAGCAGTGCCGGTTTCAGGACACTGGGATAATCGCGGATCAGATCCACCGTGCCGAATGCACTTTTGGCCCAGCGCGGAGGATCGAGAAATACCAGATCAAAGGTCTCCGCCTGAATCTTCGGAAACGGTTTCGGTTTACGCCCCCGTCCCACTCTCTGCTTCACTGGAATGCCTGCCAGCTGCTTGGCTGCGGTAAAAAAATCACTCTGAAAAAACGCTATCTGCTGATCATTCAGGTTATTGAGTCGGGCATTCTCCCGACCGATATCCAGTGAGCGGGTAGAGAAATCTACATTTAATACCCGGCTGGCACCGGCAACAGCCGCCACTACGCCGACACCACAGGTGTATGAGAACAGGTTCAAGACCGACTTACCGGCCGCATTATTCTGTATCCAGCGCCGCCCCACCCGCATATCGAGAAACAGCAATGGATCCTGTCCCTCATGCTTGCCCTTGACCCGATAACGGACTCCCAGCTCATGCGCAACACCTTCCCATTCATCGACACGGTAATCATCACTACGGCGGGAGTTTGCCGAGCTGCGGTCGTTATATACAGCCTCCAGGGGGCAGCCGAGAAACGCTTCAACCGCGCTATGTATCAACTCACAATCACCACCACTGATCGGCTCATGAAAGGTCTGAATCAATAACTGAGGGCCATAGCGGTCTACCGTCAGGCCGGGAACGCCCTCATTGATACCATGAAACAAACGATAGCAGTCACTGTTTTCAGCGTGCAGAGTTTCCAGTAACGCGCTGCGACTAACCAGCGCCGCTTGAATCAGATCGAGCATCAGTATTCCTTGAGAAGAGTGTAAATCAATTCCAGCCGCGCCACGGGATTATTCAGTTCCAGTAAACGCTGCTTGTCTGCGCCTGAAAAGGGCAACAGAGCTGCCAGTTGGTAACTGAAAGCATCGGCCGTTTCATCATTAACCCGGGCAGGGCTGAATGATAACAGAGGATGCTGTACAAGATGAGCAGTAATCTCGGCCAGCCTTGCCGATTGCTCCGCTGTACTGGGCAAATCACCGGAGCGAAGATACTCCACGTCCCCCACTAACAAGCCATCACTCTCCTTCTGAATCTCAGATACCCTGACCTTCTGTTCTCCCTTAAGCTCAATACCGATCATCTGGTTTGGCAACGGTTGCCAATCGAGAATAGTGCCGGTTGTCCCGGTGCTGTAAAAATCGATATCGGGGGCCGCTGGATTGCGGGCCTGAAGGATAACCAACGGCTCCTGGCTCGCCAGGCACTCTTTCACCATACGCCGGTAACGCAGCTCAAATATTTGCAGCGGTAACAGGATTCCGGGGAACAGCACCACGGGCAGCGGGAATAACGGCAGAGTTTTCATGCTCTCAGTATAGAGAGTTATACCTCCATCGACGATGCGTCTGGCGATAAAAAAAGCGCCTTCTGTTATAAACAGTAAGTGCGCTTTAGCCCCGGGCTCAGGAGATTCAGAAATTGAACACCCGGGTATCTGTATCAATCAAAGCGGCCGCCATTACGGGCGGTTTAGCTGCACCAATGCCATCCAATAGAGCCTCCATACCGACACCTTTATTCGGCAGGTAAAGCGCGCAAACCTCTACTTTTGCTCCGCCAGAAATCAGCTTCTGCATCAATTGCTCTGGGGTAACATTCTTAGGTTTCAACGGCTCAGACTGATGCCCTTTAAGCGCCATGTCACCCGCACTGTCACACAGCAGAACACTAACACTGGCACCTTGAGCCTGCATCATATTACCCAGCACCATCGCCATCCCACGGGTTTGCTGCTCTGTACTGGTCAGCGTGATCAGCACTTTATCAACCTTTTCCGATGCGCCGGCCATTATCGGAGAAAACAGTACTGCAGCCAGCAAAGTGGATATAATAATTTTTTTCATTACTAAGAAGTCCTTAATAGCGATAGATTAATTAGACGGATGCCAGGCAACTGCAGGATCGACCTTATAGCTCCAGGGAAGACCGGAATTGCGCCAGCCATTCACAGCACGAACGCCTTTTGACCGCCCCTCTTGCAGTGTGCTTCCCTCAAAACCATCTACTACTGTCCATACATTTCGATACCCCTGAGCCGCGAGTACATTGACGGCTGGAGCACTGCGGGATGAGCCCGAACGGCACATCATGATAATGGGGGTATCTTTAGTTACCCCTGCCCGGCTAAGTCTGTCACTTAGCTGAGTTTCAAATTGAGGATTTTTTACCATCGCCCAGCTACCTTTCTTATCACTCCAGCCGCGCGGGTTTGCGATCATCCAGGGCACATGAATAGCGGTTGGGCTGGCAAAGCCGGTAAACTTGATTTCAACCGGATCACGCACATCCACCAGTATTGCAGAGCTGTCTTTTTGTAACATCTCCCAGGCTTCGGATGCCGTAGCATAGAGATCAAGATTGGTTTGTGCAGATACTTTTTCAGGTTTCTCAGCGGCACCCGCTGTGACTGCACATATGCAGCTCAGCAGACCTGCGGCCAGTATCGTTGTTTTCATCACGCTCTCCATTAGCTGATTGCCATTACAGCAACACAATATATTAGAAATATCTAATAAAGAAAACTCTTATTCAATGTAAAGAACAAAAAATGTATGGTTCCCCTCATGATTGCAACACAGATTTGTGATCATGAGGTGGTTTTGCGCTAATGTATTCGGAGTCTTTAATTAGGAATGTTTCATTCCTGCTCCACGATGAGCATCCGCGCCAGATAGCCCTTAAAAAACCGACAGCTTATAACAGCTGTTTTTTGTGACAGGTTTACTACCCGGACGGTCAACCCTTTTCATCATCACGCTCTGTTATTGCAAACCTGATTAAACCTGCTGTGACTGGTAAGGCTCATTCTTGCTTAAAACAGCATACGCTATTCGTGACAGCTTGTTTGCCAGAGCAATACAGACCGTATTAAATGATTTACTTGCTCTCAGCTTTCTTAGCCAGTCATACATCGGCCCCCGATAGTTATCCAATCGTGATAGGATCGCTCTGGCTCCGTGCACTAATAAGCATCTAAGGCGTTTATTTCCACGCTTACTAATACCTAATAACTTCGACCTCCCTCCTGTCGAATATTGCCGCGGCACCAACCCTAACCAAGCAGCCATTTCTCGACCGCTTTTAAACTGATGAGCATTGCCCACTTCTGCTGCTAATTGGCTTGCAGTCATATCACCAATACCAGGAACGGTTTTTAGTAGCTGGCAACGACTGCTTTGCTTAACCTGCCTAACGATTTTTATATCTTGTTCGGCTATTTGCTCATTTAAGTAGCGGTAGTGATCATGCATCACTTGAAGCTCACCTATGATGGCTGGGCATAGTGTAACTTTTTGTGTGCTTAGCCATGAAAACAGCTTTTTCATCGCTGAGTGACCACGTGGAAGGGATAAACCGAATTCCAATAACAGCGCGCCAATACGTGACATACAAGCTGTGCGCTCCGCTACGAAGCCTTCACGTACTCGATGTACGACTACCTGACTTTGTGCGTCAACTGACTTCACTGCGACAAACCGCATATCCGGACGACCTGCCGCCTCAGTAATCGCTTGCGCATCAATGAAGTCGTTTTTATTACCTTTAACAAAAGGTTTAACATATTGAGGCGGGATTAATCGGACGTCGTGACCATAACTCATGCAGAGACGGCCTAACCAGTGCGCGCCACCGCATGCTTCAAACGCAATAATGCATGGCGGTAGTTGTGCTATAAAAGTAATGAGCTGATGACGAGAGAGTTTCTTTTTGCAGACTTGCTTATCGTGAGAATCACGACCAATTAAATGAAAAGAAGACTTGCCTAAATCGATTCCAAGGACTTTGATAGACATGAGATGGTTCTCCTTGTTGGTTTCGTCGCCTTTCCAGCATAGCTGGTTAAAAGCGAGGGGAACCATCTCATTAAACCACTCGTGAGAGTGGTTTATTAGCCTGCTTTATTTGCTACTGGTCAGGCCTGATAGTCCTGATCAAGTTGCAGTGTGGAAAGTGTGCGTTGACGCACCGTACGCAGTAACTGACCATCTTCTATTAATGATTGCCCGTATGAGGGTACCATCTCTTTCATCTTCGCCTGCCATTCAGGGGTTGCCAGACGCTCAGGGAAACAACGCTCAATCACGTTGATCATCGTTGGGGTCGCGGTAGAAGCACCCGGAGACGCCCCCAGCAGTGCCGCCAGTCGTTTGTCCGCAGCCGATATAACCTCGGTACCAAACTCTAGTTTGCCCTCACCCTTGTCATTCTTTTTGATGATCTGAACACGCTGCCCGGCATAAGAAAGCTCCCAGTCTTCATCCTTTGCTTCCGGGTAAAACCGGCGCAGCGAATCCACCCGATCGGAGTGCGACTGCATCACTTCGCTAATCAGGTATCGGGTCAGATCCATATTTTTAGCACCCACCTGCATAATAGGCTTGAGATTGTTCAACCGCATACTCAGGGGCATATCCAGCGCAGACCCCTTTTTCAGGAACTTAGTGGTAAAGCCTGCGAAGGGACCAAACAGAAGCGCACGTTCGCCATCAATAATACGACTGTCCAGATGGGGTACAGACATAGGCGGTGCACCGATCGGGGCCTGTCCGTATACCTTGGCCATATGCTGCTCAACAATCTCTGGCTTTTTACACACCAGCCATTGACCACTGACAGGAAAGCCGCCGTATCCGTCACCTTCCGGTATGCCGGACATCTGCAGGAGTGGCAAGGCACCACCACCGGCACCAAAAAACAAAAATTTAGTCCGGATATGCTCTTTTTGGCCAGTATGGCCGTTCTTAAGCTCGACCCGCCAGTCACCATCGCTGTATTGAGACATGCCTTCAACGGAGTGGCTCAGCAACAGTTCAAAACCATCCTGCTGCTGAAGGCTCTTGACCATATTACGCGCCAGAGCACCAAAGTTAACATCTGAGCCATAACGCACACGGGTCGCGGCAACCGGTTCAGCCGTGTCACGATTTTTCATGATCAGAGGCATCCACTGACGCAGCACCTCCGGATCCTCGGAATACTCCATCTCAGCAAACTGGGGAGTCGCACTCAGTGCTTCAAACCGCTGACGCAGGAATGCCACATTCTCTTCACCCATAACAAAGCTCTGATGCGGCACAGTATTGATAAAGTTATGCGGTTCAGGAAGCTCACCCTGCTCAACCAGATAGGACCAGAACTGTAAACTTTTCTCAAACGCGGCGTTAATAGCAAAAGCTTTGTCGGTATTGATGCTGCCATCATCGTTCTGAGAGGTATAATTCAGTTCACAATAAGCTGCATGGCCAGTACCCGCATTATTCATTGCATCGGTACTTTCTTCAGCTACATGGTCCAGCCGTTCGACCATAGTGATTGTCAGAGAGTGATCCAGCTGCTTAAGCAGAACCCCCAGAGTCGTGCTCATCGCACCTGCACCAACCAGCAGTACATCAACAGATTTTGAGGTCATACTAATCTTCGCCATTCAATTATAAATAATGGAGGCTAAGGTAATTTCAGGGGCGGGCTTGTGGCCTGACAGTTTTATATCAATACAATAAACAAGGGTATAACTCATTGATAAGTCTGAAACTATCTTAGCTAGCCTTGATAGATAAGTTGCCCGCTTCAATATCTCCAGAACAACTCATATCTCAGGCAGAAACTGTGTCGATGATTATACGCATTCCTGCGAAAAAATCTTGTGCGTTGCGGTAAATTGTCATAATCCCTTAGGCTTATTGTCATCCTAAAGTGGTATAAGTTTGGCTGATTTTCTACTCTTGGGGCTACAACAGGAAGATCTCCTAATTAAGCAGATGATTAAATGTATTTACACTGCCCCCCCCTATCCTGAAAAACGATTGAACTATTCAGATTGCAACAACTTGTTTTTTAACTGCATTACGCAGATAAATCTGCGGCTGAAACAAAAAAGGAGCCTCCGGCTCCTTGATGAAATAACAAACGCCTGGTCGATTACACCACTTTAAAGCGACCAACCAGCTTCTGCAGCTTATCGGCTTCCTGTGCCAGATCCTTAACCGCCTGATTATTCTCCCTGGCAATCTGGGAGGACATTTCCGAATGGCCCGCAATCTCTGTAACGGTCTGATTCAGATTTTCACACACCTGACTCTGCTCTTCTGCTGCCGTGGCAATCACGACAGACATCTCCTGAATAAGATCCATGTGCCCCGACACTTTCGACAACTCAGTCATGCCTTTCTCTGACTGAGTCACGGCCAGATCCGACTGCTTAAAGCTATGCTGCATCGTTTTGACTGCATCACCAGACGCCTGCTTGAGTTTTTCTATACTGTCATGCACCTGTAAAGTACTCGCCTGTGTACGGGTTGCCAGGGTACGCACTTCATCTGCTACCACCGCAAACCCACGCCCCTGCTCACCCGCCCGGGCAGCTTCGATTGCGGCGTTAAGTGCTAACAGATTGGTTTGTTCCGCGATCTCCTGGATTACGCCGACGACAGATATAATATCCTGCACGTTACTTTCCAGCGTAGAGATTGCCTCATTCGAGCCCGCCACATCTTCCGCCAGTGTTTTTACAGCACCGGTCAGTTCAACCACACTGCCTTCAGCCTGATTCAAATTATCCCGGGACTCATTGGTAGAGCTGGCCGTTTCCGCCGTATTGTGCGCAATATCCTGGGCCGTTGCAGACATCTGCGACATAGCTGAGGCAGAATGCTCGATCTGCACCTGTTGCTGATTCAGCAGATCCGATACCTGCAACATCTGTGTGCTGATCGCAGAAGAGCGCTGAGTTACTCCGGCAGAAAGCACAACCACTTCGCCGATCATCTTCTGCAGGGTGTCGATAAAACGGTTAAAATTATGGGCAAGGTCAGCCAGCTCATGATCACCATCCACTTTAAGACGGGAAGTCAGATCCCCCTCTCCCGAAGACAGCGATTTCATCGACTCATTAATACTTTGTAGCGGCCTCATCACCGAACCTTTGACGATGGAACTGAAGATGATTGCCAGCACAACCAGAGCCAAGCTCGCCAGAGCGAAGTAGATCAACAAAGTATCAAGACTGTTTAAGGAGGCAGAATCGATATCAGCCAGAATCGCATCAACGTCATCGAGATAGAAACCCGCGCCAATCATCAGGTTCCAGCGATCCAGATAGATTGCATAAGAGAGTTTTTCTTCCGCGACCTCCTGGCCCGGCTTAGGGAAATAGTAGCTGACAAAACCACCTCCCTGCTTACCCGCTTTGACTAACTCCCGGATAAGATAGTTACCATTAGAGTCCTGTAAATTCGAGAAATTTTTACCCAGATCCTTGTCTGAATTTCCCATAAACACCCGATCACCCTTATCGGTATAGCCAAAGAAATATCCATTTTCACCAAATTTAAGTGCTCGCAGGATTGGCAGAGCCTCCTGCAGAGAACCGCCATCGTCATAGATATGCTTAATGGTGCTAAACGCCATATCATTTAATGATTTCAGTTCTGCACGCTTCGTTTCTAAAAGCTTGCTTTTGGTAATCTCAAGTTGCTCACGCCGCAATTCATTATTCTCAAAAACGGTAAGAATTAGCAGGATGATAGCCAACAGAATGATGGGGGCAGCCCCCATGATTGTAAGACGCTTACTGATCGACAGAGCCATTTAGCGAAATCTCTTTATAGGTTGGATAGGCTTATTACATATTGAATCTCAGCTCTTTACAAAAATGGAGTCACCATTCCGAGGTAAATCTGCAGGTTTATAATTCAGTCGGCCCATCAAACACAACACCATGAGCGCGCAAAACAAAAAAAGCGGCAATAAGCCGCTTTTTTAAAAAGATTCACACACTCAGATATCGATCACATCAAACTCAACCAGAGGACTGACATCCGCGTCGTAATCAACACCCTCGATACCAAAACCAAACAGCTTCAGAAATTCGTCTTTATAGAACTGATAATCGGTCATCTCAAACAGGTTTTCAGTGGTGATGGCTGGCCACATTTCACGACATTTCTGCTGAATATCATCCCGCAGTTCCCAGTCATCCATGCGCATCCGGTTTTCATCATCCATCTTACCGCTATCGCCGGCGATCGCAGTATTGAACAGACGGAATACCTGCTCCATACAACCTTCATGAACGCCTTCCTGACGCATGATTTTGAAAACCATCGAGAGGTACAGAGGCATCACAGGGATTGCAGAACTGGCTTGTGTCACAACAGATTTCAGTACCGCCACATTGGCACTGCCGCCCTTTTCAGCAAGCTTACTGTTCAGCTCTGCTGCGGCACGATCAACATCTTTCTTCGCCTGGCCCAGCGCGCCATCCCAGTAGATAGGCCAGGTGATATCAGTTCCGATATAGCTATAGGCAACCGTCTTACAGCCTTCAGCAAGCACACCGGCTTCATCCAGAGCATTGACCCACAGTTCCCAGTCCTGACCGCCCATGACAGTGACGGTATCCGCCACTTCCTGCTCGGTTGCCGGTTCAACTTCCGCTTCGATAATCACATCTTTGTTCGTATCAATCGCAGTTGAACGGTAGGTTTCACCGATAGGTTTCAGGCATGAGCGAATCACTTCACCGGTGTCAGGCAGTTTGCGTACCGGAGATGCCAATGAGTACACCACCAGATCGATCTGTCCAAGATCTTCTTTAATCAGATCAATGGTTTTCTGCTTGGCTTCATTGGAGAACGCATCACCATTGAGGCTCTTGGCATAGAGACCGGCCTCATGAGCTTTCTGATCAAAGAAGGCTGCGTTATACCAACCTGCAGTACCGGTTTTTCTTTCGGTCGCAGGCTTTTCAAAAAACACACCGATGGTGGCTGCACCACAACCAAATGCTGCGGAGATACGTGACGACATGCCATAACCGCTGGAAGAACCGATCACCAACACCCGCTTAGGCCCGTTCTCAATCGGCCCCTGCGCCTTGGTGTAATCGATCTGTTCCTGAATATTGCGTTCACAACCTGTTGGATGTGTTGTGGTACAGATAAAGCCACGAATCTTCGGTTTGATAATCATATGGATCCACTTTACTTGTCATTCTCTCTGTCCGGTTGTGTTACTCAACCCCTGCAGAGATTTTTGATATCGTTCTTGAAATCGACGTCTGAAACAGCCGGTAAAGATACCCGATTTTCACTTTCTAATACAGTTAAAGCGTTATAAACAGTCATAAAAAAAGCCCGCTTTTACTGAAAAAAGCGGGCCTTAACTCCATAAAAGCCGGGTTTGTCACCCTTAAGTGACGCACCTGGCCCGGAACAGAAAGAGCAATCCGGTTAAAGCTTAGCGTCCAGTTCAGGTACCGCGTCAAACAGATCGGCCACCAGACCATAGTCCGCGACAGAGAAGATAGGCGCCTCTTCATCTTTATTAATGGCAACAATCACTTTGGAATCTTTCATCCCTGCCAGGTGCTGAATCGCCCCGGAGATACCGACAGCTATGTACAGATCCGGCGCAACAATTTTACCGGTCTGGCCTACCTGCATGTCATTCGGCACGAAGCCTGCGTCCACTGCCGCACGGGAAGCCCCCACGGCGGCACCCAGCTTATCCGCCAGGGACTCCAGCAGGGCAAAGTTTTCACCATTGCCCATGCCGCGGCCACCGGACACAATAACCCCCGCAGCGGTCAGCTCCGGGCGATCACTCTTGGCCATCTCCTCACCGATAAAGCTTGAGATACCGGCATCATGGACCGCAGCAACCGCCTCAATGGCCGCTGAACCGCCTTCAGCTGCAGCCGCATCAAATCCGGTACCGCGAATGGTGATCACCTTGATCGCATCCAGAGATTTAACGGTCGCAATGGCATTACCGGCATAAATAGGACGGGCAAAAGTATCTTCACTGTCAACACGAAGAACATCAGAAAGCTGAGCCACATCCAGCAATGCTGCCACCCGGGGCATCAGGTTTTTACCCGCAGTGGTGGCCGGTGCAATAACGTGACCGTAATCACGCCCCAGCTCTGCTACCAGCAGGCTGACATTTTCTGCCAGCTGATGCTCATAGGCCGCATTATCGGCCAGCAGTACTTTACTCACCCCCGCAACAGCAGACGCCTCATCAGCAACCGCCTGACATCCGGCACCGGCAACCAGGATATGGATATCCCCGCCAATCTGAGTGGCTGCAGTTACAGCGTTGAGAGTTGCACCTTTAAGTGACTGGTTATCGTGTTCAGCAATAATCAGAATAGCCATCAGATCACCTTCGCTTCATTCTTCAGTTTATCCACCAGCTCCTCAACGGAGGCAACCTTAATACCCGCCTTACGCTCTGCGGGTGGTTCAACCTTCAGCAGTTGAGTATGCGCTTTAACGGCTACACCCAGATCTTCAGGTGTTTTGCTATCCAGCGGTTTGCGCTTGGCTTTCATGATATTGGGCAAAGACGCATAGCGGGGTTCATTGAGACGCAGGTCCGTGGTCACGATCGCTGGCATATTCAGCTCTACCGTCTGCAGGCCACCATCCACTTCACGGGTTACCTGAACTTTATCACCGGACACTTTCACTTCAGATGCAAAGGTACCCTGAGGCATACCAGTCAGCGCAGCCAGCATCTGACCGGTCTGGTTATTATCGGTATCGATCGCCTGCTTACCCATGATCACAAGGCCTGGCTGCTCCTCTTCGATCACCTTAGCCAGCAGTTTTGCAACCGTCAGTGATTCCAGATTTTCATCCGACTGAACCAGGATACCCCGGTCAGCGCCCAACGCCAGCGCTGTGCGAATCTGCTCCTGAGCAGCCTGCGGTCCCAGTGATACCACGACAACCTCAGATGCGACACCTGCTTCCTTCAGACGTACGGCTTCCTCTACGGCGATCTCACAAAAGGGATTCATCGCCATTTTTACATTACTCAGATCAACGTCACTGTTATCCGACTTAACCCGCACTTTTACGTTGTAGTCGATAACACGTTTGACAGTTACCAGCACTTTCATCTGTCTACCGCCTTTGCATCTATTTTTGTTTATTAAATTCAATGTGTATCAATTCCCTACCCGTCGGGCCAGGAATTTTAAACATTCTACAATCCCAATGCCCATATACAACAACCCAATAAGGGCATCCGGGGTCTGCCCGGAATAATCAGATAATGATTATCCGCAGAGATACTTCCCTTACAGTGTAGGGGGCTTTCAACAATGCCAGAGATCAATTGCATCTGAAAACCACGTTACCGTTACAGCTTACACAGCCCCTGATCAGCCTGTTGATTTAAAACATAAGATTAATGTACACCAATGTCAATATAATGATCACCAATGAACATTAACCCTGACGTGCAATTAAACAAGCCGCTCCCGGCTCTCAGGATCGCAACATCCCGGCGCGATCCATCATCTCCGTAATCTCGGCGAGAATGCTCTCGTCATCAATCGTCGACGGCATCTTATATTGATCGTTCGCAGCAATTTTACGGATGATTGCCCGCAGTATTTTACCCGAACGGGTTTTCGGCAGACGCTGAACCACGATAGCCCGACGAAAGCAGGCCAGAGCCCCGACCTGATCGCGCACCATCTGTACCAGCTCAGCCTCCAGCTGTGACTCATCCACCTCTTCTCCGGCTTTCAATACAATCAGTCCGGCGGGCACCTGTCCTTTGAGAGGATCGTTAACACCGATGACGGCGCACTCAGCAACGGCCGGATGGGAAGACACCACCTCCTCCATCTCACCGGTTGAAAGGCGATGCCCCGACACATTGATCACGTCATCGGTACGCCCGGTAATGTACACGTAGCCATCTTCATCTTTAAAACCACCATCGCCGGTATGATAGTAGCCCGGAAAAGCAGTGAGATAGGAATCAGTAAAGCGTTGCGGCTGATTCCAGATATCCCAGGCAACACCAGGTGGCATCGGCAGGGTCACCACGATATTGCCGGTTTCATTCGGCCCGACCCGCTGACCTTCGCCATCGACAACCTGAATATCGTAGCCGGGAATCGGTTTATTGGTTGACCCCAGCCGGGCAGCTGAAGGATTATCCCAGCCCATCATCGGTGCGGTCATCGGCCAGCCGGTCTCGGTCTGCCACCAGTGATCGATCACCGGCACCTGCAGCAGAGCATCAAGCCAGCCGTAGGTTGAAGAGTCCAGTTTTTCACCGGCAACAAACACCCAGTTGAGACTGGAAAGATCATATTTTTTCGCCAGCGCGCCTTCCGGATCTTCCTTACGGATCGCCCGGAATGCGGTGGGGGCACAAAACATCGAGTTAACCCGATACTCATCGATGACCCGCCAGAAGGTTCCGGCATCAGGCGTTTTAATAGGTTTGCCTTCAAAAAATATCGCACTGCAACCGCCCATCAGCGGACCGTAAACAATAAAGGAGTGACCGACCACCCAACCGATATCAGACGCTCCCCACCAGACATCACCAGGGTTCATGCCATAAACATTGTGCAGGGCATAGTTGAGCGCTACTGCGTGACCACCGTTATCCCGCACGATCCCTTTCGGCGCACCGGTGGTGCCGGACGTATAGAGTATATAGAGGGGATCACTGCCTTTCACCGGGACACAATCGGCAGGCTCAGCGCCTTGCTGGCACGCATACCAGTCCAGGTCACGTTCCGGATTCATCTCTGCCTGCAACATAGGCCGCTGACAGACAATAGTATACTCAGGCTGATGGGTTGCCAGATCAATGGCTTTATCGACCAGGGGTTTATAGGCAATTTTCTTATCAAATTCGATACCGCAGGATGCGGTCAGAATCAGTTTGGGTTTCGCATCGTCGATACGGATCGCCATCTCATTGGCAGCAAAGCCACCGAACACCACCGAGTGCACCGCGCCTAACCGGGCGCAGGCGAGCATCGCCACTGCTGCTTCCGGAATCATCGGCATATAGATAACAACGGTGTCTCCTTTGCTGACACCCAGGCGCTTCATACTCCCGGCGAACAGTGCAACTTTCTGATGCAGTTCGCGGTAGGTAATCTGTTGCTTACTGTTGGTCGCCGGTGAATCGTAATAGAGTGCCACCTGATCACCCCGGGTTTCCAAATGCTGATCCAGCGCCAGATAACAACTGTTCAGTTCGCCATCCGGATACCAGCAAAAGGTGCCATTAGGCGTTTTTTTGAGGATCGTTTCAGGTTGTTTAAACCAGTTGATGCGTTTAGCCTGCTCAGCCCAATATGCTTCGGGGTTCTGCTGTGCAGCCCGGTATTCGTCGTTGTAACCCATGACCTACTCCGGTTTTGTTTTTATAGAGGGAGTCTGCCGGCAGGCATTACCGGCAGTATTGGTTGCTGATGTTAAATCATGAGAAAATCAGCTGTCCTGATAGAGCTTCAAAATACTGGAGAAATCCAGGCCACCATTGCCTTTTGACTTATGCAGCGAGAACAGTGAGCGCGCGGCTGATCCCATCGGCACCGGAGAGTTACTTTGCTGACTCAGCTCCATCGCCAGTCCCAGATCCTTAAACATCAGATCGACCTGAAAACCGCCTTGATAGTTATTTGAAGAAGGCACTCCATCCATTACCCCCGGGACCGGGTTATAGACCTGCAGCGCCCAGTTATTGCCTGAGCTCTGCTTCATGATTTCAGAGAGTACCGCCGGATCGAGGCCATTTTTCATGCCCATATTCAGGGCTTCACTGGTACCCGCCATCAGAATCGACAGCATCATATTATTGCAGGCTTTGGCTATCTGGCCTGCGCCGCTCTGACCGGCATGAAAGATGTTCTTACCCATGCATTCCAGAATCGGTTTTGCCTTAGTAAACTGCTCATCGGTTGCGCCGACCATAAACGCCAGCGTACCCGCGATAGCGCCACCGACACCACCGGATACCGGTGCATCAATAAAGCTCAGTCCCCGTTCCGCCGCTGCCGCAGACACCCGCTGAGCGGTCGCCGCATCAATGGTTGAGGAATCAATAATCAGCGCACTGTCAGAGACCACATCCAGCAGCGGTGCCTCCCCTGTCAGGTAAAGCCCCTCAACATGCACCCCGGCAGGCAGCATGGAGATAACACAATCAGCACCGGTGGCCGCATCAACCGCTGATGCAGCGGCAATGCCGCCCTCTGATACTACGTGCTCTACTGCTGCCTGAGACAGGTCAAACGCCTTTACTTCATGACCTGCTTTAAGCAGGTTGATCGCCATGGGGCCGCCCATGTTGCCCAGACCGATAAATCCGATAGTTGCCATAACACTTTGCCTCTTTTAATTCTTATTAACGTTTTTGTTAAACGGCTAAATTAGAGTGACGCCAGTGGGTTAACCTCCCACGGGGATACGAAAAACTGATCAACAAATGCCGGATCAACCTCGTCGACTGTCTTATAGGTCCATTGCGGGGCGCCATCTTTATCCACTAACAGTGCCCGTACACCTTCGGGAAACTCACGGTGCTTACAGCACTGCACTGACAGAATCATTTCACTTTCAAACACTTGCTTCAGTGACATCTGCTTAGTCACATCCATCTGCTGCTTAATGATATGAATCGCCAGCGGACTGCCATGACTGATCGCTTTCTGTGCCCGTTTGATCCACTTGTCATCGCTGTCGACTGCCAACAGCCCTTCAACCAGCTCCGGCAGAGAATCAGTATCAGTAATTTGCTGAATGAACCCGTAGTGATTCTGTACCGGAGAATCCGGATTAAACGCTTCCTGTGAAGCATCCTCCAGTTCCCGTAGCACCCGGTTGGTTGCCGCATACGCGCAACCGCCCCAGTTTTCACTCTGCAGCCCCTCAATCATCTGGCTACGCAGTTCTGCCGCGATAAAACGATCCGCCAGACCGAGGAACAGCGCATCGGCGGCATTCATCGGATTACCGGTCAGGCCCAGAAACAGTCCGGTGCGCCCCGGCATATGATTCAAAAACCAGCTGCCTCCGACATCCGGATAGAGGCCAATGGTGACCTCCGGCATTGCCATATGGGTTTTTTCAGTAACGATACGGTGGCTACAGCCGTTCATCAGCCCCATACCACCGCCCATGACGATGCCATGACCCCAACAGATAATCGGCTTAGGGTAGGTGTGGATGGTGTAATCGAGAATATATTCCCGGGTAAAGAAATCGGTTGGAAATTCCGGATCCCCCTCGCCGCTCATCGACTTGTAGAGGTTAACTACGTCTCCACCGGCACAGAATGCTTTCTCTCCAGCGCTGTCGAGAAGCACAGCCACTACCGCATCATCGGTTTTCCACTGATCCAGCTTTGGCTGAATCAGGTCGATCATATCCAGCGACAGCGCATTCAGAGTGCGCTCAACGTTCAGCCTGATCTCAACAATCTTTTTGCCATCACGGGTCGGGTATTCATTAAACAATACACAGCTCATCGGTTCTCTCCTGTCTGCCGCTTAACGGTTTTTCCATTCGGGGGCACGTTTACCAAGAAAGGCATTCACCCCCTCTTTCTGATCTTCGGTAAAGAACAGATCGACAAACAGCTCCCGTTCTAGAATATAACCGGCATCCCAGTGATGGGTACGGTTGTTCTGGATCAGTTGCTTACAGGACGCCACCGCCGTCGGGCTTTGTTGAGCCACATTCGCCGCCAGCTCGAGCGCTTTTTCCAGCGCCCGTCCCTGAGGCACAACCTCTTCCACCAGACCGATCTCCTGAGCTTTGACCGCTTTAATGCGTTCACCGCAAAGGATCATCCGCTTGGTCCACCCCTCACCCACCAGCATGGTGAGATTCTGGGTACCACCGGCACAGGGCAGCAATCCTACTTTTGCTTCCGGCAGTGCCATCTGTGACTGCTCTTCAGCAATACGAATATCACAGGCCAGTGCGACTTCCAGACCGCCGCCCATGGCGAAACCATTGATCGCAGCAATCGAAACACCCCGGAACTGGCTGAGGGTTTCAAAGGCTTCACCAAAGTAACGTGCCATATCCCGGGCGACACTGCGATCGCCGTCAGCAAACAGGTTCAGGTCAGCTCCGGCTGAAAAGAACTTCTCTCCCTGACCGGTAATGACCAGGCTATAAATATTACGATCAGCATTCAGCTCTTCCACCAGCGCTTTAAGGGCCTTCAGACTCTCTTCGGTCCAGGTGTTAGCGGGCGGATTATTCATGGTTAATAAAGCGATATTGCCACGCTTCTCAACAATCAGCTTCTCAGTCATTCCGATCTTCCTTTCTGTTCAGCTCTATTCATTATCCGGGCAACAGGCTATCCCGGTTCGGTTTAACTTAGCCCGCGATTTACAGCAGCTCGGACGCATTCTGCATTAACAACCGGCGAGCAATAATGACATTCATAATTTCGTTGGTGCCTTCAAGAATCCGGTGCACCCGGTTATCCCGCAGGAAGCGTTCCATCGGATACTCTTTGATATAGCCATTACCACCAAAAATCTGCAGTGCTTCATCGGCAACGTTATAGCCTACATCAGTGGCAAAACGCTTCGCCATGGCACAGTAGGTGGTTTTATCCGGATGGTTATTATCCAGACGGGATGCCGCCATGCGCACCATCTGCCGGGCAGCCACCAGCTCGGTGGCAGCGTTGGCCAGCTTAAACTGCAACGCCTGAAAGTTTGCCAGCGACTGGCCAAACTGCTTACGCTCATGCATATACTCGGTGGCTTTATTCAACGCCTGCTGGGCGGTTCCTACCGAACAGGTGGCAATATTGATACGCCCGCCATCCAGTCCCCGCATCGCGATCCTGAAGCCATCGCCTTCCTGACCAAGAATTGCAGAAGCCGGAATACGCACATCCTCAAAGGTAATCATCCGGGTTGGCTGACTATTCCAGCCCATCTTCTCCTCTTTACGGCCATAAGTGATGCCGGGTAATTTGGCATCAACCGCAAAGGCGGAGATCCCTTTTGCGCCCTCCGCTCCGGTGCGCGCCATCACCACCAGACAGTCGGTTGCACCGGCACCGGAGATAAAGATTTTGCTGCCATTCAACAGATAGTCATCACCATCACGGCGGGCAGAGGTTTTCAATGAACCGGCATCGGAACCGGCATTGGGTTCCGTCAGACAGTAAGAGGCCAGCTTCTCACCGGCGGTCAGCTGCGGACACCACTGCTGACGCACATCTTCTGCGCCAAACTCGGAGATCATCCAGGTGGCCATATTATGGATCGTGATAAAGGCGGTGGTCGAAGTGCACCCCATCGCCAGTTGTTCAAAGATAATGCTGGAATCTAACCGGCTCAGGCCCAGACCGCCGACATCCTCATGGGAATACAGGCCGCAAAAGCCGAGCTCCCCCGCGGCTTTCAGCACATCAACAGGAAAGGTCTGATGCAGATCCCACTCACCGGCATTGGGTTCCAGTTCATTCTGAGCAAACGCGCGAGCCATATCAGCAAACGCCACCTGTTCCTCATTCAGTTCAAAATCCATAAATGCTCCGTACTTAACACACTGGCAGATTCTTATTATTACTCTGAAGAGTCAGAGTGTATTTAACGACAAATCCCATTTTTGTTGGCTGAGCGTAATGAGCGCCGGTGAATCAAGGCAAAAGCTGGCGCAAAGGCGGAGTTTACTGTTGTAAATATTCGCAAAGCTCACCCTTACGGGCCGCCCTTCGGACGTTGTGGCAGTTAACTGCCGCTGAGCACTTTAAGCCAGCTTTTAACGCAGAGTCACCAAGCACAATAGCTCAGGCGACAAAAATTACTTCAGATGGATGGTTGTGTTAACACCCGTATCAATATCATCCTCAAACCAGCGCGCCGTAACGGTCTTAGTTTCGGTGTAGAACTTCACCGCCTGCTTGCCATACGCATGCTGATCACCGTAGAACGACTTTCTCCAGCCGGTGAAAGAGAACATTGGCAGAGGCACGGGTACCGGCACGTTGATACCGACCTGACCCACTTTGATCTCGTGCTGATACTTACGGGCAGCGGCACCGGATGAGGTGAAGATTGAGGTACCGTTACCGTAGGGATTTTCGTTGATCAGCGCAATCGCTTCTTCAATGGTATCCACTTCCAGGGCGATCAGCACCGGTCCGAAGATCTCTTCCTGATAGATGGACATATCAGTAGTCACGTTACGGAACATCGTCGGGCCAACCCAGTTACCATCCGGATAGCCCTCTACCACGACATCTGAACCATCCAGAATGCAGTCAGCACCGGCATCTTTACCCTGCTGAATAAAGCCAAGCACTTTCTCTTTAGCCTGAGGATTGATCTGCGGACCATATCCCGCTTCAGGATCATTCCAGGCACCAGGACGGACTTTAGCCAGGGCATCGCGTACTTCCGGGATCCACTCCCGGGAATTACCCACGAATACTGCAACAGAAATTGCCATACAGCGCTGCCCTGCTGCGCCAACAGAGGCACCGGCAATACTGTTAACGACCTGATTTTTTGCCGCATCCGGCATAATGACCATATGGTTCTTGGCACCGGCAAACGCCTGCACCCGCTTCATTTTGTCAGTACCGGTACGGTAGATGTGCTCACCGACAGCCACCGAGCCGACGAAAGAGATCGCAGGGGTGTCTTTGTGGGTCAGCAACTGATCAACAACATCCTTCGTGCCGTGGACAACCTGCAGCAGACCATCCGGAGCGCCCGCTTCTTTAAACAGTTCTGCAAGGCGCATCGGCGTCAGCGGGTCTTGCTCTGAGGGTTTAAGGACGAAGGTGTTACCACAGGCAATCGCCATCGGGAACATCCACAGGGGAATCATTGCCGGAAAGTTAAACGGGGTAATCCCCACACAGACACCCAACGGCTGGGTGATGCTGTAACAGTCGATCTTACGGGCGACGTTCTCAACGGTCTCACCCATGCTCAGGGAAGCAATATTGCAGGCATGTTCCACTACCTCGATACCACGCCATACATCACCCTTGGCATCTTCAAAGGTCTTGCCGGTTTCCTGTGACAGTAACTCAGCAATCTGATCGTGATTCTCTTTCAGCAACGCCTGATAGCGCAGCATCAGACGGGCACGCTCTCCCACAGGAGTCTCTTTCCAGGATTCAAATGCGGCTTTAGCCGCTTCAACTGCCTGATCCACTTCATCCGCGGTGGCACAAGGCACCTGGGCAATTACTTCCTGAGTTGCGGGGTTTGTCACCGGAATCCAGTTTTCACTGTGGCTCTGAACCAGTTCACCATTGATCAGTAGAGGGACTTGCTGAGTCATGTTTTGCACCTTTTTTATTGTTCAGTTTTTATAATTCAGTTCTTGTTTGTTCTTGTCCCGGCTAAAAACGGGACAGACTGTTGTTATACAGAGTGTTCTCATATGCGTTTTATTAAAGCACAGCATCCCGCAGCAGATGATTGATAATGTTGCTATATTAATGGACTATATTGCTATTGAATACATGAATACCCTAATAACCCCTTAATACCTTAGTCGAGCAGCCCCCATGAGCACTCCTTCAAACTGGCCTCTTCCCCCCCAGAGCATCCGCTTCGTGATCCCCCACAAGATCATCGAAAAACTCGCCCATAACAGGCTTTCAAAGGATCTTTATCCGCTTGGTGCAGGCTACTATAAGCAAGCGGAAGGACACCGTATGGAGCGTCGCGAACATGATGATAATCTGCTCATCTATTGTCTTGATGGTAAAGGTAAAATACGGGTCAACCAGAAGAATATTGCGGTAAATAGCGGCGACCTGATCGTACTGCCAAGGGGCACGGCTCACCAGTATGCTTCCAGCCTGAATTACCCCTGGACAATCTACTGGTGTCACTTTGAAGGCGAGCTGGCCGATCACTTTATCGATCACCTGCAGATCCCAAAACAGAAGCCAGTGGTTCGCTTAGGGCTGCACAGCAGTCTGGTGAGTGAGTTTGATGCACTACTGGAAGCCCGTCACAGCAGCTACCACCTGAACGCCTTTATCAATGCAGCCAACCAGCTGCGGCAGATACTCACCCATATTGCGCTACTGCAACCACTGGTTCGCAATCAGGATGCCGACAGTTTCAATCTGGAGAAGATTCACAGCCTGATGCAGGCCCGTATTCATGAACAGCTGGATATCGACACCATGGCCGCCAGCGTCAACCTGTCCAAGTTTCACTTTATAAAGAAATATAAAGATGCCACCGGCACCACCCCGATCAACCATTTTATTCAGCTGAAAATTGAACGAGCCTGCCATCTGTTGGATATCAGCACGAAAACGATTGCAGAAGTGGCTTTTATGGTGGGTTATGAAGACGCTTATTACTTCTCGCGTATCTTCAGAAAAGTGATGGGTATCTCACCCACCCAATACCGGAAACTGCAGGTGGGAGCATGGTCGTATAAAAGTTTCAAAACGGACACGATTTAAAGTATTTATTAAAAATCACTGCTAGTGTCTAAACTTAGCCGTAGAGACTCTTCAGGGATTTAATAAGCCAATGGTAATTGCCGGTATTGATCACATCGTATTGCGTACCTCTCAACTGGAGAAAATGCTCCGGTTTTACTGCGACGTACTCGGCTGTCATGTGGAAAGAGAACTCCCCCCGGAAACAGGGCTGGTGCAGCTACGTGCCGGTACAGCCCTGATCGATATCGTCCCGGTCGACAGTGAGCTGGGACGCGCAGGAGGAGGTCCTCCCACCGCAACGGAAAACAACATGGATCATTTCTGTCTGTTATTGGAGCCGATATCACCTCAACAACTCACTGAGCACCTTAAGCAGCATAAAGTGTCTGTCGGGGACTTCGCTAAGCGCTATGGCAGCGAAGGCTTTGGAGACTCCATTTATATCCAGGACCCTGAAGGAAATACGGTAGAGTTGAGAAGCAAAAAACGCTCTGTCGACGACTGAGGTAACCCTGCCTGTCTATTGTCACAGGCTTTGCTCCCGGGCTTGCAACACCATACGGGGTGACTATTTTTGCCCCCTGAGGCAATACCGTATCGAAAAACGATTTATAGATTAGCCTTAGCAAGCAAAACGTCTGTAAAATAATGAAAAACCTGCAGATCGACATTAAACCGCGACGTAACGATTTTCGTATCAGCACACACTCTACTGAGGCAATATAGCGGATCTGGAAGCTAGGATGGCAAGGATGGCAAGGATGGCAAAGCTAAATCAAACAATTACCCGCTGGCAAGGGATGGGACTGATTGCCACCACGCTTTTGGGTACCGGCGTATTTATTCTGCCACAACTGACCATCGCTGAAGCGGGTGATCAGGCGATCTGGGCCTGGGTTATTCTGCTGCTGGGCCTTCTGCCACTGACCTGGGTATTTGCAGAGCTGGGACGGCGCTTCACCCACGCAGCCGGTCCCGCCTACTTTGTTGACCGGGCGTTCGGACCACTGGCCGGCAGGGTTATCGGACTGTTGTTTCTGTTCTCGGTGCCTACCGGCGCCGCCGCTGCACTGGTCATGACGTTCAAATTCCTGAACCCCGTGGTCACGCTGTCAGCAGAACAACAACTCTGCGGCGAACTGCTGGTGTTTTTACTCCTGTTTTATATCAATCGCCGCGGCTTACAGCTATCGGGTCGCATTCAGATGGGACTGACCCTGACGATTCTGTTTATAGTTATACTGATGCTGGTGATGACGCTGATTCAGACACCTGCTACCGCTGCCGTTCCCGTCATGCATAAGCCTGTCGTTGCTGGCGATTACAGCGGTATTATGCAGGCTATCGGCCTGGCTATCTGGAGCTTTCTTGGCATAGAAGCGATCACCCATCTGGCGGGCGAATTCAAAGATGTCAAAAAAGATTACATCCCGGCAACCCTGATCGGCGTCTCGCTTGTGGGACTGATCTATATCGGGTGCACCTGGCTCGCCATGCAGGCCCCCGAACATCCGCTGGCGATGGTCGGCCTGTTTGAGATGCAGTTTGGTAACAGCGGTCGCTGGATTATCGGCGGCTTAGGCTTTATCAGCGGCATAGCGACTATCAATATCTACCTGGCCAGCCTCTCCCGTCTGGCCTGGAGTTTCAGTAACGATGGCATCCTGCCTCACCCGCTGCGAGCGCTCAACCAGCATAGGGTTCCAGCAACCGCGCTTATCACCTTTATGGTCCTTTCTGCTCTGATGCTGATTGTCAGCTATTTTGCAAAAATGGATTTCACCGTCATGGCCCACTGGGTCAATGGGTCATTTGTCGTGGTATATAGCGCATCCATGCTGGCCGCCTGGAAACTGCTTGATCGTCGCTGCAGGCCCGCGATCGTTATTAGCCTGTTCGCCTGCGGACTGTTTATCTACTGTCTCGGTACCGCTATGCTCTACCCGGTATTGCTCGGACTGCTCATAACGCTGGTATTATTGAGGCAGAAAATTTGGCAGCGGAATAATCCAACTAGCGAGGGGACCGGGCTATAACACATTCACAATATCTCGCCCAGGCTCAATTCAAAAACAAATAAAAACTCTGAGTTAAACGATACACGCTTTAAGCGGGGACAGATATTCCTCTCCCCGCTTAGTGCATTCATCGAGTTTCAGTCAATAAATATGACGAAACCTTAGCGCTTCCCGATGTCCTCCAGCTTGAATGGGCCAGCAGACCAACGCCTCCCAGAGCGACCATAATGTGCACTCCAACAAACGCTGCAAAGAGCTGAGCACGCCCGGCAAAGAATTGCTCCGGACCGTTCAAAGCGAGTGAATAAAATGAAAGCGTCGCCAGGTTCATCACAATAATGAGTGCCAACAGTTTTCGGGTTCCACGAAAAACCCACCAGCACCAAACCCCATAAAGCGTTTCTACGAACAAAGCCAAAGAAGGTATGTCATATAAACCCAGACCAAGCTTCATAGAATCATTCCACGGACTAATCGCTATATCCTGAACATGGGTCGCAAGATCAAGAATGATATGCGAAATCACCCCTGCCGAAAGAGCGGCCCCCCAAACGGGTTTATTAAAGGGCTTTGACACCACCCACCATACAGCAAGCGCAATCAATGCAGTCGTTGCTACAGAGTGGGAGTAAGGCATATGAGTCAGGTGGATGTCACTAACCGCCCTGACAACCGGCTCGGTGTTAGTGATCTCCACCCCTGCAATATTTAACACAACCCATAAGAACTCAACGACCTGAACCGAAATAAAAACCGGAATAATCGGTACACCTGGCCATTTCCTATTAATAAGTAGCGCAGTCGCCGCATGATTAATTGCATTCATCGCTACTTTCCTCAGATACACTCATCAGGAAGAGTATGTTTCTACAGATAGACGCGGCCGTTGAAAGTAGCGTCATACCTCAACCTCAACAGTCAGTGCAATCTGCTCAAATATCTTTAGTTTTCCTAGTTCTGGATTTGGAGGCATGATCCACTCATTATTAATTTGAGTTTTTATCGCTTTCCCCTCCTCACGGACTTTCTTTACCTCGCGCTCCCAGCCGGTACTGAATACAGCCCCCCACGCTCCCAAATCGAGACAAGTGGCATAGAACGGCTGACGGTATGCCTGTAATTCATTACCCAACAGATCATGCACTGCGTTATATCCGGCAAAACGTCCCAATTCAGTTGCATGCTGGCATGATAACAAAGTGGCATGATTGTCATCTGCAAAAGTATGTGCAGTATCTCCGGCTACAAAAATTGACTCCGCACCTGGCACTTTAAGATCGGGAGTAACTTTTAACCTCCCCTGCGCATCATATTCACCTGAAATACTACGCGTCAGAGGACTGGCAACCAGCCCGGTGGCCATAATGACTGTCCGACTCTCAATCAACTTCCCATTTTCCAGCTTAATGGCCCCCGGCCAGATACAACTTACGGTTGTTCCCAAATGCGTTTCAATACCGCATTGAGCTACCGCCTCTTCGACAAAGGGAATAAATGCTGGACCAAGCTCATTACCTGCCCGTACTGCCTGATCGACCAGAATAATCCGTTTTTTATCTCCCAGACGGCTGCGAAGTTCGGTAGCCAACTCCAGTCCGGTAAAACCTGCCCCAATAATCACAATCGTATTTTCAGCGGGGTCGTCAGACGTAAGCTGGTCAAGATGGAAGTCCAGCCTTTCAGTATCTTCAAAGTTATCTATTGACCAGGTGTACTCTTGCATACCTGATATAGGCAAATGTTTCAGTTCGCTCCCTGTTGCAAGAATAAGACGATCATATTCACGCTCCTCTCCACCAGAGCAACGATATCTACCTACTTCAGCATCAATTTTTCTAACTTCAGCCACTCGAAAATTAACGCCAATCTCTTTCATCAGAGGTGCTAAGGGCACACTCAAAGCCTGACTTGCCCCCTGATAAAGTCGAGGACGAATGATCAGGTCAGGCGTCTTACTGACTAATTCGATGCTGATCATTTCAGCAGACTCGGAATTACGTTCTGCAGCGGCACTCATTGCAGCCCAGACTCCCGCAAAACCTCCGCCCAAAATGTGAATTTCTTTCATTACAGACTCCTAAATGGCAATAACTTAATAGGTGCCTGCAAAGATAATAATTACATTAACGCAAGTATAGTTGTAATATTGATAATCAAACTTACAAAAATGCAAGCTTATGACAACCTGGGATGATTACCGTCTTGTATTAGCTATAGCACGTGCCCGCGGTTTACCCGGCGCAGCAGCTAACCTGAAAGTCACACTATCTACAGTATTTCGTCGCCTTGAACGAATTGAGGATAAACTGGGAACACGATTATTTGACCGGCTACGAGGCAGCTATGAACCTACGGATACCGGGGTCGAACTTATACGCGCAGCCGAACGAATGGAATATGAAGCACTGAATGCTGATCGCATCATTTCTGGTCGCGACCAGAAGCTAACCGGTGTTTTACGAATCACAGCAACTGATGCGCTTGCTATTAGCTTCCTCGCCAGACATCTGCCCGCATTTCATACCGTTCACCCACGCATAAACGTTGAAATCCTGTCAGATGATCATTTATTAAGCCTCGCCGGCCGGGAAGCAGATCTTGCACTGCGTCCCAAAAGGCCAGAGGAAGAAACCCTTGTTGCAAGAAAGATTGCAACTATCCGCTGGGGAATATATGCCAGCAAAGAAACATCGAGGTCTGTTGGTAAAATTCAGAATTTAGCCTCACTGTCCGGGCTTGGATTTGTCAACTGGATTGGAGGACCCGCCAGTAAATGGTTTGATGAGGTAATACCCCATAGCATAGAAAGTATCAGCTCCAGTAGCCTTATAATAAATGCAGAACTAGCAGCACAAAGCGATCTACTGGTACCTCTTCCATGCCTGCTGGGTTCCCAATGGCGGAATCTTAGGCCGGTAATGACACCATTAACCAAACCGGTTGGCGAATTATGGGTTGCGACCCATGAAGATATGCGCAGAAACGCACGCGTTAAAGCACTGTTTGACTATTTAGTTCTCGCCGCAGAAGCTGATAAAGACCGGTTTGAAGGGACAGCATGAAAAACTTTCTGCTGAAAACATGTACGTCCCCAACCATTTCACGCTTATCTATGCCCATTCAATAAGCAGATTTATCCATAACAGCAATACACATAAAATTCCTCCGCCGTAGAGATACATGCGATACCTGACCTTATTGCTGGTCAGGTGAACATACGCCTGGGCTGACCTGAGGATAACAAAAAACCAGGCGAAGAACAGACCGGCAACACTCTCTGTTCCTGATACGATATACAGGGTACACACCACGTAAAAGAGACAGGGAACCTCAAACATGTTGTTGTAACATCGTCCGGTTTTTATAAGCACTTCAGGCACGGCCTCGCCCTGCATCAGCTTGAAATAACCCGCCGGAACCGCGCCGTTACGCACACTTGTAATTCTCGCTCTTACCGCACAGAAGCCGATTAAAATGGTTAGCACAGTGACTGCAAACATGGCATAGATCATGGTTCAGATATCCCTTAGATGAAAACCTTGATGCTAACAACAATCTATATATGATAAAGATCATATTTAGCTTTCCATGGATTAAATTCGGCATGCCTTACTCACGTGAACATAAACAGAAAAGCAGAGAGAAAATTCTGCAAAGCGCCTACCGGTTATTTTCAACCAAAGGCTTTGACAACGTTACGGTGGATACGGTGATGCAGGACTGCTCATTAACCCGTGGTGCTTTTTACGGACATTTCAGAAGTAAATCAGAACTGTATAAAAAAGCGCTGAAGTTTGCCGCGTCAAACAGCAAACTCGCAGATATAAAACCTGAAGGACTATCATCCCGCGAGTGGCTAAGCGTATTGCTGGATGGCTATCTGAGTATTGAACATGTGTATGGAGAAAGACCCTGCCCTTTGGCTTTTCTGGCAACCGATATCGTCTCCCGGGATAAAGAAACCAATAAAACCTATGCCCAGGTATATAGCAGAATGAATCAACTGATTCTGGACTATGCAGGCAGAGACGCCGTTAAAGATGCGCAGGATGTTCTCTCGCTCACATCAATGATCATCGGTGCTGTAGCGGTTTCGAGAACCATTGAGGATAAACAACAGGTACAGCAGATTTTATCATCCTGCCGCCAGCAAGCGCGTTTGATTTTAGGAGGGATATAAACTCCCTCAGAACCCGATGTTCAGTCGTCCCCTGCCTGTTTATGTCGCGCATAGAAGCGCTCCAGTTCGCGGGATTCAGGCGTCTGCCCGGTAAAGATCTCGACATAGTCAGAGATCCGCTGCAATCGGGTAGAGATATCTTCATCGGATTTCATTGAGATATAACCGATCTGGGTCAGATAGATGGTGCGCGCGCGAACATCGGCTTTTTGAGGATCAAAACCGAAGCGGATAAACATCTGCCGCAATGCCTCCAGACGGGTCTCATCTGCCAGACCGATCTGCTCAGCTACCTCGGCGGATTGCAGTGCCCAGCTGCGGACAGCAAATTCAAACTGGGAATCAAACAGATCCTGACTCAACCAGCAATCAAATACATTCAGAATGGCTTCGGCAATCGTCTCAGCATAGGCCTCCGACTGAGCCACCAGATTACCGGTATTTTTTTCCCGCCACATCGTCAGTAAGGCATTGAGCAGCTCATTACGATCCTTAAAAAACCAGTAAAAACTGGTACGGGACAGCTTCAGCTTTTTAGCCAGCGGCTGAATACGCACAGCATCAACCCCGGTCTCGATCACAGTATCGTAGGCAGCCTGTAACCAGAGGTCCGCCGAGCCACGCCACCCGCTGGCTGCGGGCGTTTCAGCACTGTTAGTTTCATTTTCACTACTCATAGGGTGCGGATATTTCCTCTGTTCTGACACAGCCGGATAGCCCGGCCACGCTGATGAAATGTACATAAGTGTCGAAGCGATGTAAACCAATCGACTTTTATGCGCGTTTTTTCTCTGGCCAGAATCATTTTTGCAAGAGAGATACAGCCAAAAAACACCAATGAACAATTAATTGACATGTATGTACATTATAGCTATTTTTTACTCTACTGAGTCATTGTGAACTTAACCGGAGGGGCTGAAATGTCCAACGATCCACTACTGCAACCCTATCAACTCAAACATCTTCGTCTGCGTAACCGTATTATGATCACCTCTCATGAGCCGGCCTACTCAGAAAACGGCATGCCGACAAAACGCTATCGTGCCTATCACGTTGAACGGGCCAAAGCGGGGGTCGCGCTGACAATGACCGCCGGCTCTGCTGCAGTTTCGCTGGATAGTCCACCGGTATTCGATAACCTGCTGGTATATAAAGATGAAATTGTGCCCTGGATGAAAGATCTGACGGACGAGTGTCATGAGCATGGCACGGCAGTGATGATTCAACTGACACATCTGGGGCGCCGTACCCGCTGGGATAAAGGCGAGTGGTTACCGGCAGTATCGCCATCGCATCACCGTGAACCCTCGCATAAAGCATTCCCGAAAAAGATTGAAGACTGGGATATCGATCGCATCATCAAAGACTACACCGACGCCGCTGAACGCATGTATGCCGCTGGCCTGGATGGCATAGAATTGCAGGCTTACGGTCATCTGATGGATCAGTTCTGGTCCCCCCTGACCAATACCCTGGAGGGGCCTTACGGAGGCGACCTGGATAACCGTCTCAGGTTTACCTTCGATCTGCTGAAATCGATCCGCCAAAGAGTGGGTAATGAATTTATTGTCGGCCTGCGCTATACCGGCGATGAGATGCTGCCGGGAGGTCTGAACGCTGATGACGGTCTGTCAATTTCTCAACGCCTGAAAGACAGTGGCATGGTCGACTTTCTCAACGTCGTGCGTGGCCACATCGACACCGATGCCGGTCTGACCGATGTGATCCCGATTCAGGGGATGCGTAACTCACCGCATCTGGATTTTGCCGGTGAGATCCGCTCGGCAACCGACTTTCCGGTCTTCCATGCGGCGAAGATTCCCGATGTTGCCACCGCACGTTATGCTATCGCCAGCGGCAAGGTCGATATGGTGGGTATGACCCGGGCGCATATGACCGATCCCCATATCGTGCGCAAGATCATCGCCGGCAAAGAGGACAGTATTCGCCCCTGTGTCGGCGCCAACTACTGTCTTGACCGGATCTATCAGGGCGGTGCGGCCTTCTGTATCCATAACGCCGCCACCGGCCGTGAACTCAGCATGCCGCACGAGATTCAAAAAGCACAGCAGCGTAAAAAGATTGTCATTGTAGGTGCCGGCCCCGGAGGCCTGGAAGCCGCGCGGGTCGCCGCAGAACGAGGCCATGAAGTGGTCGTTTTTGAAGCCGCCAGTGATGCCGGTGGCCAGATTCTTCTGACCTCCCAGAGCCCCCGCCGCCATGAGATGATCAGTATTATCGACTGGCGTATGCAGCAGTGTGAAGCGATGGGCGTCAGCTTCCACTTCAATACCTATGCCGAAGCCGACACCGTATTAGCGGAAGATCCCGATGAAGTGATTATCGCTACCGGTGGTCTGCCTGATACCGAAGTACTGAATAGCGGCAATGAACTGGTGGTTTCGACCTGGGATATTATCTCCCGTAGCGTCAAGCCCGGCACCAATGTGCTGCTGTACGATGATGCCGGTGACCACGCGGCGCTGCAGGCGGCGGAGGTCATCGCCAACAGCGGCGCCAGAGTCGAAATTATGACGCCGGATCGCAGCTTTGCTCCAGAGGTGATGGCGATGAACCTGGTACCGTATATGCGCACCCTGCAGCAAAAGGAGGTCACCTTTACGGTCACCTACCGGCTGCACTCGGTGACCCGTGACGGCAATGATCTGGTGGCTACCGTCGGCAGTGACTACGATGACGGCAGCCGCGATTTCAGTCAGAGCCGCCGGATCGATCAGGTGGTGATCAACCACGGCACCCTGCCGCTGGACGACCTGTATTTCGATCTAAAACCCCACTCCGTTAATCTGGGCGAAGTGAACTATAGCGACCTGATTGCTGGCAGCCCCCAGACGCTGGAAAAAAACAGCGAAGGTAAATTCCGCTTATACCGTATCGGCGATGCCGTATCGGCGCGCAATACCCATGCGGCAATCTACGATGCGTTACGGCTGGTAAAAGATCTCTGAATCGAAAGAGGGGCAGGTTATTCACTGAGATGTTAAACCTGCCCCGATTTCAGAGACACGTTTCAGGGATTCAGACGGGCTACCTTAACTGGCTGTCTTTACTGCCCCGGCGATTAATACTTCCCGAACTAAGCTGCTGCTTTTCAGCTTCAGCCTGGCATTTGATACACAGGCGGATACCGGGGATCGCCTCGCGACGTTTCTCTGGAATAGGGTTATCGCACTCTTCACAGTGGGTTAAGCTTTCAGCCACACTGGCGCCCGCATTTAAGCGACTACGGGCCAGTGCGACTGCATCTTCAACACTGGCATCAATCTGATCCTGAACGGCGCCATCACGCGCCCAGCCACCTGCCATACAAATACCTTATATAAAACGGCCCGCTTTACTGACCAGACTGATCAGTAGACGAAATGACCTGTGCTTTTTTGTAAGCGGCTTCCAGCCCTTCTGCGATAGCATCGGCCAGTGGTGAAGCCTGCATCGCATTTAACCCCGCTGCGGTGGTCCCTGCATAGTCAATCATAGCCTTAACCTGCTCCGCTGGCGAAGCCTCTGCGGTAGCCAGCACAACACCGCTGGCATGAAAAAGCTGACGTATCGCCCGTTCCGCGATTAGCGGATCAATACCGGCGTTAACGGCATAGTCCACCATACAGTCAGCATAATAGGCGACAAACCCCGGCACCGGACCGATCAGCGCGGTGAACTGATCAATCTGATCCTCACTCGTGACTTCATCGGTCTGCCCAACCGCGTTAAACAACGCCAGAGTCGCCCGACGATCTTCAGCAGTCACCTCACTGCTGGCACACCAGGGAGAGTAAGCCAGCCCTTTTCCCGCCGCCGGATTGGACATCGCCCGTATCACCCGCTTAGCCCCGGTGTAGTGCTGCAGCTGCGCAATGGTGACACCCGCAATCACGGAGATAAGCACACCGTTGTGTGACTCTACGTTGATATCCAGAGCCGCTAGCAGCGGTGGCGGTACCGCAATAATCACAACATCACAGTGGTCTATAAGATCCTGATTGCAGGTCGTAAACTGAATTGCCGCACCTGATTCGGCTGACCCGGTTGTGGGTTCCTCAGACGCAAAAGCGGTGACATTATTCGAACGACTGGAGATCCACAGCCGCTCGGGTGCAATAAACCGGTTGCGAAGCAATCCATGTGCAATAGCGGAGCCAAGCTGACCAGTGCCACCAATAATACCGATACAAAAATCTGGGGTCATAGCGCTTCACTCTCCATCAATTTACATAAAGCGGGTGCAGCGATCGCTACAGCAAGAGATAACCTCCATTCTAGCGTATCTTTACTGATTGGTAGCGGTCTTTACGACCGATATTTTTCGCTTAGCGACCGGGTAAAACTGAGGTATTTTAACTGAAGGTTTAAAACAACAGTTAAGGAAAGAAACTTTAAAAAAAGTACTTTGAACAAAGCACTTTTAATAAGGCATCTTAAAATAAAGCGCCTTAAAAGAAGAGCAACAGAAAAAGCTACTCTTAATAATAACTCGGAAAAATAGCTCTGAAAAATAGATCGGAAAAAAGAGCGCGGCAGCAGCCAAAGCTATGGAACAGCCCGGAAAGAGAGTCTCGGAATGGTAAAACTCAGGGCTTCCCGCCGCAGATAACCCTTAACCGTTATGTGAAGCGAGCGTACTACGGACGTTATTCACCCGCCCGCTAATCGGTCGGGACTTCGGCGGAGCCATCTGCTCATTCAGATAATCAGCAACCGCTTTTACCGGATCCGCTTCAGTCGTCAACATGGCATTGATACCCCGCAGAGCCATCCGGCTGACAAAACCATCATCGGCACTGGCGCCAACGACCCCATCACAGTCCGCTAACGGGTGAGGCATATCATCCAGGTAGTACTGGAACACCTGTTCTCTGGGTAACACGATCATCTCTACCAGCTTTATCTGCCGCTGATCCATCAGCCCAAACCCGACAGCGTCTGATTGAAAAATCATCCAACTCTTACACTTACTTATATTCCCGGCGACCGAAATTCCATCTCTGCTGGCGACTGCTATTTTCATCTGGATACCTCAATCAGGACGGTTGCATTGATAGCAATAACGTCTGTCTGCCTCTGTAAACAACTACTCAGTTTACTCAACTTCTGCGGCAAAACCCTGACTTGAAGCAGTGTTTTGCCGTTCCAGATACAAAAAATGCAGCCCGGTGGCTGCATTTTTTGTTGTGACGGTAACAGGGGTTCTGCTATCAACTCAGCGTTAACCTCGGCATAGCATCCACAGCGCTTTCCATCTCTTTATTCCAGAGTTTACGCAGGTCACGCATATATTCATCTTCCTCGCCGAATGAGCGGTAACGTCCTAAAGAGAGGCTGCCATGCTGAAGAATATACAGTTCAATAGGAGGACCCACCGTCAGATTACTTTTCAACGTGGCATCCATCGATATCAGGCCGCAAACAATCGCCCGGTCAATCGTGGTGCTTTCCTGAATCACCCGGTCCAGAATAGGTTTACCATATTTTATTTCACCGATTTGCAGATACGGCACCTGACGCGAACTGGCAATAAAGTTCCCCCGCGCATAGATCATATAGAGACCGCTGACCGACCCGAGAATTTCCCCGGCCAGCAGAAAAGTCGCTTCAAAAACAGCCCCGCCGCCGGCCTTTTCCTGAACCACAGCGCTGATGTTTCCGATATATTCAGCCGCCTGATGCATATCAGTAACGGTCAGCAAACTGGTTTCTGCTGTGTTCTTAATATCCCGTTCAATCGCAGTGATCACCGCCTGGGTGGTGGCCAGATTTCCCGCGCTGCAGATGACAAACTGGCGCGCACCGGGAATACCATAGCGCCACATTTTGCTATAGGTACTAATGTTATCCACCCCGGCACTGGTGCGGGAGTCAGAAATCATTATGGTTGCCTCGTTTGTTCTGATACCCACACAATAGGTCACTATCTTCTCCTAAATAACCTGTTATACCGGACGAAAGTGCTGCACCGCTTAAATTCGCCTGACCGCAGTGACCAGGCTTGGGTGATGCTGATGATTATATGAGTTTTATAGCGGAGAAATATTATTTATTTAATCTGTGAGAAAAAATATAAGCCTCTGCCTTTATTCAGCAACAGGCGTAATCACCAGAAATCGAAACGCACAGATACAAAAAAGCCACCTGCTGACAAACAGATGGCTTTTCAAAAGCGTGACTGAATCCTATATAAGGTTATTTACCTGACGTAAATTCCGGATAAGCTTCCATACCACACTCGTAGACATCCATACCTTCCATCTCCTCTTCCTCGCTGGCACGCAGGCCAATGACGGCTTTAATAAGCAGCAGCACGATGAAAGAAGCGATGAACATCCATGCAAAGGTGACTGCCGTACCAATCAACTGGCCCATAAAGGTTGCGTCAGCATTACTAATCAGTACCGCAAAAATCCCCCAGATACCGGCAGCACCATGCACCGAAATTGCACCAACCGGATCATCCAGCTTGAGCTTATCCAGTGCCAGTACTGAAGCCACCACAACCAGGCCACCCACGGCACCGATCAGTGAAGCCGTACCCGCATCCGGCAGCAGTGGTTCTGCGGTAATCGCAACCAGCCCCGCCAAAGCACCGTTAATGGTCATTGTCAGGTCGGTCTTACCGAACAAAGCACGGGCAAACAGGGCTGCCACCACCATACCTGCAGCAGCGGCTGCGTTGGTATTAACGAATATTTTAGCAACCGCGTTGGCCTCTTCAACATTCGCTATTTTGAGTTCAGAACCGCCATTGAACCCGAACCACCCCATCCACAGGATAAACATACCCAGCGTCGCCATCGGCAGATTAGCACCGGGAATTGCCCGTACTTCACCGTTAGGGCCATACTTACCTTTCCGTGGTCCCACCAGGATTACCGCCGCCAGTGCTGCTGCGGCACCCGCCATATGAACGACAACTGATCCGGCAAAATCCTGGAAACCCAGCTCATCCAGGAAGCCACCACCCCATTTCCAGTATCCCTCTACCGGGTAGATAACAGAGACCATAATTACCGCAAAAATCAGGAATGGCCAGAGGCGCATCCGCTCAGCCACTGCACCTGAAACAATCGACATGGTTGCTGCAGCAAATACCGCCTGGAAGATAAAGTCGGCCATGCTGGAGTAATACGGGGCGTCATCGCCACCCGCAATCACGGCTTCAGTTGTGTTGTCGGTACCCAGCAGGAACTCCAGACCGGGGATGTACGGGCTGATCGGATCAGCCGGATACATAATGTTGTAACCCACCAACAGATAGGCAATACAGGCGATACCATAAAGCAAAGCGTTCTTATTCAGAATTTCAACGGTGTTCTTGCTCCGGACAAGGCCGGCTTCAAGCATGGCAAAGCCTGCGGCCATCCACATCACCAGCACGGTACACATCAGAAAGTAGAATGTGTCGAGCGCGTATGACAGTTCAATCGGTAGATTACTCATCTGTTTCTCCTATAATGCGAATACACCGGACTCACCGGTGCGAAGTCTTAAAACCTGATCAAGCTCTGCAATAAACAGCTTGCCGTCGCCAAAACGCCCGGTTTTGGCCACCCCGGATATCACCTCGACTGCCTGATCCAGCAGTGCATCGTCAAGCGCGATTTCCAACTTTATTTTGGGTACAAAACTGACACGGTACTCTGCGCCCCGATAAAGTTCGGTGTGACCCTGCTGGCGCCCATATCCCCTGGCTTCGGTGACAGTAAGGCCACACACGCCAATGGCCAGCAAAGGCTCTCTCACCTCTTGCAGAATGTTCGGCCGGATAATGGCTGTTAATAGTTTCATCGTTTCACTCGTCTTTTATAGAGAATATTATATTCTTAACAGGAATATGTAATTTTCATGCCAACATATTTTTATTATTTAAATTCATGCACTTATATGAATATTTAGAACATCCCCCCAACAACGACGCACAATTTCAGGGCATTGCAACAACACGCTGCACGCCGAGATGCACCATTCAGAGACCTGATAGATTCGCAGTAGAAACGAAAAACCAGCGACATCGGAGGAGGACGTCACTGGTTTTTGGGGGTGTGAAATGTTAAACCGCCATCCTGACAATATGTATCAGGGCAGCAGGAAGTTCTTATGGGTTTGCTTAATAGTTGCAGAAACCGACTGATCTTTCAGGCCAACACCGGAACACTGTAACCGTTGAGATTCATCGATCAGCCAGATCAGTTTATCGGTTGCCGCTGCGATGCTCATACCCGCAGGACGAACATTTGAGATACAGTTGCGCCGGGCATCGGTTAACCCCACCTGAGGCCGGAAGGTAAAGTAGATTCCCAGGCTATCGGGTGAACTGAGTCCGGGACGCTCACCCACCAGCAGAATAAGCAGCTCAACCCCGAGAAGCTCGCCGACCTCATCACCCACCGCAACCCGCCCCTGACTAACAATAGTGACCGGTGCACTTTTCAGCCCGCGGTTTTCCAAACGGGATAATACTGCCTGAGTCATCGCCATCGCATGGCTCTGTACTGCCATCGAGGAGAGTCCATCGGCAATAACAACGGCGACACTGGCACTTTCCGGATGCTGCTGTCGGTATTCCTCCAGCTGTTCAACGGAACGCAGATCCAGCCGCCTTCCGAGATCGGGACGCTGCAGGTATTCAGTTCTGTCAGCAGCCCGGCTGTGCAGTGTGATGGCATCATACCCTGCAGACTTCAGTTGCTCAGCCAGCGCTTCGGTTTTAAGCGCAATATGAACCGCGTCCCGGGCACTGGCATGATCCATCTGAAATTCCAGCAGCGCCTTAGTCGGCAGGCTCACCCCGCTGCGCCCCTGAGCTATCCGGGCATCGGTATAACGACGTAGCTGACGCCAGGGATTTTCAGTAACAGGCGAATGTTGCTCCGTTTTCGTTATCTCATTCATCACACAGCTCCTTAACCGACCGCTATAGCTTCGTCAGCAGGCCACTAAAGGTTTCCGGCATAGTGTCTGCCAGTCGACCGGAGGCCTGGGTAATACCGACCTGCTGCAACCACCGGTCAAACTCCGGTGCAGGACGCAGACCCAATACCTCACGAATATACAATGCATCATGAAAGGATGTGGTCTGGTAGTTGAGCATAATGTCATCGCCTCCCGGAATCCCCATAATGAAGTTGATACCGGCCACCGCCATCTGGGTCAGCAGCATATCCATATCATCCTGATCCGCCTCTGCATGATTGGTGTAACAGATATCGCAACCCATCGGCAGCCCCAGCAACTTGCCGCAAAAATGATCCTCCAGTCCCGCGCGGATAATCTGCTTCCCATCGTAGAGATATTCAGGACCGATAAAGCCCACTACCGTATTCACCAGCAACGGATCAAAATGCCGGGCGACAGCGTAGGCGCGGACTTCACAGGTCTGCTGATCGACACCGTGATGGGCATTGGCCGATAGTGCACTGCCCTGTCCGGTTTCAAAGTACATCACATTGTTGCCGACACTGCCGCGCTTCAGCTCACGTGCTGCCTGATTCGCTTCGGCCAGCATCGACAGATTAATACCAAAACTGTCGTTGGCCGCCTGAGTGCCGGCGATCGACTGGAATACCAGATCTATCGGCACACCCCGGTTAATCGCTTCGATCTGATTGGTCACATGGGTCAGCACGCAGGACTGCGTCGGAATGGCGTAATGTTCGATGATATCGTCGAGCATTTTTAACAGTTCGGTCACCGCCGCATAGTTATCCGTGGCCGGATTGATGCCGATCACCGCATCGCCGCTACCATACATCAGGCCATCAAGAATACTGGCCGCCACACCTGCCGGATCATCCACCGGATGGTTCGGCTGTAGTCGGGTCGATAAAACCCCTTTACCCCCAAGAGAGTTACGAAAGGCGGTTTCGTTGCGACACCTGGATGCCACCAGAATCAGATCCTGCACCCGCATCAGCTTGGATACCGCTGCCACCATTTCCGGTGTAAGCCCCATCGTCAGCCGCTTCAGCGTTACGCTATCGGCCTGATCTGACAACAGCCAGTTTCTGAAATCACCGACAGTCAGATGAGAGACTGGCGCAAAGGCCAGCGGATCATGGCTGTCAATAATCAGTTGGCTGACTTCATCCGTTTCGGGAGAGATAACCTGTTCATTTAAAAAAGTCTTCAGTGGAAGGTCGGCCAGAGCCATCTGCGCAGCAACTCGCTGGCGTGAAGAGCCCGCAGCGAGTCCCGCCAGACAATCACCCGAACGCAGCGGCGTTGCTTTAGCCAGAAGATCTTTAAGATCAGTAAACTGCCAGCGCTGCTGACCTGCGGTTGCTGAATAACCTGTCATGACAGATCGGTCTCCACAAAGCATTTTTCAGATAAACAGGAATTGAAATTGAATAACCGAAAAAAGTCCGGGGCCGCTTCAGGCGACCCCGGACGGTATAACACTACTTATAGTCGATATAAGTGTGATTTTCATGAAGAACACTGGCAACGATGGCACCGGCAGTGACCAGCACCGCCAGCCCCAGAATAACCACCATCGCGGTTGGACTGTCAGCAAAGGTAAAATATGCTTCAGCACCTTCCCAGGTCGTAATCGGACTTGTATTCATACTCTTTCTCCTTAAGCGCTTGCAGTTACTGTCACTTTAGTTGCCGGAATCTCTGAAGAATATGCAGGTACCGATTCCGGATACGCTTCCAGAGGCACCTCAACAATATCCAGTCCCATCTCTTCAGCTTTAGGCGGAACTCGCAGGAAGTTCATCTTCGCCATCACGTAGGACAGTCCGAAGCCTGGTACAAAGCCCAGCAGCGCCATAACCCCGGCACTCATCAGCTGACCGGTGAAGGAAACATCAGGCGCACCATCGATTACATTCGGGAAACCACTGGCAAAGATACCCAGGCCGACAATACCGATCAGACCACCAACACCGTGAACCGCGAAAGCACCGACCGCATCATCCACTTTGAACGTCTTAGTGATGAACTTATCCGCCAGAGGTGCAACAACACCGCCGGTAATACCCAGCAGGAATGCCAGAGGTGGGTAGTAAAGATCCAGACCCGGGGCCGCAGAGAAAATACCGGCCAGTGCCCCGGACATCATCCAGAATGGCTGACGGGTCACAAAATAAGCACCGATAATACCGCCGGAGAATGCCATCAGAGTATTGAAGCTAACCGCCGACAGCGTCACCGGGGTACCGAAAATAGTGGTCCACTGAGCGCTGCCTGCATAGATGATACAACCACCGAGGAAACCGAAGAAACCCACGATAATCAGCATCAGACCGATAATAGTCATCGGCATGCTGTGACCTTTAATATCGACCACAGTGCCATCTGCCAGGAAACGACCAATACGTGGCCCCAGATTGATGGTGACACCCAACGCAAAGAAACCAGCAACCATGTGTACGCAACCTGCCGCACCAAAGTCATGGAAGCCCCACTCAACGGTCAGCCAGCCGGTTGGGTGCCAGCCCCAGGAAGCCCCCAGAATCCAGACAACAGACCCCAGAATAATCGCCAGAATCAGGAAGGAACTCATGCGGATACGCTCGATCACCGCACCCGAAAAAATCGATGCCGTCGTTGCAGCGAACAGTACGAATGCTCCCCAGAAGATACCGCTGGCATTATCGGCCAGGTTAGGCCCCATATTAGTGGACCAGGGCAGACCGGCTGCGGCCGCTTCATAATCCGGGGTAAAACCGTTATACATTGCCAGATAGATCCACCAGCCAAAGAAAAAGAAGGTGGGGATAATAAAGGCGAATGCCAGAATATTTTTCACACCGGAAGCCAGTGCGTTCTTCAGGCGGGATGCACCCATCTCATACGCCAGAAAACCTGCATGGATAATTACCATCAGGCCGGTACACCACCAATAGAAAACTTCCATATTGATGGTGCCCGTCATCTCAATCAGAGTTTGTAACTCTGCAAGTGTTGGGGCTGTCTGCTCCATTGCTGAAACCTCTCATCTGTTAAATTTTCTTCGTGTTTAGTTAGAACTGTAGCTTTTGTAGCTGTAAAGCCATTTATTACCAGTAAACTTTATTTCCCTTAAAGAAAAGCATTTTTCATACCAAACGAAGACTTTTATCTTTAAAATCAATTAATTAAAATTTATCAGGCATTTTATTGGTTTTAAATAATTGCTTTAAATCGCTCTCGTTTGGTGCAGTGCATCATTCAGGGTCAGGCAAAACCTCCTTCGGCTATTTGTGATTCAGAACTTACTCCTCTGGTTAGTGAACGTGGTGTATTAACTTCTGACCCGGGTTCGCTCCGGATCATAGAAAGGTAATGAGGTGACGCTGACCGGTATCCGCTTACGCTGGCCATCCAGCTGACCGACTTCCAACGCCGTACCGGACTCAGAAAACTGTGGCTCAATCCGACACAGAGCGATCTGATTTTTAGTCGCTGGCGAATAGGTTGAACTGGTGATAACACCGACGGGAAAGCGACCATTAAAGACAGCATCACCGTGACTGACAGGTTCCTGACTATTGATAATTAAGCCCACCAGCTTTTTACGACTGGCAGGGTTCTGAGCGGCTATCGCTTCACGCCCGACAAAATCATCGGTCTTCGTTTTCAGGGGAACCGTAAAGCCGATACCCGCCTCATAAGGGTTGGTTTCTGTACAAAACTCATGCTCGGCAAAGATCAGACCCGCTTCGATGCGCAGCATATCCAGTGCATCAAATCCCAGCGGAGCGATGCCATACGGCTCACCGGTTTCCCAGATACGATCCCACACCTGTTCGGCCTTCGCGGGATGACACCAGACTTCAAAGCCCAGCTCCCCGGTATAGCCGGTACGGGATATCATCACCGGAATACCATCCGGACCATCCAGCCGACCGGTCATAAAGCGGAACCACCCCAACTCAGACACGGGCGTGCAGGCTTCTCCGTTCCAGATAATTTGCTGTAACAGGTTACGGCTTTGTGGTCCCTGCACTGCAACGTTATGTATCTGATCCGTTGATTCCCTCACCTGCACCTGCAATCCCTTTTCCTTTGCTAACTGGCGTAACCAGATACCGCAATAGGAATCACCACAGATCCAGCGAAACGCGTGCTGCCCCAGCCGGAACAGGGTACCGTCATCGATCATGCCGCCGGTGCTGTGACACACGGCTGAGTACACCACCTCACCAATCGCCATTCGACAAACATTACGCGTCAGGGCATACTGCAGCAGCGTTTCTGCATCAGGTCCCAACACTTCAAACTTTCGCAGCGGCGTCAGGTCAATGACGGCAACCCGCTCCCGACAGGCCAGGTATTCAGCTCTGGCACCATAGTTCTGATATTCTGCAGCCACCCAGTAGCCC
The DNA here is from genome assembly GCA_024397875.1 of Amphritea atlantica. Taxonomy (NCBI): domain Bacteria; kingdom Pseudomonadati; phylum Pseudomonadota; class Gammaproteobacteria; order Oceanospirillales; family Oceanospirillaceae; genus Amphritea; species Amphritea atlantica. The sequence continues at coordinate 2,430,543 of CP073344.1, forward strand.
CGGTACTCAGTAAAGTGCTTGGTCAGGGCGGAGGTTCGGCCATGGAAACCGGTCGGCTTAGTCATACGGGATTGTTCCTCTGGTGTTATCCGGTATCCCACTGAACGGGGAAACTCACAGGTTGCGGGATAGATGCGAATATGAATATCGGTCGGATTCCAGCCATTGGCCGGATCGATATCATCGGGACAGGCGGATGAAGCACAGATCAGATCGCGGCTAGCCCTTAACAGTACGTAGTCACCGGCTCGCGACCAGGGCTCCTGAAAGCCAATGGTGCCGCAATCTCCGGCACTCGTGTTAAAAAAGAAGTTGATTGCAGGCCAGCCTGCACGGGGAGCGATATCGTAACGGCTCAGACTGCGGTTAAAGTTTTCAGTACAGTTGATATGACCGAAATAACCGCTGTCTTCATAATATTTGCTGTTACAGGCAAACAGAAAGCTGTCGTGACGGCCAACTGTGTCCTGCACCACCTCAAGCATGGTTTGCTGCCGGGCATCGGTAAATTTTGAGTGCAACCCCGGTTGCGGCAGCGTCAGACCGTTCAGAGTGCGGGTCGCTACCCCATCCAGAGGTTCCTCTCTCCCCTCCTTCAGCGCTACGGCATCGAAAGCAATAAAGTCACTGCACTGCTTGCCCTCAACATCAATAATCTGAATCCACTCGCCGGCTTTTACTTCATAGCTCGTCGCACTGCAGCGAGGCACACGAAACTCACTACGGGGGCTCGCCAGTGGCTGTGGCAGGCTGCTTTCGGCCACCGTATAGTGTGCGACCTGCAGTTCAGTCACCGGAGACTGATCAGCTACCTGCATATCCCTGCCACAACAGAGAACAATCAGAGTGGCCTCCTGCGTTACTTCAAAGTCAGGCAGTGCCTGCGCCTCAAAGCGGAATGCCTGCTGTAAAGCCTGCTCGCCGATGCCCCATGCCAGTAACAGCTCATTTAAGCGTAACGCCGAATCACTCTGCTGATCTAACTGAGCCAGAGCCCCCTCTGCTTTATCGGCACATACTTTGACAAGATCATTTTGCGCCAGATATGAGTCCAGAGGCTGGCCCTGGGCATCAATAAACAGCAGTTCACATCCCTGATTGCTGTCCGCCGAGGTGATACAAACGCTGTCTCCAACATGCAGATCAAGACGCAGAGCCCCCTGTCCCTCAACCCGATACCACCGGGGGGAGCTACTTTTGTTTAATGCATCCTGAGCACATTGTTGCTGAATCGTCATACAGATTCCCCATTCACTATTTAGCAAGGCATTTACACCCTCTGTTCAGCGTCATCAGAGTGCAGCAGCAGTTGACCGGAACCATTCTGGTGCACTCAACAAACCGATGAAGCGGCAGACCAGATGCCAAAACATTGTTTCTTGATGGTTAAAAATATTTACTCATAGTGATTTCAGGCGCAATCATCAGGAAGGAGTAATCCATTGTGAGTACCCGGCCATCTGTGGCACAGATGCTGCTTACTAATTACCTAATAACAGAGCACGTGATAACAGAGCACTTCATAACTGCGCATTGCGTAACTGAACGCTTCCCTCACAGGAAGACGAGCTGTAAGGAGGTTAGAATGGCGGTATCGATTCCACTGTGGATGCACAATTTCCCATGGTTATTGCGCGAGCAACCGGCGAAACAAAAAGAGACTGTCTGCGCGCCAGCCCTGACTCAACTGGTGGTTGATCTGGCCTGTAGTGATGATATCCGGCAAAGCCTGGAACAGACTCTCAACCGACTACAAAGTTATGTCAGCTTCCATCTTGACGCTGACATCTTTCTTATCGGAGTGCCATCACCCCACAGGGATCAGCTGTTGCACGCATCGACAATAACCCCTCCGATAGGGCTTGCGGGACAACTCCGCTATCAGCTCACCGAACACAGCGTGCACGATGCCAATGAACTGCGTTATAAACTACCCGGCAGTTCATTATCGGTTCACGCTTTGCAGCTACCCTTTGATATCAACCATCCGGCCTGCTGGATGGTGCTGTGTTTCAAAGAGAGACTTCCGGAAAGTGAGCAGATTAACCGGATATCGGGTCCGGTTGCTGAAGCGCTGAACGCAGGCCTGGGAGGCTGGTACCGTCAGCAATCCCGGATAAGTGCCGCCATTTCGTCAGAAAAAGCAGCCCATGCTGCCGAGCTGCACGACTCAATGGCCCAGATTCTCGGCTATATGCGAATTAAAGCCTCCCGGCTTGCCGACCAGTGCAAGCGCAAAGCAGAACCTGAACTGGCAGAAATAAGTGAAGACCTGTGCCACCAGGCCCAGTGTGCCTATCGACAGACCCGGGAACTGATCGCCTGCTCACGACTGTCCATCGAACAGGGACAATTGATCGATGCCATCAGTCAGGCGATCGGTGAATTTGAACAGCGCAGCGCTGTAGTCTTTGAACTGGACAACCGGGTGGGATCGCAGCTGATCACTAAAGATGATTCCCAGACAATTTTTATCATTCGCGAAGCACTCAACAATATCGTGCGCCACTCTCATGCAAGTCATGCACGGGTGCAGCTACTGCGTCAGAATGATTCGTCTATCCGTATCCGGGTTGAAGATAACGGTAAAGGGATCTGTGCTGATCAGACCCGACAGGATAGTTTTGGTATGAAGATCATGCAGGAACGGGCGGAAAAGATTCAGGCAAACCTGTTTATCCTGTCCCCTAGGCAAGGCGGTACCCGTATAGAGCTGATTATCCCTGATCTTAGCGTATGAGCGGCACTCACTATGAATAAAGATCCGATAAGCGAGCCCCTTATGAATGAAACTCTGATCACAAACATCATTATTGTTGACGACCACCCACTGTTTCGGCGCGGTGTCGTTGAGCTGCTGAATGACAGTGGTGAGTTCAGGGTCCTGGCGGACTTTGAGAGCGGACAGCAACTACTCGATGCACTCCCTGAACTCCAGGCAGACCTGCTGTTGCTGGATATGCATATGCCTGCGTTGTCGGGACTGGAGCTGTTACAGCAGCTTAAACAACAGGGCGCTGAGCAGAAGGTGGTCTTTCTCACCGCTTCAGATGACAGCTCGGAGCTGTTTCAGGCGATCTCCTCTGGCGCCAACGGTTATCTGCTGAAAGACGCCGCACCTGAAGAGATTATCAGCGGTCTTAAAGCGGTAATGCTCGGTAATATCGCCATGGATAATACCGGCGTGACGATGCTGGCACACCACCTGAGTAAAGGCGATATTCAGGCAAAGGAAACACCCGCCGCCAATAACTTCGATCTGACCGAGCGGGAACAACAGACTCTGGAGCTGATCACCCGCGGAATGAGCAACAAGCTGATCGCCCGGGAGCTGGGAATCAGTGATGGCACAGTTAAAGTCTATGTTAAAAACCTGTTACGCAAACTGAACGTGAACACGCGCCTGGAACTGGCCGCATGGGTTCACGCCAATATGTCTCAGGCCAATATGTCTCAGGAAGGTATGTTTCATACAAGTCTGCCTGACACCCACTATTCCGATTCGGAGGATGGCCTGTGACAGTACTCAACCTGTTTCGACGTCCTGCGAAAACAGAACAACCCGACCTGTCGGAACTGCTTGATAGTCTGGGCGATGCCGTTTTAGTCTTCAACAGTCTTCTGGAAATCAAGTATGTGAACGCCTGTTGGAAAACCCTCACCGGATACAGTAGTAAAGAGGCAATCCATAGCAGCTTCAGTGACTATATCCATCCGGAAGATCTCAAAAACTGGATCGAAATCACGCAACAGATAAGCCACACTCAGGACAGTCAGTGTATCTGGTTCCGTTTAATCCGTAAGGATAGCGAAGTCCGCTGGTGTGAGATTCGTTTACAGCCATTGAAATCTGACCGCCCTTTCCCACTGACCGCCACGCTTTGTGACATCACCCCGCAAGTACGCAATGATGAAATCAGCAAAGCCAGCCATCGCAGCCTCTCCGGTTTAGTTAACCGCATACCGGGGATGCTCTACCGGGGCCGCAACGATACCCGCTGGACCATGGAGTATATCAGTGAGGGATGTCTTGATCTGACCGGCTACAGCCGTGATCAACTGCTCAATCAGACGCAACTCTCTATCGGCGGGCTGATTCACCCCAACGATGCAGTAAGAGTCTGGGAAACAGTCCAACAGGCGCTGCAGCAACACCGCTGCTTTGAACTGTACTACCAGATACTCCATGCCGATGGACAATACCGTCAGGTGTATGAGAAAGGTCAGGGCATATACTCCTCAACGGGTGCAGTGCTGGGTATAGAAGGGATTATTCTTAATATCAGCCCCCCTTCAGAGTAATCCGGTTACCCCTTTTGACTTATCCACTCTGGGGAATTTATCACACCTCAATATCTGAATAACCTGATGAAAAGAACGTCAATAATCAGGAGATTTCAGATGACCAAACGCGTAGCGATAATCGGTGCCGGCCCCAGTGGTCTGGCGCAACTTCGGGCCTTTCAATCAGCTCAGGAAAAAGGGGCTGAGATACCCGAACTGGTCTGTTTTGAAAAGCAGAGCGACTGGGGGGGCTTATGGAACTACAGCTGGCGTACCGGTTTAGATGAGCATGGCGAACCGGTTCACGGCAGTATGTACCGCTATCTCTGGTCCAACGGACCGAAAGAGTGTCTCGAGTTTGCCGATTACAGTTTTGATGAACACTTCGGCAAACCAATCGCCTCCTACCCTCCCCGTGAAGTCCTCTGGGATTACATTAAAGGCCGGGTAGAGAAAGCCGGAGTTCGCGATTATATCCGCTTCAACACCCCGGTCCGCAATATCACCTTCGATGACACCACCAAGCTCTTTACCGTTACCGTACACGATCACAATACCGATACCGTCTACTCAGAAGAGTTTGACCATGTTGTCTGCGCATCCGGTCACTTTTCCACCCCCCGGGTACCGGAGTTTGAAGGCTTCAGCACCTTCGGCGGCCGCATTCTGCACGCCCATGACTTCCGTGATGCACTGGAATTCAAAGATAAAGATATTCTTCTGGTTGGCAGCAGCTACTCCGCTGAAGATATCGGTTCACAGTGTTATAAATATGGTGCCCGCAGTCTGGTCAGTTGCTACCGCACGGCGCCAATGGGTTACAAGTGGCCGGAAAACTGGGAAGAAAAACCGCTGCTGCAACGGGTTGATACCGATACCGCCTATTTTGCCGATGGCACCAGTCGCAAGATCGACGCCATTATTCTCTGTACCGGATATCTGCACCACTTCCCCTTCATTGATGAGTCTCTGCGCCTTAAAACCGATAACCGTCTGTGGGCGATGGATCTCTATAAAGGGGTCGTCTGGGAACATAACACCCAGATGTTCTATCTGGGCATGCAGGATCAGTGGTACACCTTCAACATGTTTGATGCCCAGGCCTGGTATGTTCGGGATGTCATCATGGGCACCATCACTCTGCCAGAAACCAAAGAGGAGATGGTTGCCAACAGCATGGAATGGCGCGAACGCGAGCTGACACTGGAAACCGCCGAAGAGATGTTCACGTTTCAGGGTGACTATATCCTTGAACTGATTGAGGCCACCGACTACCCGACCTTCGATATCGAAGGTGTACGTCAGACATTCCTCGAATGGAAACATCACAAGAAGGAAAACATCATGACCTTCCGCGACTTCTCCTTCCGCTCCCTTATGACCGGCACCATGTCACCGCCGCATCACACCCCGTGGATCGATGCACTGGACGATTCTCTGGAAGCTTACCTGTCTGACGAAAGCGAAGTTAAACAAGCCGTTTAAACCTTAATCAGGGCCGGTAGTTACCGGCCTGCGTCTTTTCAAACGGAGTTAAGCATGAATCTGGTCACAAAAATTATCGATAAAACGGTCACCCCGATCACCGACGATCTGGATGGTTGGGAGAAGGTCGAAGGCAATCCCACCATGACCACCTGGATCGAATACACCAGCCCGGATGAGTCGATGATCACCGGTTGCTGGTCTGCTACACCCGGCATCTATCGCGCCAGCTACGCCAGCTGGGAGTTCATCCATCTGATCGAAGGCGAAGTCATCATCACTCAGGATGGCCAGGATCCGGTCACCCTGCTGCCCGGCGATGCATTTATGGTCGATGCGGGATTTACCGGCACCTGGGAGATCATTCAACCGGTATTTAAACACTTTGCGATTAAATTAAAATAACATCTCTGTTGTCATTTTATTAAGCAGCTTTCAGGGCTGCTTTTTAATTTCTAACGCTTTTAAAATCAGATAATTACACGCCAGCCTCACTGTATTTTTGTTAACTAGTTTCTAACTGTCTCAGGTTTTGATTAAAAAACATTTGATCATTTTTTGATCTACCTTCAAATACTCCCCGTAACAATCCCCAAATTCAACATCATCTGGTCGCTAAACCGTCCGACGATATGAATGAAGTCAACAAACTTTGGAGATGATCAAAATGAAAAGTATAAAAAGTATTGTTTGCGCAGTGTTCCTGATCCCAGTAATCGCTTACGCCGGTGGCATGAAAGAGAAACCAACCATTGTCGGTATCGCCGCAGGTGATGATTCATTTTCAACGCTGGTAACAGCACTTAAAGCGGCTGATCTGGTCTCTGTTCTGGATGGAGATGGTCCATTCACCGTCTTTGCCCCCACCAACGAAACCTTCAGTAAAATCCCTGCTGACACATTGGCAAACCTGCTGAAACCTGAAAACAAAGCCCAACTGCAAGCAGTGCTTACCTATCATGTTGTTTCCGGCAAGGTCGATGCTGCCACTGCAATGACACTGTCTGAAGCAGCCACTGTTCAGGGCGAAAAGATCAACATCAGCATGAATGGAAAGAAGGTCATGATTAATGATGCAAGCGTTATTTTGGCAGACATCGATGCCCGAAACGGCGTCATTCATGTGATAGACACCGTAATCCTGCCACCCTCAGTTCTATAACTGACAATCGATGATTATCGAAAATAAGAAGAGCCCACATGGGCTCTTCTTATTATCTGATTTTAACTCACTGTTAAAAGTACCATCGCTACTAAGACAGATTGCACAGCGAACTATCCGTTTTCTGCAATGGCCGGTGATAGTTGTTTCTCTGCACTATAACAACTCCACTATATAGAACCGTATCAGATAATATCCTCTGCATCTGAAGCACTGATCTTTGTGACACCACTTATCCAGAAACAATGATTGAATAGCATTAGCTAATAAATTCACACTGATGCTTTTTCAATCAGGAGGCTCTTTGCTATCACCCTTTAGCGGTGCGCTTTTTCTTTTCCGGATCATCAAAAGGCAGTGAATGAGCAATCGCCGCGACATTAAGACTCCCTTTCACCTCAAGCGGAGTACCCTGTACAGCATAGTCTGTATCAAAGCGCACCAGTGCCATCGACTTTTCAGTTAATCGAGAATACATTGCACAGGTAATCACACCCACCTGTTTACCGTCAGCCCATACAGTGTCCCCCTCCTGAGCGGCCTGATGACCTTCCAGTAAAGCGCCAAAAATCTTGAACCGTTGCTGATCTTTGAGCCGGAAATGCTCTGTTGCACCCCGAAATTCGGTCTTATCTTTCGACACGGTAAAGTCCAGACCCAGCTCCCATAAGGTATCGCCAGCGGCTTCATCGGCAAAAGGATACATCTCGGAATTATCGTACGGATAAAACAACAGATAACTCTCAACGCGAAGCATATCCAGCGCGGTAAAGGCACAGGGAATAATGCCGTAATCGCCACCCAGCTCCAGAATGCGGTCCCAGATCTCGACAACATCGGCAGCCTTGCAAAAGATCTCATAGCCTCTTTCACCGGTATAACCGGTGCGTGAAATCATCACCGGCCGCTCAAACAAACGGGTCTGCATATGGTGAAAATATGGCAGATCGCGAATACCCGGAACGTACTCAGAAAGAAATTCGACGGCGTTAGGTCCCTGTAAAGAGATATCATGCAGATCGTCATCAAAAAGCACAGAAACCTGACGTCCCTGAGACGAACGAACCAGCATTTCATAACCATTACCCGCGCCGAATACCACCATAAAAGCATTGGGTCCGGTTCTGTAGATCACACAATCATCTACAAACTTGCCTGACTCATTCAGAATCGTGGCATACACTGACTTTCCAGGATACAGCTTTGAGATATCACGGGTGCAGGCATACTCGAGTAAGCTTTCAGCATGAGGGCCTACGAAATGTACTTTTTTTAAGCCTGATACATCCATCAGACCGGCTTGAGTACGAATCGCCTCATGAGCAAGCGACAGGTCACTATCGTAGCTCCAGGGAGTCCCCATACCGTTCCAGTCTTCCAACTTTGAACCTAATGCGCGATGCCTCTCTGCCAATGCAGAATAACGCCATGAAGTTGCCATATTAAGCTCCTGTTATCTATTTATAAAAACAACTACTAGGAAATTATATTTTCCAGAATGAAAAAAAATGTTGTGTCACACGCCCTGTTTTTTTAAACCATCGTTGCCGCTGGTCGAGATAAACTGACAGACTCAGCTGGCAACAAAATAATGATCTGATGAATGTCTCAATTGAGGATAAATACAGCCTCAGTGGCTTTGCGTTGCAGAAAGAACCGGCGTCCTTGATTCAGTTCAGTACAACTGAAAATCAGCGCAATCGCCCCATCGTGAGCCCCACGATCGTAAGTCCCCCTCAGGCAAACACTTTGAGGCCAATGCCACCCGCGATAATCATCAAGATACAGCTGATCCTTATCAGACTGCCCGATTCATCGAGAAACATTATGCCGTAGGTCGCCAACATGGCTGCACCGATACCGCTCCAGACCGCATAGGCGGTGCCTACCGGAATAGTGCGCATCGCCAGAGACAACAACCCCAGACTGATCACGATCAGAGTAATACTGATCACCGAGGGCCATAAGCGGGTAAAACCATCGCTATACTTCAACCCAAGCGCCCAAAGACACTCCAATACACCTGCGATGCAGAGATAAAGCCAACCCATTGTGCATCCCCCCTATATTCACAGGCCGTGTTGAAAATACGCCGGACGGCACCCTGTGCAGCCTGACGCCGGAACAGGTCAGTTCAGCGGATCAAACTGTGACAGGTAATCCACCACCGTACCGTGAAAACGGGTTAAACCTTTATAATTGATCAGGGGTTCGGGCAGGGTTTTCATCGCCCGGTGCATCCGTACCGCCCACTCTTTGTTAGTCACCAGGTCTTCCAGGCTCAGCAGATAGGTGCGAATGCTGAACATCATCGCATTACTACGCGGCATCCGGTCCAGCACCTGCACTTCGACCCGCAGATAAACCTTTTCACCGACGTTTTCAGGCGTAACAGAAGCGCGTTCGTGGCCCCACTCATGATATTTCTCCGGCGAGGTATCCATCCGTGCATTCACGGTCAGGGTCCAGTTAAGGCGGCGCACCGGTTTACCCACCGGAATCGCGATCAGATATTTCAACGCCCGCTCAAAGATACCTTCGCTGTGGGCCATCGGTACCGGACCATGCCACTCTTTGAAACTCATACCGGCATCAAAAGCCAGTGACCAGTCTGCCGGGCAGGTAATAATGCCGGCATCCAGAAAGAGGTCGCCTTCGCGCTGATCCAGCAACGCAAAATCACCCTGCACCTGCCGGCCGATATAGTCCAGTGGCGGCATCGGCAGTGAACTGCTGTCGCCAAAGGTAAACTGATCCTTAATATTCAATAGTTTATTCTCCCAGCTCCACAGATCACCCTCACGAGTGAGGCTGAAGTAGTCCGGGTAATCTGCTGACAGAGAGAGCATGATCCGTTCAACCATATCCCAGCAGGCCAGATCCATATGAGGCATCGCCAGACAACGCTGCGGCATATCATTTAATACCTTCTGCCGCTCAGCCATCTCTGACAGATAGTGCTCATCGATATCGAGAAACTTTTCAAAGGCCGAGCCCTCCCCACCTTTCGGCAGATGAGGCTCCATATTGACCGAATAACGATATTCATCCTCGGCGAATGGGAAAGGAAAACGCTCAATCGCTTCAGCACTGTTGCTATAGGTAAAATCGTCTCGAAAACTCTGTATATCTTTCGGTGCTACACGCATTGTTCTGCTCTCCTAAATATCTAAAACCAGCCGATCACCTGCAGCCCTTGATACGCAGGGCATCATCACCTGACCCGATTGTTTTTCACGGTCACTGAGATAGCTGTCACGGTGTTCTACTTCCCCCTCTGCTACATCGCAGACACACTGACCACAGACACCCGCACGGCACAGGTTAGGGACGTTAATATCAGCACTTTCCAGGGTTTCCAGCAGACTGCTGTCGGCCGCTACGGCCAGTTCTGCGCCGCTGCGACTGAGTTCAACGACAAAAGGCAGGCCCGGTTTGGCACCGGCAAACTCCTCCCAGTGAATCGCACTGGCAGGAACCCCCATCCCATCAGCGGTTGCCCGCACCGCGTCTATCAGGGCCTCAGGGCCGCAAATGTAGAAGTGTGTCCCCAATGGCTGACCCGACATCACCGCAGCGATATCACAGCGATTACCCAGGTCAGCGTCGTAACAACTGCACCCCGATCCCAGGTTTTCTTGCAGCTCAGCACTGTAAGCCCCGGTCTGTTTGCTGCGATACATATAATGAAGCTCAAACTCAGCCTGACGTTGCTGCAGTTCTGGCAGATAGGACAGGAACGGCGTAATACCCACTCCGCCCGCAAACAACACATGTTTCTTGGCCATCCACTCGGGGGCAAACAGGTTCGCCGGAGGCGAGATCTTTAGCTGTGTACCGACCTCAACCTGTTGATGCATATAGACAGAGCCACCCCGGGAATCGTCCTGCAGGCGTACCGCTATCCGATACTGACGGCTATCCAGCGGATCGCTCATCAGAGAGTAGGCATTACGATAGCTGTGCTTATCAGTGCCGGAACCTGTACTGACCATCTCTACGACGATGTGAGCCCCTGGCGAAAATGGCGTCAACAGGCCATCCTGCGGTTCGAGCGTAAACTCTTTAATCAGCGGTGCGACCTGCTTGATCGCGGTCACCCTGACGGGAATCTGATCGATATTACTCATCAGCTAACCTCCCTTCTTTCAGGCATATCGGCACTGTCCTCGGCATTCGCCTGATAGCCAAAATAGGCACTGTGAAGCCGGGCAAAATGGTCCGTCACTTCAAGGCTGAGACCGCATCCGGCACAGATGAACGGTGAGTAGGTCACCCCTTCGGTTATCTGATGACAATGACAGCAGAACAGATGACGTTCACGGGTTACAGGCGTCAGCATGCGAATCTGATCGGGACGCAGGCCAGCTTGTCGGGCCTGACTGGCCACCCGCCATATAAAGGGCTCGGTTCCCGCCAGATAGAGTGTGCCCACCAAAGGAAAACTCGCCAGCGATTTAAGCAACTCAGGATCACTGGCATCGGGATATACAGCGACTGCTTTATCCTTACTACAATGATCATAAAGTGACTGCATCGCAGGCGTGACGCTCTGTTCTGCTATAAACAGGTGAAAACTGGATTTAGGATTCAGCTCTACCGGCTGATAGGCCGGTTTACTGACAACCCCGTTAAACTGCTCTGTCTGCATCTGAGCCCTCCTGCATAAGGTCCGGTTAGCATCATGATGTGCAAATAAAATTCCTGTTAAGAATATTATGAGAGGCAGACAGAACCCTCAATTGTCACGAAGAGGTACTCTAAAGGAGGTAATCCCAGCACCGGAAGCAACAACGCTTCCGGTCTGGTCTTATAAGAAGGTCAGGCGCGCGGTAAGCGCAGGGAGATGACAGCTGCAGTTGCCAGAAACAGCGCTGAAACCCAGAGACAGGCGGTTAAGCCGGCAATTTGAAACAGATAACCGGACAGCACCGTGCCGATTAACCGTCCCATTGCATTGGCCATGTAGTAAAAACCAACATCCATTGACGCACCATCTTCCCGTGCATAGCTAACAATCAGATAGCTGTGAAGCGATGAGTTAATGGCAAACACGCCGCCAAAAATTAACAGCCCGGCCAGTAAAACGATATGCGGATAGACATTGTTTGTCAGCGACAGGGCAATCAATACCGGCAACAGCAGCAACCCGGAGGCCCACAAAAACGCTTCTCGTCCACCGGGAAGCCGGCCAGAACGTTTACCCGTCAGGTAAGGCGCAATTGACTGAATAATGCCATAACCGATTATCCAGAGTGCCAGAAAGCCCCCTACCGACCAGTGATCCCAGCCGAGAGTGCTGGCCAGATAGACCGGCAGCGCCACCACAAACCAGACATCCCGGGCGCCAAACAGAAACATCCGCGCCGCCGACAGATAGTTAACCGCCCCACTTTTGGAAAATATCTGACTGAACCTAGGCTTGTTTTTTGCCCGGCCCAGATCCTCTTTCAACAACAGCAGGCTTAACAACCAGACAAGGCCCAGCGCAACCGCCATGACCAGTATTGCCCCCTGAAAGCCCAGCAGGGTGAGTAAAGCACCGCCCAGGAAAAAACCTGCGCCTTTCAGCGCATTCTTAGAGCCGGTGAGTATTGCCACCCACTTATACAGCGTGCCCTCAGCATTGGCAGGAACCAGCTGTTTAACCGAGCTTTTGGCGCTCATCTTGTTGAGATCTTTGGCAATACCGGAAAGCGCCTGAGCCAGCATCACCCAGGGAACGGTGAGCATGGCAGCCGGGACTAACAACATACCCAACGCCACCACCTGCAGTGCCAGGCCGATGTTCATTGTTTTGTTTAACCCGATACGGGCACCCAGCCAGCCGCCAAACAAATTGGTAACAACACCGAAGAACTCATAAAACAGAAACAGCAGCGCGATTTCTAAGGGGCTGTAGCCAAGCTGGTGGAAATGCAGCACCACCAGCATTCGCAGAGCCCCATCGGTCAGCGTGAACGCCCAGTAATTTCCGGTCACAATAAGGTACTGACGCAACTGCGGCGTCAGTCGGGATAAGACAGCGATCACCGTTTACTCCTGCCCGGCCACCATTCGCACCAGTTCTACGGTGCGGTTGGCATAGCCCCACTCATTGTCATACCAGAGATAGAGTTTCAGCTGAGTATCATTCACCACCATGGTCGAGAGAGCATCGACAATGCAGGAACGCGGATCGGTTTTATAATCGACCGATACCAGCGGGCGCTCTTCATAGCCGAGAATACCCTGCAACTCAGTTTCAGCAGCCTGTTTCAGTAATTGATTAACCTCATTGACGGTGGTGCCTCGCTGCAACTCAAAGACACAATCGGTGATAGAAGCATTCACCAGCGGTACCCGTACCGCATGACCATTCAGCTTGCCCTTCAGCTCTGGAAAGATATGTGTAATCGCGGTTGCCGAACCGGTTGTTGTGGGGATCAGGCTGCTGCCGCAGGCCCGTGCCCGGCGCAGATCTTTATGGGGCGCATCAAGAATGGTCTGAGTATTGGTAATATCGTGGATAGTGGTCATTGAACCGTGCTTTATGCCCAGTGTCTCGTGGATCACCTTCACCGCCGGAGCCAGACAGTTAGTTGTGCAGGAAGCCGCGGTCACAATAGGATGGATCGATTTATCATAGAGGTGGTGATTCACCCCCATCACAACGTTAAGAACGCCCTCCTCTTTGACCGGAGCGGTGACCACGACCCGTTTAACTCCCTGATCGAGATAGGGCTGTAGCTTCTCCTTGCTCTTCATTACCCCGGAGGCTTCAATCACGATATCGCAACCGGACCAGTCGGTGTCCTCAATCGCTCTGTTTTGAGTACACTGCAACGACTTATCGCCGATCAGCATCATACTGCCTTCGGCCCTTGCTTCATGCTGCCAGATACCGTGAACGGAATCGAAGCTCAGCAAATGCGCCAGGGTCGTTGCATCACCCGCCGGATCATTAATCTGCACAAACTCCAGTTCCGGCCAGCCCCAGGCTGCCCGCAAAGCCAACCGTCCCATCCGGCCAAAGCCGTTAATACCTACTTTAATCGCCACCCTTTACACTCCCCTATCAACTAGCCGACAGTGCTACTTTTCTGTCAGTTTTTCTGCTTTATATCTCAACGGTTCAACTCTGAAGCCAGGTTGTAATATCCGCCTGGGTCGGAATACTACCGCTGTGTACCAACTGTTCATCGACCACTACAGCCGGTGTACGCATCACGCCATACCCCATGATCACCTGAACATCGCTCTCTTTCTCAACGGCTGCTTCCACACCCAGCTCAGCTGCCAGCTTCTCGATCAGCTCAGCTGTTTTGACGCATTTACTGCAACCACTGCCCAACACTTTGATATTTTTCATAACGCACTCCTTGGATTTCATCACGCCATCTGAAGGTCATAACACCGGAAAAAGAAAATTAAAGATCCAGCCGATCAGGGTGAATGCAAACAGCAACATGGCAAACAGAATCGCCAGTAACCGCCACTGCATCACCTGCTTCAGCAAAATAAATTCAGGAAAACTGGCCGCCACGGTACTCATACAGAATGCCAGAGTCGTTCCTATCGGCAAGCCATTGGTAATCAGACTTTCCATCACCGGAATGACCCCGGTCGCATTTGAGTACAGAGGGATGCCCAACCCCACAGCCGCAGGCACTGTCCACCACTGACCATCTCCCAGATGGGTTTCTATCCAGCCGTCCGGAACAAAGCCATGCAGCGCGGCCCCCAGGCCCACACCGATAATCACCCATTTCCACACCCGGCCAAAGATCTCCAGGGTTTCATCCCGGGCGAACTGATGTCGTTCTGTCAGCGACAGTGCTTCGACAGCAGCAGTGCCCGTGGGGCTGTTTTTTCGCCCCTGCTCCAGCGCCTTTGCCGCGAATGACTGTAGCCAGCGCTCCGCCCGAATCGCATCGAGAAAAAAACCACCGGCAATCCCCACCGCCATACCGACGACAATATAGACCACGGTAAACTTCCACCCCAACAGACTGAGCAACAGCAGTACCGCGACCTCATTAATCAGTGGCGAGGTCAGCAAAAACGCCATTGTGATCCCCACCGGAATACCGGCAGAGGTAAATCCCAGAAACACCGGGATACTGGAACAGGAGCAGAATGGTGTGACCGCGCCAAACCCGGCCCCCATCAGATAACCTGCACCGCGATGCTTTCCTGCCAGGAAGTCCCGGACCCGTTCGACATTCAGTGAAGCCCGTAACAGGGCGATAAAATAGATCATCACCACCAGAAGCACGAAGATTTTAGATGTATCTTCGACAAAAAAATGCAGCGCCTGTCCCATTTTCTTTTCTGCTGACAGGCCAGCAAGATCGTAGATCAGCCAGTTCGCTAACTGGGTAAATATCTCAAACATAATGCTCCCTCTTCCTGTTACTCAGCAGGATTTTTTGCTTCGGTCCGGACGGTCATCCATCTGATCTAAGCGCATTTTTTCCACTGTCAGATAATCTTTGTTAGTCACCAGGGTTTCCCAGAGCACATTGCGACACCAACCAGGAAGATCAGGATTGAGCCGGTAGAAAACCCATTGCCCATGGCGATGATCAGACAGTAAACCGGCCTTTTTTAACTGGGCAAGGTGACGGGAGACCTTTGGCTGACTCAGCTCAAGGGCGGCCATCAGCTCACAAACACACAACTCTTTTTTCTGCTTAATCAGCAGAACAGACTTAAGCCGTGTTTCATCAGCAAGGCATTTAAACAGATCGACAGGATTCATAATAAATATAACCAAAACCGTATATATGGTTAATCATATATACGACACAACCGATATGAAAGTGAATAGTTGATGAATTCACCTCTGAATAACTACATCTTGACCCCAATCATTTTGCAGAGCATTCGTTGTGTTATTCTCAGCAGCTCACTTTATGTCGGATCAATTCATGCATTCCCAGAAACAGCCACCGGTGCTGCGCGCATCTGCAAGTGCCGTTACAGAGCAGATCAAACCAAACCCACCGGGCCAGCTGAAGGCGACGTCAACGGATGAAACACTGGTCTATCAGATCGATAATAACCTCTATATCAATCTGACAGACCGCTGCACCCTGGCGTGCCAGTTTTGCCCCAAACACAATGGCTGCACCGAGGTAAAAGGTTATGATCTGACGCTGGAGGTCAGACCTCCGGCACAGCAGATCATCGATCTGATCGGTGATCCGAAACAGTATGACTGCGTGGTATTCTGCGGCTATGGCGAACCGACGCTGCGTCTCAAACCGTTACTGGAGATTGCCCACTGGATTAAGGCAAATGGCGGAAACACCCGTTTGAATACCGATGGCTTAGGTAATCTGGTGAATAAACGTAATATTTTGCCCGAACTCAGCGAGTGTATCGACGCCCTGTCTGTTTCGCTTAACGCCCACAACGAAGCGGTTTATATCCGCCACTGCCAGCCGGCTCTGAACGGCTCTTATGAAGCGATGCTTGAGTTTGTTGCGCTGGCCCCCGAATACATCAGTGATGTCAGTGCCAGTGCAATCAACGGACTGGAGGGCGTAGATATTGATGCCTGCAGAGCGCTTGCGGAACAGCGCGGCGTAAAATTCAAACAACGGGAGCTGGATGTGGTGGGTTAGGTGTTAACCACCTCTGCTAAACCTTTCTTGCTATACCGCTGAACAAACGCTACTGAGACAACATTCCTGGCGCTATAGGCCTTCCCCGCCAAGTAGCCTGTGCCAGCTCGCACCCGGACTGGCCTTGCTGCATCATTCCCTTAGCCCCCCTTAGCACCCCCCTTAGAACTTTCCCTTAGAACATCGCTGAAAAACAATAACGCCCTTTCACTCAGCTGATGATATTGAGGGACGACACAGCAGCACGGCATTATGAAAAATAAAAAAAGCCCCTCACAGAGAGGGGCTGAAAGAAGCCGGTGATAGAAACACACTATGCCGACAGATGACAATCCCGCGGAGAGAGGATTGCAGAGGTGAAGTAACCCGGCAATACAGCCGGATTACTTCACTGAGAGATCGATTGTCCGGGCTGAGAATTACTCAGACGCGGCGATCAGGCTTGCGTTACCCCCGGCGGCGGTGGTATCGATACAGAGATGACGTTCCAGGGTGAAGCGCTCAGCAGCGTTGCGCTCAGTAATCAGCGGCAACAGCACCCCGTCACGGGAGGCCAACGCGATACGATAAGCCTTCAGAACCGCTGGCTCTGCGCAACTGGCAACCGCAGCAAAACCGGTCACCGAGGCCAGTGCCTGTGGCTGCAGCAACCCACTGATGGCACGCACCGGCAAACCGCTGGCAATAGCAGCCTGACACTCAGCTTCAGCGCCCGGAGCGATAACAACAACCGCATTACCCTGTGACAGAGCCAATACTGCATGGTGCATAGCGCTTTTCAGATCGGGGCCCAGGCAGAGTACGGTACCTCTGGCATGCGTGGAAAGCACATTCAGCTCACCGGTCGGTCCGGGCATAGGCTGGGCAGCATGCTCTAAGGAAGAGAACAGAATGTCCATCCCGGAAAACAGCTCCTTAAGCTTGCCAAGCCGGCCTGAGTCCAGTCCCCACTTACTGTTATCCAGACTATCAATGGCTGACTGCAATGTCCCCGCTGCGACAGCCGGAACCAGATCAGACGAAACCGGCGCCGCAGATTCGGTCTGCATAAAGCGTTTCACATATTCTGGACCGCCCGCTTTGGGTCCGGTGCCAGACAAGCCTTCGCCACCAAATGGCTGGGAACCGACAATCGCACCGATCTGGTTGCGGTTAACATAGATGTTACCCACCTTGATACGATTGCAGATCTGAGCAACACGATTATCAACCCGTGTGTGCAGACCAAAGGTCAGTCCATAACCGGTGGCATTAATCGTATCGACAACTTTATTGATATTGCCCGCCTCAAAGGTGACAACATGCAGAACCGGCCCGAAGATCTCCTCTTCCAGTTCAGAAATGCTGTCCAGCTTAATCACGGTTGGCGCTACAAACAGCCCCTTTTCCGGAGTTGCCAGGGATTTCAGGACCCGTCCTTTAGCTGCATATTTGGCACAATGCGCTTCG
The DNA here is from genome assembly GCA_024397875.1 of Amphritea atlantica. Taxonomy (NCBI): domain Bacteria; kingdom Pseudomonadati; phylum Pseudomonadota; class Gammaproteobacteria; order Oceanospirillales; family Oceanospirillaceae; genus Amphritea; species Amphritea atlantica. Next base: position 2,448,534 of record CP073344.1, read on the forward strand.
ATCTTAGCTTTTGCGGTTGCATCAATCACCGGACCAACGTCTGTGCTCAGCAGGGCCGGATTATCCAGACGCAGCTCGTCCATCGCGCCAAACAGCATCTCCAGCAGATTCTCCGCAATATCTTTCTGCAGATAGAGAACCCGCAGGGCAGAACAACGCTGCCCCGCACTCTGGAAAGAGGAAGCCAGAACATCACGTACCACCTGCTCGGGCAGTGCCGTGGAGTCGACAATCATCGCATTCATTCCACCGGTTTCAGCCACCAGGGGTGCCTCAGGCGCCATATTCTCAGCCATCACCCGGTTGATACGCTGAGCCGTCACTGTCGATCCGGTAAAGCAAACACCGGCAATACGACTGTCAGAGGTCAGCGGCGCACCGACAGCAACACCACTACCCGGCAATAACTGGATTACATCCGCCGGAATCCCAGCTTCATGCATCAGTTCGACGGCCCGGGCAGCGATCAGAGGCGTCTGGTCCGCGGGCTTAGCCAGCACAGCATTACCTGCAGCAATAGCGGCCAGCACCTGACCGGAGAAGATCGCCAGAGGGAAGTTCCAGGGCGAGATACAGGTAATCACACCGCGGGCTTCGCCCGCCGCTGCATTACGCTCAGCTTCATTGGCGTAAAATCTTGCAAAATCAACCGCTTCACGCACTTCACCCACCGCGTCAAGCAGGGTCTTTCCCGCTTCACGGGTCGCCAGGGTAAACAACTCAGGAGCATTCTGTTCAAACAGATCGGCGACGTTGCGCAGACAAGCCGCACGCTCTGCAGCACTTTTCTGAGACCAGCTTTTATATCCCTGCTGAGCCGCTACAATTGCAGTTTCAATATCATCCGCGGATGCAGTCACGACCTGACCGACACAATCTTCAGGTATCGCAGGGTTATTGATTGAACTGGTATCACCGCCCTGGGCTGCGCCAGAAATCATCGGCGCAGCGTTCCACTGTGCAGTTTTAAATTCAGCCTGCTGCGCTTCAAGCTCAGCCACCTCTACCGGATCGGTAATATCCCAGCCCTTGGCATTTTTACGCTTTTCACCAAACAGCTCAGCCGGACGTGATATCGCCGTGCTGCTGATATTATCACCCATCGCATCAACAACAGCGAAAGGATCACGGGCAATATCTTCCGGTTTAATACGGGTATCTACAATCTGGTTGACGAAGGAACTGTTAGCACCGTTTTCCAGCAGGCGACGTACCAGATAAGCCAGCAGATCACGGTGGGCACCCACAGGTGCATAGATACGGCAACGGGTACCTTCACCTTTCAGTACCGTGTCGTGCAGAGACTCACCCATACCGTGAAGACGCTGAAACTCAAACTGTTTGTTATCCAGGTTACGGGCCAGATGCAGAATACCGGAAACTGAGTGAGCATTGTGGGTGGCAAACTGAGGATAGATGCGATCGGTCATCGCCAATAGTTTTTCAGCACAGCACAGATAGGACACATCGGAGTTCACCTTACGGGTGAATACCGGAAAACCATCCAGACCCATTTCCTGAGAACGTTTGATCTCAGCATCCCAATAAGCACCTTTCACCAGACGGACCATGATTTTCCGATCCAGACGGGTTGCCAGGGCATAGAGCCAGTCGAGTACAAAAGAGGCTCGGGGGCCAAATGCCTGTACCACAATACCAAAGCCATCCCAGCCTGCCAGCGCATCATCAGACAGAACTGCCTCAATAATATCCAGCGACAGATCCAGCCGGTCCTGCTCTTCAGCATCGATATTAAAGCCCATGTTGGCTTCTTTAGCCTGCAGCGCCAGCGTTTTGGTCCGCTCAACCAGTTCGGTCATAACACGCTCTTTCTGACCAAATTCATAACGGGCATGCAACGCCGACAGCTTTACCGAAATCCCCGGATTCATGCGGATATCAGAGTGGATGCACGCAGGTGTCAGCTTACCGATAGCGACACTGTATGCCTGGTGATACCGCAGTGCATCAGCATCAGTACGCGCCGCTTCACCGAGCATATCGTAGGAATAAGAGTAGCCCTGTTTTTCCAGTTTACGGGCATTTTTGGTCGCCTCTTCGATGGTACGGCCCAACACGAACTGACGTCCCAGCTCTTTCATTGCCTGACCCACGGCAGTACGCACCACCGGCTCACCCAGACGCTTAACCATGCCGCGCAGAGTCTGCGTTACACCCTTATCTTCGGTTGGAGCGATCAGTTTACCGGTGAGCAATAACGCCCAGGTAGAAGAGTTAACCAATGAGGATTTAGATTTACCCAGATGCTCTCCCCAGTTACCTGAGGCCACTTTATCTTCGATCAGGGCATCAATTGTCATTGAATCCGGCACCCGCAGCAGTGCTTCAGCCAGACACATCAGAGCAACACCCTCTTTGGTGGTCAGACCGTACTCACCCAGAAATTTTTCCATCATTGAAGGCGAACTTTCATTACGAACGGTGGTTACCAGTTGCGCTGCATTGGCAGAGATCTGTTTACGATCTTCTGCTGTCATACGTGCATTTGCCATAAGACCACGAATAACCTGGGTCTCGTTCGCAAGGTAGTGCTGTCGTATTTCTGTACGGCACTGGTCAGTTGTTTTTGTCATAGTTTCACCTTCTTAAAAAATCCGCTTGAAAACAGCCCGGCTCTGATTGTAGTTCTGGTTCTGCTGTTTGCTTATTTACCCGTTTTGATTGCAATAACGATTCATGTACCCCATTCTAAACAGTCCCATAAAGTCGTTTTCACTATAAATTTATAATATTTGAACAATTAGTATTATTTTTAACAGATATTTAAAACCAAGCTAATATTTAGTTAAAAAATTTAGACGATTTACAAAAATTCAGCCGCCAAAATAAGAACATGACAGACATAAAAAAAGCCCCTAATGGGGCTTTTATGTAGCAATGATAAGTTTAGCCTTTTATTTCAGCTTCGACACTTTCAAAGCGTTCAGTAACGGACCGGACCGGAGCAGCGGTCGCCAGCGTCGCAACAACAATTGCGATAAATGCGAACATAACCCCCGGAATGATCTCATACAGATCAAACCATCCACCGCTTAACTGCTTCCAGATAACAACGGTTACACCACCAATAATGATACCTGCCAGAGCACCGGCGGTGTTCATCCGCTTCCAGTACAGAGACATAATCAGAGCCGGACCAAAGGCGGCACCAAAACCCGCCCAGGCGTAGGACACCAGACTGAGAACCTTGGAGTCCTTATCCAGCGCAAAGAACGTCGCAATAAGTGCAATAGCAACAACCGCAAAACGTCCTACCTGCACCAGCTTTTCCTGTGACGCCTCCTGGTTAAACAGCGCTTTATAAAAATCTTCAGCCAGAGCAGAGGACGATACCAGCAACTGGGAATCCGCGGTACTCATGACGGCTGCAAGGATTGCTGCCAGCAGAATACCGGCAATAAGCGGATGGAACAAAGCATCAACCATCACCATGAAGACGGTTTCATTATCCCCCAGACCATCTGGCAGATAACCGATTGCAGCCAGACCAATAAAGCAGGCGCCCGCCATAGAAAAAGCCGACCAGATAACAGCAATACGGCGCGCAGAAGGAACAGCATCTTTACTGGAGATGCCCTTAAATCGTGCCAGAATATGAGGCTGGCCAAAATAACCCAGCCCCCAGCCCAGCAGCGATAACGTGCCGATCAGAGTGATAGAACTGCCATCGGCCTCGGTAAACATATTCAGTAATTCGGGGTTCTTCGCGTTCACCGCTGCCAGAGTCTGGCTCATACCACCCAGCTCACCGATGGCAAACAATGGCACCATTAGCAGCGCGCCAACCATCAGCAACCCTTGTACAACATCGGTCCAGCAGACCGCCAGATAACCACCAAACAACGTATAGGAGATAACCGCCACAGCACCCAGCAACACCGCCAGGGTGTAATCAAATCCGAATACGGTTTCAAACAGCTTGCCACCGGCAACCAGACCAGAGCTGGTGTAAAACAGGAAAAAAACCAGTACGAAAAAGGCTGACACAACACGCAGGCTGCGGCTATGGTCATTAAAGCGTTTTTCGAAAAATGCAGGCAGCGTCAGAGAATCTTCAGCCTGTGCAGAATAGACCCGTAGCCGCTGAGCAACCACCAGCCAGTTCAGCCATGTCCCCACCAGCAGACCACCGGCCAGCCAGAACGACCCATAGCCTGCAGACATTGCATAACCGGGTAATCCCATCAGCAGCCAGCCACTCATATCGGATGCTCCGGCACTCAGTGCACTTGGAAACGCACCGAGGTTACGCCCTCCCAGGACATAATCAGAAAGATCCTTAGTGCGGCGATACGCAACAACCCCAATCGCCAGCATCAGAACCAGATAGATAATAAAGGTCAGTGTTATTATCATGCAAAAGCCTCATCGATTTTAGAATCTGCTAACAATGCCCGAGTCCGAAACCGCTTAGACACAAACACTGCACAGACTGCAGATTCAATTATTGTTATAACCGGTGTCGCAACCGGCATTTTTTTATGTTCCTGGTACAGATACCAACGATCTGCTTACCCGTGCCGGCTTCTTCAGTGCGCGACACGTTGAAACAACGAGTCTGCTCTGCGGTACACTCCAGTACCCAGACACAGACAGTGAAGCGGCATAGCTTACAGAACAATAAGAAGCCTTTTTTCCTATTTAAAAGCAGAAAAAAGAGCATCCTCTCATATGAAGGTTTTTTTATAGGCCTTTATTTGATATTCACTCGGGTTCAGATAGTCAATTGGTTTGACATAAAAAAAGCGGGCCCGACAGATGCCGGGCCCGCTTTTTATGGCACCCCTGTGTTAGCTCAATTCGAGCAAAACACTGAGAGCGACAGCAAAAATTGAGCAATCGATCAGCTTGGTATTCTGGATATCCCTGAGGGTGTAATGCCAGCGCTCCAGATGTACTGCCCGCTCCTGCTGCCAGTGTTCCAGCCGCTGCTCAACACTGCTGCCCGGTTCTCCGGACTGCAGAACCTTCAGCGTCAGTGCCCGGTGCTGGTTATCCAGCTCTATCCGATAACTGTTTTTCGCCAGCGCCTGCCAATGGTTAACGGCAATAAACTGCCGGATCTGCTTATCCAGCCAGATCAGGTTAAGACTAGTACCCACACCAAAGTAGGTCATCGCTACCTGTTCGACATCTTCATTGGTTTCGCGGGCGACATCGATCACATCCAGTAACCAGTAGATATTTTCACTGGCCGCACAGAACGCTGACAGTTGTCCCGGTACTCCTGCACCGGTATAGCGTTCATATTTTTCCTTCAGACGATCAGCCGGAATCACTCTATGGATCTGTTCATCAGACACCACCACCTGGTCAATGGCCGGCTTATACACATTAAGACATCCCTCAAGATTGAGACCTTCACGGTGATGTCTTAACAGCCACTGAGTGCCCCGTCCCACTAACTGAACCAGATCCTTCATCATGGCTACCTGCAACTCGGCTGGCACCTGATTATCCAGCGCTTCAATCTGTCGCCACTGAAATTCAATATTAAAGATTTCACGCGCCGCCATATAGGCCGCTGCGATCTGCGCATAACTGACACCGACTGCGGTACTGAGGTTATTCACAAAGGTGATACCCATCCGGTTTATCAGATCATTGGCGATCTGAGTCGCGGTAATCTCCCGCTGCAGACGGTGATTATGCAATGCCTCAGGAAATTCCTTCAGCAGACGCGCCGGGAACGCGGTTTCCATCTCTTTGGAAAAGCCTTTATCCTTCGTAATCCAGGTGTTAATCAGCGCCTGTTTCAATTCAATACGTGCATAACAGATCAATACTGAAAGCTCGGGCCGGGTTAACCCCTGACCCTGCTCACGGCGTTGTAAAAGCTGTTTTTCGGTTGGTAAAAATTCCAGCTCGGGATTGAGTTTTCCTTCACGCTCCAGACTCTTAATCAGGCGAATGTAGTCATCAAGGGACTCCTGAGAAAAGGCTTCAGCGATATTCAGTGCCTGAGCCTGACGGTAGTTGTTCTTCAGTACCAGCTCAGCCACATCATCGGTCATATCACGTAACAACTGATTACGCTGTTTCATGGTCATATCACCCTGACTGACCAGTTCATTCAGCAGAATTTTGATATTGACCTCGTGGTCGGAACAATCCACGCCACCGGCATTATCAATAAAGTCGGTATTTGACGAGCCCCCGTTAAGGGCAAACTCAATCCGTCCCAGCTGCGTGAAGCCAAGGTTACCGCCCTCACCCAGGACTTTACATCTCAGCTCAAAACCATTAACCCGCAGACTGTCATTGGCTTTATCACCGACATCGGCATGACTTTCCTGGGTCGCTTTAACATAGGTACCGATACCGCCGTTCCACAACATATCAACCGGTGCTTTTAGCAGCGCATTGATCAGATCATTGGGTGCCAGACGGTCTGCAGTGATCGCAAACCGCTTTTTCATCTGCGGTGAAATGTCGATCCATTTAGCCGAACGGGCGAATATGCCTCCCCCTTTACTGATCAGTTTACTGTTGTAATCGCTCCAGCTGGAGCGTGGCAGCTCAAACATTCGCTTACGTTCAACATATGAGCTGGCAACATCGGGGTCAGGGTCGATAAAAATATGCAGGTGGTTAAATGCCGCCACCAGGCTGATCGTTTCAGACAGCAGCATACCGTTACCGAAGACATCCCCCGCCATGTCGCCGATACCAATAACAGTAAACGGCTCCGCCTGGGTATTAATGCCCTTCTCACGGAAGTGAAGCTTAACGGACTCCCAGGCCCCCCGGGCGGTAATTCCCATCCCCTTGTGGTCGTAACCCTGACTTCCGCCGGAAGCGAATGCATCACCCAGCCAGAAACCATATTCTTCAGATATTGAGTTGGCGATATCGGAGAAAGTTGCGGTGCCCTTATCGGCGGCAACCACCAGATATGTGTCATCCTCATCGTGACGCACCACCGATTCAGGGTGAACCACTTCACCGGCAATCAGGTTATCGGTGATATCCAGCAGTCCGCGGATATAGGTTTTATAACATTCGATACCCTCGGCCTGAATCGTCTCCCGGTCAGTGGTATCCGGCATCCGCTTACAGATGAAACAGCCCTTCGCGCCCATCGGCACAATGACTGAATTTTTCACCTGCTGCGCTTTTACCAGACCCAGCACCTCAGTGCGGTAATCCTCCATCCGGTCGGACCAGCGCAGACCACCCCGGGCAACCTTACCCACCCGCAGATGCACACCCTCGATCCGGGGTGAATAGATAAAAACTTCGAACTTAGGTTTCGGTTGCGGAATATCCGGAATCGACTGAGAGTCAATTTTAAATGAGAAGTACGGCTTATCGACACCGTCATCCTGCTGATAGAAGTTAGTCCGCAGGGTGGACTTAATCACCACCATAAAGCGTCGCAGTATCTTGTCATCATCGAGACTCTTAACACCGTCCATCGCGCTCAGGATGTTCTGCTCGATAGCGTCTTCCTGTCCGGGCTCCTGCTGACCGGGCTGGAAGCGGCTGCGGAACAGCTCGACCAGTTGACGGCTGATATCAACGTTACGTACCAGAACTTCCGCCAGAAACGGCTGTGAAAAACCGAAACGCAGTTGTTTAATATAGCGCCCGTATGCACGCAGCATGGCGACTTCACGCCAGTTAATCCCGCCAGAAATAACCAGTCGGTTAAACTCGTCGCTGTCGGCCTGACCATCCCAGACCCGGGAAAAGGCTTCCTGCAGAATAACTTTTACCTTGTCCAGCTCAACCACGGTCTGCTGACCGTAGCTGACGCGGAAATCGCTGATCCAGTACTGTTTACTGTCCCGGTCTGTCACCACATACGGGTGCTCACTGAGCACTTTAAGCCCAAGGTTTTCCAGCAGCGGGATCACTTCCGACAAGACCAGCGGACGGTCAGCACTGAAGAGCTTGAACTTGAGAATACCCTCCGCTTCCTCAAAGGAACGATAGAAGCTCATTGCGATAGCATCGGGAGTCTTCAGGTAGGAGATATGCTGCAGATCATAAACCCCGTTTCCGGTAGAAAAGTTCTCTTTATAGGCAGAACTGAATCCGCCACTGAAACGGTTTACAAAACGGCTGCCCTTCTCTTCACCATAGGTTTCGATCAGATTGGTATTCAGATCGTCATCCCAGGAGCGGGAGATCTCCAGAATCCGTGCTTCGATGGCGGGAAGATCCACTGCCACCTGCTGATCAGGATCAGCATAAATTACATAATGTGTACGCGACAGCACCGATTCAGAGATCTGCGAGTTCGCTTCATAGTCCCGCGCGTGTAAGCCTTTATACAACAGATTCAGCACTGAATTTCGCAGCTTGGTGGTGTACAGATCACGGGGAATATAATAGAGGCAGGAGTAAAACCGTTTACTGGCATCCTGACGCACAAACAGGCAGGCCCGGCGACGCTCCTGCATATTGAAAATACCAAAGCTGGTCCGCTTCAGATCACTGGTTTGTGCCAGAATCAGCTCTTCACGCGGCATATCCGTGAGAATCTGAACCAGCGCTTTGTGGCTGTGACCACCCGGTTCAAAGCCGCACTCGGACAGAATACTGATCAGCTTCAGCCGCACCACCGGAATCCGCAACGGATTGGTCAGGAATACTGAAGAGGTATACAGGCCGTAAAAGCGACACTCACCGCACACCCGCCCCTGTTCATCAAACCGTTTAATGATAATCAGATCCCGGTATACCGGCCGGTGTACCGTAGAACGAACCACATCCTTGCTGAACATTAACACTTTTTCAGCCAGCACAAACTGCTGTTCCAGGTGGCTCAGTTCTTTACTCCCGGGTGTCTGACGCTGAGTACCAAGTCCAGAGTCTTTAACCGTATCGGCAAAAACCTTTCCCTCTTCCTGGCGAACAACAACTTCTTCATACCCCTGAAAGATAAAGTGCTCATCCATCAGCCAGTCAATCAGTTTGCGGGTCTCTTTGATCTCAGGGCTGTTGGCGTCGCGCAGCCGCAACTCCTCTTTAAGCTCCTGTGCCCGCTGTTTAATTGGCAGAAAATCATCGACTACCGCTTTAACATCAGCGACCACCTTTAACAGGCTGTCGCGTATCTCATCGAGGGTCGTCTGATCGGAATGGCGTTCAATCTCCAGATAGATCAGTGACTCAACCTGAGTATTCTCATCCTTCTCACGGGCAGGTTTAAGATTTTTCAGTTTGTGGGTTCGGGCGGTGCGTTCGCAGGCCAGCACACAGTTATTAATGCTCAGAATCGCCAGTTCACGACGATTGAGTTCCATTCTGACGGAATCAACCAGAAACGGTACGTCAATATTGTGAACCTGTATTACCGTATGATTCGAATGCCAGCCGTGCTGCTCATAATCAGGGTTAAACACCCTGATAACCGGTGCCGGCGCTTTGTAATCCTGCAGCAGTTGCCAGTATGACAGGACTGTTGCGCAGAGATACTCAAGTGAACGGTTTTGTAACTCTTCCGGTGCAGCTACACTGAAAAACTTTTGTGTGAACAGTTGCATCGATGCTTGCAGTCCCTTGCTCACCTGAGCAGAGAGCTTTTCGCTGATCAGATCAATAATCTGTGATTTGTTCAGTCCCAATAAATCATGCATTTTGTATAGACTCCAGATTGCACTCGCGACACCCGGCAGATACCGGATTATTATTATTCCCTGTACCGACTCATACAACGCCCAAGAAACAGAGGTATTGGCGCTGACACCCCGGTTTTTTTCCCACAATTAGTCATTAGGATAGGCATAAAAACCAGAACGTATTAGTTAATATCAAAGTATAGGAAAAGAATAGAAGTCTTTTTCACTGTATTTTTATTATTTATAGCCCTATCCTTCTCATAACGCTCAAATAAACAAACGAACAACCACAACTGTGAAATTCTATGGATAATTTGGATAAACTGGACAAACTTGATATGGCGATTCTGCGTGAACTGCAGAAAAATGCCCGTATTACAGTAACGGAGCTGGCCTCACGGGTCGGTCTGTCAAAAACCCCCTGCCAGATCCGTATGAAGCGTCTGGAAGAACAGGGCTATATTCTCGGTTACATCGCTCTGGTCGATCAGAAAAAACTCGGCACCAAGCATGTCGCGTTTGTTCAGGTTACCCTCAATGACACTAAAACCAAGGCATTACGAGCGTTTAATGATGCCGTCCGCGAGATCCCTGAGATTGAGCAGTGTCATATGATCGCGGCTAATTTCGACTATCTGCTGAAAGTCCGGACCACCGGAATGGAGTCCTATCGCGAAGTGCTGGGAGAGAAAATATCCTCTCTGCCCCATGTCACCCAAACCAGCACCTTTGTGGTGATGGAAGATGTTAAAGATATTGAATCCAAACTACTTTGACCCCTTCTGAGACGATACTTTGAACCGCTCATCTCTGATCCTGGCACTGTTCGTAGTGCTGATGTGGTCTACTGTTGCCACAGCATTCAAACTAACGCTGTCACTGATCAGCCCATTACAGATGCTCTGGGTTGCCGTGGCCACGACCTTTGCCATCCTCTCTGTCGCCACCGTTGCGCAGCGCAAACTCTCTCTGGCGCGCCAATACATGAAAGAGTCTCCCGGTTACTTTCTGCTGCTGGCACTACTCAATCCGACCCTCTATTACCTGATTCTGTTTGCCGCCTATGATATGTTGCCGGCACAGCAGGCACAGGCACTGAATTACACCTGGGCGGTCGTGCTGAGCATTCTGGCAGTACCGTTTCTGGGACAAAAATTCACCCTGAAAAACGTTATCAGCATTCTGCTGGCTTACGGCGGTGTGCTGGTTATCGCGACTCAGGGCAATCTTCTGGCACTGGACTTCAAAAACCCGCTGGGAGTTATGCTGGGGCTTGGCAGTTCTGTGTTTTTTGCCGGTTACTGGATTCTCAATACCCGCAAACCGCGGGACGCGGTTGTCTCTCTGCTACTCTGTTTTGGCCTGAGCCTGCCGATTCTCAGTGTACTGATGCTGGTGCAGGGTGAAATGACGGTTATGCCCTGGCAGGCGGTCGCTGGCGGCATCTATATCGGCACCTTCGAGATGGGATTTGCATTCCTTTTGTGGATGCAGGCGATGCGGATGACCGATAACACTGCCCAGTTGAGCAACCTGGTCTACCTGGCGCCACCTTTGTCACTGATATTGCTGGCAACCATCGCGGAAGAACCGGTGATGGTGTCCACTATTATCGGGCTGATCCTGATTATTGGCGGTGTTCTGTTCCAGCAACTTAAAAGGAAAAGTTACCGCTGACCGGACACTTTACCCTGCTGACTTGCTGAGATGAGGAGAGATAAGAGTAAGTGAAACGAAAAAACCGCTCAGATGAGCGGCTTTAAAAAAACGCAAATGAAAATCAGGCGCTAACCTTGGCTTCCATATAGCGTGCATAATCTGCACCGACACGGCAACCATAAACACCCACCTCACCTTTCCAGCGCATCCAGGTGATAAAGTTTCCCACGGCCTCAAACAGTCTGCTGATCGCAGAGCGGGACTCTGATCGACACTCATCATAGTAACCCATCGCCTGAAGCTCACTGGCTATACGGCGATCATCACACTCTATTCCGGTAAACACCGATTGCTTCATGGGCGGATCTCCTGATCTGATCAAAATTCAGACGTAAGTATAATGCCGCTTTCTGCACTGCACAATACAGGTACCGACCTGCAGCCCAGCAAACCGCGATACAGATCAATAAATCCCCATTTCTAAACCCGCAGCCATGGTTGTGCCCAGGGTTTCACACTGCTGCAAAAAATCATCGTTCCACTTCCCACGGCAGACCAGTGGGGGCTGGATCCAGTGCCAGCGCAGACCGGTACAAATCGTTTCCACCGCACGACAGGTGCCAGTGCCATCATGGCCTGCCCGGACATAGAGGGCACAGGGAAGTCCCTGTTTTTTCTCCAGGCAGGGGTAATAACAGCGATCAAAAAAATCTTTCAGTGCTCCGCTCATATAACCGAGGTTTTCAGTGGTCCCCAAAATAATTCCATCACACTCCAGCACATCTTCCGGTATTGCGTGAAGGGGCTCAACCCAGCGACATTGCACTGCATCAATATCCGGGTGACCCGCCCCCCGCAATACCGCTTTCGCCAGTAGCCGGGTGTTGTCGGAAGGTGCATGGGCGACCAGTAGTAATGCTTTCATCGGCTTTCTCTCGCAGACAATCTCTATTCACTATACAACAGCCGCCGGCCAACGTAATCTGACAGGTAGTTCAATCTCCGGCACCAACTGATGACAGATTTACTTTTACAGCGCACTCAGCATGTCAGCCAGACAGCCCTCAGAAAAGGAGCGCTGCAACCACTCAGCACGGTTATTGAAACAGTCTGTGAGGCCCCTTTTCAATTTCAGCTAAGAATCCTCAGCAGCCTGAAAGAAAAAGAAAATCACCGACGTATCAAACAGGCGGAAGACCACAGCACTAACCCTTTTAAACCCTATGATCCGCAACTGTATGTCTGTGATATAGGGCCCGACCATATCTGTCTGATAAACAAATTTAATGTCATCGAAAACCATCTGCTGCTGGTCACCCGTGAATTCGAGCCGCAAACCAACCTGCTTAACCCCTCAGACTTCAAAGCCGCACTGATGGGTCTGAAAGAGATTGATGGTCTGGTGTTCTACAATGGCGGACGGGAAGCCGGGGCCAGTCAGCCCCATAAACATCTGCAGCTGATTCCAATTGGGCCGGCCGAGCTGCCGCTTGCGGTGCAACTCAGCGGTTTCTCCGACAGGCCTGACAGTAACCCTGCTCTCCCCTTCCATCAGGCCGGAGTGCAACTACCGCTCAATCTTCATCGGGATGCGGATGCCGGGGCACTGTGGCTGCACAACCATTACCTGGCTTTGCTGAATCATCTGCATCTCAGCTATACGACGAAGCAAACAACAATGGCGTACAATCTGCTGTTGTGCCGGGAATGGCTGATGCTGGTGCCGCGCCATGCTGAATCGTTCGCCTCAGTGTCATTCAACGCTCTGGCTTTCTGCGGCTGTCTGCTGGTAATAACCCGGCTTCAGTCTGACACGCTTAAATCAGCGGGAATCGCCAATGCACTGCTGAGTGTGACTGAACCCCTGAATCAGAAGCCTGAATCGAAATCCTGGAATAGTAATAAGAAGAATAAAAACCGCCTGAAGGCGGTTTCAAAGACATCAGATTCTGCTTAAAAATAGTAGTCCGCTGTTAGCTGGATAAGATCATCCTGATCAATATTCATCATCAGATCCCGGTTGCTGCCGGAATAAAATAACCGGGCATCCAGGCTCAGCTTGAGGCTTTCACCAAAGCGACTGCTGGCTTCCACAAACAGACTGCGACTGCTGTAGTCGATATCGTAACCCACTCCGGCGAGAAACTCGGTGCTGGCGGCATCATTCAGAGTGATCCGGCTACCGATAAACAGGTCATTCTGGAAAATAGTATCCGCTTTCCTGCCCCGCTCATCCCAGCCAAATTCGGCCAGCACACCCAGATCGGTATTACTGTCGCTGATACCGTAAAAGGTGTATTCAAGCCCCGCCTGCAGAGCGGTATATTGACTGTCTGGCAGATCCCGCCATAACAGCTCAAGTTTCCAGAGCCAGCTGTCGATGGTTGCCTGACCATCAAAACCGATCTGATCCATCTGTTCATAGACAGGTATCAGCACCGGCGTAGCATTTTTCACGCGGGTTTCAAAACGGGGATCACGGTTGGTCCCCCTGAACCAGTAGAGTCCGATATCATATAGATCAAAACTCTGACTCCAGCGAATCGCGGTATCGATATGCTGATCGCCACCATCAGACTGATAACGGGCGCTATCGGTATCAACAACCAGACCACTGCGTAGTCGGCCATCAGTTCCGGCAAAGGTGCGCTCCCGGAATCCCGGCAGCACAAACAGATCGAGGATGCCCCAGTCCCGCACCAGCGAGAGATTGACCATCGGCTGACCCAGTTTCTCCTCACCATCACTGTCTTCAACACCATCAGTCTGGTTTATCACATCGATCAGATGGTTAAATTCGGTCACCCCCCAGAAGACTTTACGCAGGCCGGTTCGCAGCTCCCAGTCATCCCCTACATGGATCCAACTCAGTTCACGGATATCACCATGGCTACGCTCTGCATCCCGCTGATCCAGCCGGTAAAACGGGGTAAAAACAACGGCATCATTTCCGTCGTTAAACCCCCAGTACAGTTCAGGCTCCAGAGCCAGCGAAGCGTTGCTCTGATAGTTCTGCCCGGCAAAGCGTCCCGCGTCAAAATAGCCCTGAAGCTCACCTGACAACCGGCCACTGAACTCAAACACAAGCTCATCTGCTTTTACCGCATCACTCAGCGTTACACCACTGAACAGAAGTGTTGTCAGCCCCGCTGTCAAAAAAGCTGTGTTCATATTAACGGGCCCGCTTCAGCGTATTTTTGTTGAAATCAGAGTCACTCAGTCCAACCCTGAACTGATAACCGGACCATTTCAGCTCTGTGCTTTTACCGTTCTGATGATTCTGCATCTGCTGCAGATCCGCCCGCCAGTAATGGTCCAGGTATTGCTGATAGCCGTTAAAGGTAAGGGTTTTTAACAGACTGTTTTTACGGTCATAAAAATCGACTTTCCATACCCGGTAATGGTCCTGATCAATCCAGGCTACCCGTCGCGTATAACCTGAATCTTTATCCACCGGGTACTGCTCCACGATAAAACAGGTGCCTCCCTCACACGATTCATCCTTGATATATTTGTAGCTGTATTTCTCAATCTCGAATGAGGAGAGATCCTCATAAGCAAACTCCGACCCCATAAACGGGCCGGATTTATTACGCGATGAGATTCGCTTCACCCGTTTAAGCGCCGGCAGATAAAGCCACTGATCATCCGCTTCAAGCGGGTGGGAAAAACTCAGAAACGCCGTACCCTTCACATCCCGGGGTTTATCAAAGATCGTTAGGCTCTTATCGCCATCGCCTTCCTGTTCCAGCGACTGGATACGGATCTCTCTGATACTCTCTTCGCCCTGTTTATTACGCAGCACCATCAGCATCTCTGCCTGCATATCGGCCCAGCCAAAATCCCGCTGTTTAGCTTCTCTGGCGATCTCCAGGCCACGTTCTTCAGGGGTCTGAGCCAACACTGACGCACTTAAACAAGTCAGGGTCATCAGCAGGTAAAGTGGTTTAATCAGGTTCATTTTTCAACTCCTTGAACGGTTTTAACAGGCACATCAAGCTTCGTTTTATCGAACAGCATCAACAACGGCGGCAAAAAGAGGAAATCGACGATCAGCGCGATCAGGATCGTCAGCGCCGTCAGGAAGCCCATATCGGCATTCAGTTTAAAGCTGGATTGCGCCAGCACCATAAAACCGCACACCAGGACGAATGTCGTGACCCAGAGCGCCCGGCCGACACTGCCAAAGGCATACTGAACTGCCGCGACAGAATCGGCACCACGATGGCGGCGGGCATAGAGATATTTACTCAGAAAATGGACCGTATCATCCACCACAATACCCAGCGTCATTCCCGCAACAACCGAGAGCCCGAGCCCGACCTGACCATCGATCAGATACCACAAACCGAACCCCATTGCGGCGGGCGCCAGATTCGGCAACAGAGAGATCAGGCCAAAGCGGAGTGAACGCAGTGCCAGGCCCAGCAACAGCGAGATCAGCACCAGAGCCACTGCGATACCCGATAACATACTTTTAATATTACGCTGACTGATATGAGCAAACATCAGATTAGGGCCGGTGGTCATCACCTGGTATTCACTGGCATGGCTGGCAAACCAGTCCTGCACCCGCTCTTCCAGTGATACCAGTTCATTACTGCTGAGATTTTTAAACGTACCCACCACCCGCACCGAGGATTTATCCACGTTAAGCTGATTATTCAGATCCAGACCATAAGGCAAAGACATCTCATAAAGCAGCAGATACTGGGCCGACAGTTCACGATCGTCGGGCAGACGATAGTAGCTCTGATCATCCCCGTGCATATTTTTATTCAGCCGTTTCAGGGTATCTGTCAGGGTGCTGACATGATCGGTCTCCGGCTGAGCCCGCAGCCAGTCACTAAACTCACCCAGGGTCTTCAGAAAAGCCGGATCATTGATACCGCTTGACTCACCGGAGTCAACAGAGATCTCCATCAGGGTCATCCCCGACAGGTTATCCTGCATATAATCAGTGGCCTGACGGAACGGCACAGAGGTATCAAAATACTTTACAAAATCATCGTTCAGCTGGTTCATTGGCAACAACGCAATCAACAGCAGCATAATGACACTCATACCGGGTAGCAGAATGCGACGCTTTGCCGTCACAAATGCCGCCAGCGAACGGGTCCAGTCACGATCTTCCTCTTTAACCTCCTTCACCCGCACCGGCAGTACCATCAACAGCGCCGGAAACAGTGTGATTGAGAACACAAACGCCAGCATCACACCCACCGCAACAATGTTACCCAGATCACGGAATGGCGGAGAATCGGAGAAGTTCATGCTGAGAAATCCGATCGCCGTGGTCACACTGGTCAGCATCACCGGCTGAAAGTTAATCCGCAGACTATCCAGCAGTGCATCACGTTTAGCGATACCCCGGCGCATCTCATAAAACATGGTGCTGAGAATATGGATACAGTCTGCGACTGCCAGAGTCAGAATCATGGTTGGCGCGCTGGCTGATGGCCCGGTGAGAAACATTCCGCTCCACCCGGCCGCCCCCATCGCCGCCATAATACTGGCAGCAATAATGATGACCGTCGACAGCGTGCCGCTGAAAGTGCGCAGCAGAAACAGCATGGTCAGAACAACCACGCCAAACATGATGGGGATCAGCGTGGCATTATCTTTCAGTGCAGACTCGGCAAAGCTGTTGTTCATCATCACAATGCCGGACAGTTTGACCTCAAGGCCCGGATTTTCAGCCATATACTTCTGCTGAATTTCACGCACCTTGGTAACAACCTCCGGGACCTCGGCCACCGGATCAATCATCGGCAACTGCACGGTGACATTCACCAGTGATACCTGCCCTTTCGCCGATGCGATCTTGTTCAGCAGTATCGGCTCGGTATTAACAATCTCCCGTATCCGGTCGAGTGCAGAAACATCTAGCGTCTGCTCCTCCATCACCAGGTCCTCGACGATCATATCGTCGGCATCTGCCCAGGTGTGCTGATAGTTAGTCACCGAATCGACCCGTGTTGAATAGGGGATCTGCCAGGCATCGGTGGTAATCTGGTTAAGCAGTTGCAGATGTTCAGGCGTATAGATGTCGCCGTCGGCCGGAATCACGATAAAAGCGACATTGTCACTCTTATTGAAAATGTTCTGAATCGACTCATAAGCCACTAACTGTGGGTTATCTTCACTGAAAAACACCCGGTAATCACTTTTAAAAACCAGATTCTTAGCACCGATCGTGGCTACAGCCGTCAATATAAGACAGGCCAGTAGAATCAAAACCGGGTGACGTAAAACTACAGCAAACAATTTATCCTTCATCGTGATGCCTTTAGTGACGATTCGTCAGTGTTATATTAAAAAAATACGGCTACGCCGTCTGCTAAATCAGAGCCTCTGTAACTGCTGAACGCCCTTAGTTAATTTCTCCAGCCCTTAACATTGCCACTTCATCAGCAAAAATCTCATGACGAATACGTTCAAGGGTCGTGTTGTAATCAAACTGTGAAGACAAGGGACGCCAGTTCAACCCATCCAGAACAAGACACACATTGGCCAACAGAGATTCTTCTAACTCCAGACCTGCACGGATATTACACCTGTCAGCCCCTTTACTGAGTAAAGAGATTGAGCCAAACGATGCAGACCAGTTAGCAAAAGCGATCTGCTCAGCAGTCATGTTCAAAGGGTTACCACATTCAGTCGTTTCCAGTGCCTGCTGAATCAGCCCAAGCAGCCCGCCGCTCAGTAAAGCCTGAAGCTGAATATGTTTTTCAAGCTGCCGCTCCGAAGCCTTTTCAGCCACACCGGGTGATTTAGCGGTGATAACCAGCATAAAAAACATAGGATACAGACGGGCGTAAAGCTGATAACCGTAGATCCAGGCCAACAACCGTTCCCGGGTGACACCTTCAAATGACCCGGCCCTTTTGAACATACTGACTAAAAGCGCCATACCGCGGTTACACAGCGCCAGCAACAGATCCTCTTTACCGCTGAAATGGCCATATACGGTACCTTTTGAATAGGGTACTGCACTCACCAGCTTATCCATAGTTAGTCCCTCAACCCCCTTCTCGCTGATCAGTTTCATCGCAGCATCCAGCAGCTCCTGCTCTCTGTCCTGACGGGTTTGGTTATCGATCTGACGCGGACTCATACACAACCTTAAATAAACGACGATTCGTCAATTATAAAGTGGATGCTTTAATGTGCAACCCTTAATCCCTTAATCTCTTAATCCCTTAATCCCTTAAATCTTATTATTAACGAAGTAAGATGATATCAAGTCCTGTCTCACCCATGAGACCTGAGGGCTAACCCGGCTGCAGCCCCCTAACTGATATAGGTACAGGAGTGGAAAATTGTTTCAGACCCTCTGCTCCATAAACTGAATAAGCTTTTGTTGTTGCAATGGTCGGCTGAAGAGGTAGCCCTGACCGAAGTCACACCCCAACTCTTGCAGCAACGCACACTGCTGTTCGGTCTCAATCCCCTCTGCGATTGTCTTCAGCCCCAGATTGCGGGCCATCTGAATAATCGTTTTAACCAGAATATAATCGTCTGTCTGTCTGGCCAGATCTGTGACAAAGGACTGATCAATCTTCAGGTAATCAAACGGATAATGTTTAATATAACTCAGTGAAGAAAACCCGGTACCGAAATCATCTAAAGCGAGCTTGAAGCCCCGTGACTTTAATAACTGTAACTGTTTAAGTGCCTCATCAGGCGCTTCGATCATCAGACTTTCAGTAATTTCAATACACACCAGTTCCGGATTGAGTCCGCAGGACTCAGCGAAGCGAATCACCTCATCGGCATCATTATTAAAGTTAAACTCAACCGGCGAACGGTTGACCGCTACGCCGATCGGCTGTGACAACAACCTATTCAGCTCGGAAAAGTCCCGAACCGATCGGCTCATGATCTGCTGACCCAGTAACTTAATCAGACCGGTAGACTCCGCTACCGGTATAAACTCGGCGGGAGAGACAAACCCCAATACATCATCATGCCAGCGGGCCAGAGCTTCACAGTGATGCACCTTCATGTCATGAAGACTGACTATCGGCTGATAGTAGGGTTCGACTTTACCTTCTGTCAGGGCTGTAAACAGCCGTTTCTGTATAATTTCATGCCGCCGTGTCTGCTGCTCCAGTCCCTGATTGTAAAAGCTGTAACTACCACGACAGTTCTCCTTAGCATGCTGAAGCGCATGAAATGAATGGCTCATCATCGACTCAAGATCACTGGCATCTTCGCCCAGTATACTAATACCAACAGAACATGAGGGATGCACTACCTCCCCTCCGGCATCAATATCATCACCACACTGATCCAGAATTAATCTTAACTGTTGTTCTAAATTACTGAGTTGTTCATAACCGATCAGCAAAGCAAAATCATCGCCTCCCAGCCGGGCTAAAATATCGCTGCCGGAAGCTTTGTTTTTTAGTCGCTGGCCGATGGTTTTAACGACAATATCACCGGCCATGTAGCCATAGGATGAATTAACCAGTCGCAGGTTATCAATATTCATCCGTAACAGGGCAATTTGTTGTCGGCCCAGATGGGCAAGTGCAATCGTTTTTTCTGCATGATCACTAAACTCAAAACTATTACTCAGGCCGGTCAGATAGTCGTGAGTGGCCTGCCGGTATAGCTGTTCCTTAAGTTCCTTTTCTGAACTGGTATCTTTGCAGCTGGCGATATAATTGGTGATATGACCGTCAGCATCCTTGACCGTGCTGATAGAACTCATTATTGGGTATATAGAACCATCTTTTCGTCGGTTCCAAAGCTCTCCCTGCCAGACATCTTTGCTGCTCAGAACCTGCCACATCTGCTGATAAAATGTTTCTGGCTGAAGCCCTGAATTGATAATGCTTGGATTTTTACCGACCAACTCATCCTTGCGGTAACCACTCATTCTCAAAAAGGCGTCATTTACATCCAGAATTATATTCTGGCTATCGGTCACTATCATGCCTTCGTTAGTGTGTTCAAACACCCGACGGGAAAGATCCAACTGACGGTTTTTCTCCTCCAGCAATTCGATCTTTGCATGCAGCGATCCTTCCCACTGGATTCGCTCCAGTTCCGCCTGGGCACGAACAGCAAACAGATCAAAAACACTCAGAATATCTTCTGTCGCATAATCCTGTTGTTTAAACAACGCGACCATCAGGCCAATAGGTTTGCCACTGCGGTCTTTCAGGCTACGGCCAACATATCCCTGCAGCCCTAAATCAACGAGTATTCTATCTTCCGGAAACAGCTCAGAAATATCCCGGGGGTAGATACAGGTGCCACCACTGTTCACCTGGTCACAAGGCGTTCCAGACAGGCTATAGCAGATATTAGGGCTTAGGTTGCCATCACTCCAAAGCACAACACTCTCGGCAGTATGCGCTGCCAGATGAAGTTCACAAACCATGACATGGTCGGCTTGCGTCAGATCGGCGAGTCTGGCTGCCAATAAATTAAAGTAATCCTGACCATTACAGTTATCAAATTGTTTTAATACTTCATCGACTCTTTCGTCGAAAATTAAACCCATTACTTTTAGTCCAGATCGGCGGTGCGCGGCTTTATACTTAACGCATAATAAAGCTGCCTAGAATAGCAATAAAACCGGGGGATTTTGAGGTAAACCTCAGCATTCAGTCACCAGAATGAAATGAAATATCATCCTTAACCCAACAGTACTCTCGGCCTGACGGCCTTAGCTCATCCGCAGAGACTTAAACATCAACAGAAACGGTTTGATCAATCAGACACTCTCAATGGACCTGTTAAAGCATCAGATACGAGCCCTGCTCAGATAGTTTATACCGAAGCCTTGTCGTCTCGACCTCTGACACATATAGAGAAATGGGGGTTTAGGTCCGCCTCAAGCACTCAAAACCGGCTCACCTTAAACAAGTCCATATCGATAGCACTGACCTCTTTCTGCATCAGCTTTAATGCCAGTTCAGCGGTAACCGCAGCCTGGGTTAAACCCAGATGCTGATTACCAAAGGCAAACACCACCTGAGGATGTTGCGGATGCTGATCAATCACCGGCAGAGAGTCCGGTAGCGTTGGCCGGTGTCCCATCCACTCGCTGACCTCCAGTGCCTGATCTTTGAGGCCTGGCAGAAGCTGGCTGCTATGATAGCTGAGCACATCGAAACGACCTTTAATGGGTGCAAGCGTCAGACCGCCCAGTTCGGTCATACCCACCACCCGTAAACCACTGTCCAGAGGTCCCATAACGAAACGTCGTTCAGCGGACCCTATCGGATGCCTGAGCATCGAACCCGCTTCAGGGATGGTCAGATGATAGCCCCGCTCAGCTTCCAGCGGCACGTTAATCCCCATATCACTCAGCAGCGCTTTACTCCAGGCCCCAGCACAGATCATCGCAGTGTCATAGCTGTAATCCTGCAACTCGGTTGAGACAGTAACCCTGTGACCTGACGGTCGGGTCTGCGTAACCCTCTGCCGAATAAATTCTCCCCCGCGATCGGTGAATGTCGCAAACAGCCGTTTGCACAGCAGGTAAGGCTCCCTGACACGACAGGCATCCGGGAAAAACAGCGCATGATTCACAGTATTAGCCAGTTCAGGCTCCAGTTCCGCCAGTCGCGCTCCCTGAACCAGCTCAGTTTCAATACTGTTTTCACGCAACCAGACCTGATGCTGACGGGCCGCATCGATTTTATCAGCCGATTCCCATACCAGCAGATAACCGGACTTTATAATCTGCTCAGAGGCGCCAATATCCTCCAGACAGCGGCGCCATGCCGCAATCGATTCCCGGTTTAACTGAAGCAGTCCGGTGCGACTGCGCCGCAGTTTTTCAGGAGCCGATGAACAAACAAACCTAAGCAGCCAGGGGGCTATGCGTGAAAAATATTGCCGCGGCAGAAATAGCGGACCTTTCGGATTCAGCCACAGTGACAGTGCCGAGCGCAGGGTTTTCGGATTTGAAAGCGGCTCGATCAGTTCAGTTGCCAGATAGCCAGCATTACCAAATGAGGCCCCCAGTCCCGCTTCATCACGATCAAACAGGACCACCCGGTGCCCCTTCCGCTGAGCTTCCAGGGCACAGCACAGCCCGACGACACCTGCGCCGATCACGGCAACCGTTACCTTGCTGGATTCAACCTCCCGGACCACCTCTGAAACCGCCATCCGCTTCCCCCTTACACCCGGTGGGTATTAAACCGAAATCACTTATTGATTCTGAACGCTCAGCTGATACGCCAGTATCGCGGCAGCCAGGTCTTCGCGTGCATCACCTACCGATTTAAACAGCGTGATAGCCTGTTGTGGATCTTCCAACCCGGCACGACCTTTATGACGACCACTACACAGCTCAGTAAACTCGGCGATAATACTTTCCTCGGTGATCGCGCCCTCGCTGATCGGGATGATCAGGTCTCCGGTTTCACTCAGGGCTCCGGCACGCACATCCACAAACACTGAGCAGTTCTGCATGGCGTCGTTATCCGTTTCACGCATAGTGGGGGTAAAACTGCCGACCAGATCAAGATGTGCTCCGTGCTTCATCCACTCGCCCTTAATCAGCGGCGTGGTGGAGAGGGTTGCACAGCTGATGATATCGGCCCTATTCGCGGCGGACTCCAGCTGATCGGGAGGACACGCTTGAGCATCAACACCCTGAGCTTTCAGTTCATCTGCCAGCGCGATTGCTTCAGCTTCATTACGATTCCATACAGTGACTTTACGGATCGGTCTGACGCTCATATGCGCCGGTATCAGGTATCTTGCCATGCGTCCGGCACCGACCATCAGCAGATCTGAGGCATCTGCACGGGAGAGAAAACCGGACGCCATCGCCGATGCCGCCGCAGTCCGCCGCGCAGTCAGCTCGTTAGCATCCAGCTGAGCCAGCGGTTCCCCGGTTTGACCGGAGGAAAGGATATAGTTGCTGTTAAGGCCCGGCAATCCATGGCGATTATTACCCGGGAAGACATTCACCAGCTTAACCCCCAGATACTCGCCTTCCAGCCACGCGGGCATCAGCAGCAGGGTCGCCTGAGGTTCATTGGGCACATTAATGCTATGATGATGACGAACAGGCGCGCAAACATCTTTAGTAAAAATCGTATTAAGTGCTTCGATCAGTCGGTCCCATGGCAGTGCTTCACGGACCTGATTAGCGTTCAGTTGCATAACGGCTTCTCTTATTTTCCGGTTTTAAGTAATCTTAGTCGGAAGTAAGGCCCAGAAGTTAACTCAGGCTACTGAGTTTTTGACTCAGACTCTGGAGCATGTCTATTTAACCCGGAAAACCCATCTATGAAACAGAGCCAGGCCCGTCGCAATCTGATCGCCCGTCAAAGCGGTGAGCACCTGCATGACTTCGCTCAGATTCTGATTGGACTGAATGGCAGGATGGAGTGCGAGTTCTCGCGGGAAAGCGGAGAGATCTCCTCTGGCACACTGGCGATTGCACCCGATGGTGAGACCCACCTGTTCAGCGGTCTGAGTGAAGCAAGTGAGCTGCTGGTAATTGACCTGGCCCCCTTTGATCCTTTTATCCAGGCGCTGGAGCAAAGCTGTAATATCTCCTTTAAAGAAACCATACTGCAACAACCGGAATTCATCACCCTTTCCCCACAGATGTTACCGATGCTGGACTTTGCTGCCAGCCAGTTGGCCTTGAGTGATCAGCAGATCAGTCAGCAAAGCCGCTATCAGATCAACTGCCAGCTTATTACGCTGTTTATCACCCAGCTATGCCAGCAATACTCAGCGACGCCGGAGATCGACAGCAGATCTTGCCGGCTCAACCGCAGCACACTGAACAGCTATATTGATCAGCGCTTATCCTGTCCACCGGGCAATCTGGAACTGGCTAACATCCTGAACCTGAGCGAGAGCCATTTTTATTACCTCTGCCAGAAAGAATTTTGCCAGACACCCCAACAATACATCATGTCCCGACGTATGCAGCGGGCCCGCTTTCTGCTGCAAAACAGCGATATACCACAGGGAGTCCTGGCAGATGAACTGGGTTTTTCTGATGTCTCAAGTTTCTCCCGGGCGTTCAAACGCTATTTCAGTATCACCCCCGGCAACGCCCGCAAAATGAAGCGCTGATAATGCGGCGGGTAAACGTCAGGATGGCATCAATAACTGAGCAACCCATTCTGCGGATTGCGGATAGTGATCGGCCTGCAATACAAATTCCTGCCCCCGGGCAACCGCCTGTAACAGACAGTGAGACGGATTGATTTGCCAGCGTTCGGCTCTGTGATGATAACTCAGCGGTTGACGATCAGCCGGATAAAACCAGCTCGGCAACTGCCACACACTGGGTTTATCTGAACCCGGCTGCGTCAGTTGCAAGCGTGGATCAAACTGCTCAAATACTCCACTTCCGGCGATATGATTCAGTCCCGGCAGAGACAGCGACTGACGTGCCAGATAGAGAGTATTATTGCTATCGGGTTCGCCGTGCAGATGGGGATGATAGTTCAGCCAGGGCTGCTCTCCCGGAGTCAGACTATCAACATGCACAATCTCGTCGATCTGTAGCCACCCCCACAGCAGATGACGGGCAGCGGTTCCCGGAATAAAGCGCCAGCGACGTTGATAAATTTCTGCCTCGCGGAACAGACCAAAAAAGAGAAACAGGTCTCCGGGCTGAATACCCTGCTTACTCAGATGCCCCTGAGCCGATCCGGTTTGTCCCAACAACGGACGCCAGCCGGCAAGCCTTGGCAAATGGCCGTTCAGAAGATCAGGATCAAGATGGGCACCGCTACTGCTGTTAACTTTAGACCGGGTCAGCTGCGACACCAGACGGCCGGGATTGATGCCCTCAATCTGCAGATCCCGGTAACGGATCTTTGATCTGACATCGGGAATGGGCAGCGAAAGTAAACGGCCATCCGGCAACACCGGACTGGGACAGCCCCCCGAAGAGGAATCGAAGCCTTTACGGCTGAAAATAATACGCATCTCAGAGCAAATGATTAATCTTGATCCACACCCGCGTATCAGCGCCTAAACGATAGCAGCCGTCGGCGTGGGGTCGACGGATCCAGCAACCCTGCTGAAAGGCATGATGATTTTCAAACAGCTGTCCGGCAATGACAAACAACTCCAGTCCCTTTCTGGCGTGGCTCAGATCCAGTTCTGCTCCGGTTTCACTGCGCAGCATAAATACCTGCTCATCGTTATGCTGATGCAGATCCAGCCGCTGCAGTGAACTGTCCGGCCCTGACCATGATGCTGCTTCGGTCTGAAGTGTCAGATGCGCCTGGTCATCCGGCTGAAACTGATGCAGTTTCACCAGAATTGTGCAGCCTTCATGACTAAAAGGTGCGTGGCTGAAGCCTTCCGGGTTGCGAAAATAGGTGCCGGCAGAATAGTCGCCACTCTGGTCGGAAAACACGCCGTCAAGCACCAGAATTTCTTCACCTGCAGGGTGGCCATGGGATGAGAAGGACGCGCCCGGATCATAACGAACGATACTGGTCGCATGCCCCTGTTCCGCATCCTCCCGGGCCAGGGGTTTGCGCCAGACACCCGGCATCGGACTGGCAACCCAGCTTAGTGTTTGGCTATCAATACTCACGGGCTGAGTAAAATCCATATTCAGCATAGCGACTCCGGCAATCTGCAAAGCAGATCAGTATACCCGGACGATGGGATTCACTCTAACAGAATCAGTTTTCCGGCCGGTCTCTGACTGATCAGATCTGCCGGATATGGCTCATATCGTACAACTCATCCGGTGCACAGCTGATCTCTCCGTGAGGATTATTCTGCATCAGTTGTAGAAACTGCTCGCGCTTCAGGTGGATCAGATGGCGGTGATCTCCCCCCTCCAGATAGATATCATCCTCCTCTTGCAGTGCATCATCCCAGATAACATCCAGACCATAAGCCTGCCCGATCGCAGGGATAGCCCCTTTATCACAGTCCCCGAACAGCGCATCAAGCTCCTTTTCATGCGTCAGACTCAGATGGCTGCCCACCATACTTTCAACCTGAGGTAACATCAGCCGGTTCATCGCCGGGATTGCGACCAGCAGATAATGATTATGATGGTTAACCACCACCGCCTTAGCAACTTGCGCAAGCGGCAGCGAAGCACTCATCCCGGATTGTACCGCAGATGCCGAAAAAGGATGCTCTACCACATCGTAATGACACGCTTTATTACTGAGATACGAGTCAAGCGTCATTGCCACAGCCATAACCTTACCTCCTCTTATTGCTGTCGTTGTCTTAACTCAGTATAGGTGTGGATGACGCAGATAACCTCACCTTAAGAGTGGATAAAAACCGTATTTACACCAAAAAGACTATCTGCCCCCATTGGTAACCTTTCGAGCTTATGCGTCTTGACAGTGACTTCGGGCAGGGTCACATTTAACTCAATTCAACGGCCATTGCTGGTTAAACATATGCTGCATTCCGAAACGCACGAAATCATCAGTCAACTTGCAGACCTGACAAGTGCGCTGACCACTGAGAAAGATCACGTCAAGTTGCTGGATCGCATCATTATTGGCTGTATGAACCTGACCAATGCCGATGGTGGAACCCTCTACACCGTCGACGGGGAAAACGCTAACGAGCTGCACTTCAGCATTCTCCATAACCGTTCTCTGGATATCCACCAAAAACCACGGAATATGCCCGCTGTAAAGATCTATAACGCCCAGAAACAGGCATCGAAACTCGTCGCAGCTCAGGCTTTTGTGCAACAGAAAACAATCAATATTCCAGATGCCTATTGCTCAGATCAGTATGATTTTTCGGGTACCCGAAAATTTGATAAGCAACTAGGCTATTACTCCAAATCATTTCTCTGTGTGCCACTGCAGGACCACGAAGGCGAAGTTATCGGTGTTCTTCAGTTAATTAACGCGTTAGACAAAAATAATCAGGTCATTACCTTTCCTGAATACCAGCAACATCTGGTTGAGTCACTGGCGTCTCTTGCCGCGACTGTATTGACAAAACGACGCCTGATCGATGCCCAGCGGGAGCTTTTTGAATCCTTTATTAAAATGATGGGGCGCGCAATTGACCATAAATCGCCGGTGACCGGTAAACATTGTGAACAGGTCCCTGAAATCGCAATGTTACTGGCTGAAGCGGTCAACCAAAGTGGCAACCACAAATATGCAGATACTCAGTTTAACGAACAGGAGATGTATGAACTGCGCATTGCCGCCTGGCTTCACGATTGCGGCAAAATAACCACGCCCGAACACATTATCGACAAAGCCACTAAGCTTCATTCGATGTTTGATCGTATTGAACTGCTGGAATCCCGCACCCGTGAATATAAACTGCAACTGCAGCTCAATCACTATCGTTCGCTACCGGGGCTGTCAGCAGACGAGGCAAAACAGGCTGAGTTACAGATGGTATCGCAGTGCCGCACACTCGATGACGATATCGCCTTCCTGAAACAGAGTAACACCGGTTCAGAATTTATGGCTGATGAGGATGTTGAGCGGATCAGACAGATCGCTGAAATAAGCTGGACAGACTGCGATGGCAACCTGCGACAACTACTCACCGAAGACGACACAGAAAACCTCTGTATCCGCAAAGGCACGTTGCTACCCAGTGAGATTCAGGTCATGCGTGACCATATCAAAGTGACTATCGATATGCTGGAATCACTTCCCTACCCCAAACCATTAGCTCAGGTACCTGAGATTGCCTGTAATCATCATGAGCACCTTGACGGAAGTGGTTATCCCAGAAGCCTGACTGGCGATAAGATATCGCTACGCGCCAGAATCATGTGCATTGCTGATATCTTCGAAGCACTCACCTCGGCGGACCGGCCCTATAAAAAAGGGATGCTGTTATCCCAGGCGATGAACATTATCGGACGTAAGGTTGAAGACAACCATCTCGACGCAAACCTGTTTACAGTGTTTGTCGAAAGCGGCGCCTATCTTCAATACGCCAGACAACATATGACGCCCCGCCAGATTGATGATGTTGATCTGGAAACCCTTCCGGGGCTTGTTTAGAACAGCTCCAGACGATGCCTATTTATGAGGATGACTGACCACTGAGCCCTACTGGTTTTCCGGGAGCGCTCTGTTGAAACGCCAAGATCTGCTGCCGATACGGATGCTGCTCAATCAAAGACTTCTGTCGAATGTGAGTAAAGCGCTTATCTGGGTAAAGCGTTAGGCCCGACTATATGTCAACAAACCACTGTGTTATAAAAGTACGCTTAAGTGCACCGGTATTAGTCATTTACGTCAGCGCCATCGGAGATAGAAGTGAAAATTGAGATTCTGGGATGTAGCGGCGGTATCGGTCCGGGCCTGAAGACGACGACGTTTCTGATAGATGATAGCCTTCTGCTGGATGCCGGGACGGGTGTTGAACTGCTGACTATCGAGCGATTACTGAACATTCGTGATGTAGTGATTACCCACGGCCATCTGGATCACATTATCGGCTTGCCGCTGATGCTGGCAACCATCTTCGATCAGCACCGGGATCCCATCAATATTTACGCTCACCCGGCGGTGATTACCGCGCTTGAGCAGCATATTTTCAACTGGACCATCTGGCCTGACTACACCCGACTTCCTGAAGCTAAACCCATTATCAACCTGCACCCGGTTGATGTCGGAGACATTCTGAAGCTCCAGAACAAAACAATTGAAGTCATGCCGGCTGAACATCCTACGCCAACCGTAGGTTATCTGATCAGTGATGGGCTCAACATTTTTGTCTTTACCGGGGACACAGGCACCAATGATCAACTCTGGCCACTGCTGAATCAGAGAAAACCTGACCTGCTGATTATCGATGTCTCTTTTACCGATGAGTCCGACGCATTAGCCCGGGTAAGTGGCCACCTCACCCCTTCACTGTTAACTCAGCAACTGACTCAGCTGGAAGCAAATCCGCGTATAGCCATTACTCATCTTAAACCGGGAGTTGAAGATGCCATCATGCAACAGTGCTTGCGGTTATTGCCCCACCGGCAGATTGATCGCCTTCAGCAGGGTGAAGTCATCACACTCAGTTAAAGCCGGGATCCGCAAAGGCTATAACACTGTCTATGCTATCTTTATATTCATTCTGCCGCTTACTTAACCACACCGTGTAAACCGGTATCAGGAGCCCTGAGCTGAACACAAACAAGCGTACTCTCTCAGCACGTCCCCGCGACACAAACTCACCTTGTGTGCGCAACTGCTGCCTGGACAACGAGGATATCTGTATGGGGTGCCACAGGAGCCTTGAAGAAATCCTGGCCTGGCACGCCTTAACCGAGAGCGAAAGAGACGCCGTATTAGTCGTGTGTCAGGCCAGAAAACAAGCGCAACAGGCCAAGGGACACTAAGCCGATAACGCTTCGACCTTCTGGCGTAACTCGGCATATCTCAGATTTTCACAACTGCCGAAGCCACTCAACTGACGCACTTTATTTCGACTGAATAACGGCACACTTATACCCGCCAGGAAGCGGCACTGAGTGTCTGGGGTGACCGGAACCGACAGATGCTGACGCAACCCTGTCAGATCGCTGATAAGTTGCTCATCAGACGGCCAGCGGGGCGATTCTGAATATTCAAGCACCGCCGGCTGCCCCCGACAGACCGAACAGTGACCGCAATTTTCTGCACTTTGGTGATCATCAAAATAGAGCGCCAGATTGCGGCTGAGACAGCTGTCCAGTTCAAAGAAACTCACCAACGCGGCGATCCGGGCAATCTCTTTGTGCTCTTTATCGATAAAATAATCATACAGCTTCTGGCTCAGGGCTGAGTCCGCCAGCATCGCCTGATCGACCTGAAATACGTCCGTTACTTTTTTGGTTTCCAGCTCAATCAGCCGTTGCTCCGACAGATAGTCCAGTGCAGAAACCACTCGCTTGCGGTCACAATTGTAGCTCGAATAAAGACTCTCGAACGCCAGAGTCCCCCAGATCCGCTTAAACTGCGTGTTGGCAAGTACCGCCGCAAGAAAATCTCTTCGCTCTCCGGCAAAACGATCCAGAATCTCCTTTTCCGGTTGTAACAACTTAAACTTAAAGTCGGCAAAGTAAGCATAGAGAGGCTGTATCACCCCCAACAACTCCAGCTGAACCAGCAGGGTTTTCATCGGCAGCTGGCGAATATTACTGGCGGTGGATAAAGCATTCAGCTGTAATTCCCACTGGCCGTTCTGACACTCATTACGGATATTATCGAGGACAAACGCTATGCCGCTAAGTTCAGGGGTATCCCCATAGACAAAATTCTCAACGGTATTCAGGCCATCCAGGTTAGCCAGAGTGATACAGTTCGATGGTTGTCCGTCACGTCCGGCCCGGCCAATCTCCTGACTGTAGTTTTCAATTGACTTGGGCAGATCATAGTGGATAACAAAGCGGATATTACTCTTATCGATCCCCATGCCAAAGGCGATGGTCGCGACCACCACATCGATCCGACCCGCCATAAAACCGGTCTGAATCTGTTGCCGCTTCTGGTCCTCAAAACCAGCATGATACGCCGATGCATTCACCCCCTGTTGCAGCAGAAAACCGGCAACCTCCTCGGCACTGTGCTGCAGAGTAACGTAGACGATCCCAGGCCCCTTCTGCTCAGCAATCAGCTGCGCCAGTCGATGGCGCTTTTCAGCAGTGCTTACCGGTAGCACAGTAAGATCCAGATTAGCACGGTAAAAGCCGGTCTGGACTATATGCTGCTCATCAATACCAAATTTCTGTGCCATATCCAGCTTGACCTTTCTGGTCGCCGTGGCGGTTAACAGCAACACCAGCGGGATATTCAGCGATGCCCGATAAGCCGGAAGTTTGAGATAATCAGGGCGGAAGTTATGCCCCCATTCAGAGATACAGTGAGCCTCATCCACGACCAGCATCGACACCGGTACCGACTGGATAAACTGCCGGAAACGTTCATTCTTAAAACGCTCCACCGAAACCATCAGAATTTTTGTCGTGCCGTTACGCACATCACTCATCACCTGACGATTCTGTTCCGGGGTCAGGGTTGAATCAATACTGGCAGCAGCAATCCCCTTACTGGCCAGGAACTCCAGCTGATCTTTCATCAACGCCAACAGGGGTGAGACCACCAGAGTCAGATGAGGAAGCTGGGTTGCGCTTAACTGATAACAAAGTGATTTACCCGAGCCGGTGGGAAAGATCGCTAAAGAGGAGTGGCCTTGCAATAACTGACCGACTGTCTGCTCCTGACCAGGCCGGAACTGATCAAAGCCAAAAAAGTGTTTAAGCGGGGTCTGCAGGTCGGTTACCATTTCCAGTCCTTATTTCAAGTGCGTAGGTCCAGTGCTTACGAGAATACGCACTTATCGTTCAGATAAGTGCAGTATACCGGTGACGCCCCTGCTGCGTCGCCACCCGTGACACGATAACCCACTGCAAACTGCATTGCGCTACTTCAGTCGCCCTATCCGCCGGTGTAGTCTGCGACTCAGTATCCAGACTGAAAACAGCACCAGCGGCAACATCAGCGCAATCGTTCTTTCTGTGCTGAGTCCCAGATTAAAGGTATCCGCAGCATCCAGCAGAAAATGCAGCAAAGACAATACATAGTAGGTAATGACCACGACAGACAATCCTTCAACGGTCTGCTGCAGGCTGAATTGCATCTGCGCCCGCCGGTCCATAGATTTCAGCAGCGCCTGATTCTGGGCTTCAATAGACATATCGATCCGGGTTCGCAGAAAATCACTGGCACGATCGACCCGGCTGGCAAGATCATCCAGTCGCCGCTTAGCCGCTTCAACAGTACGTAGCGCCGGTGATAAGCGGCGATCAACAAAAGCCGACAGGGTTTGCAAACCATCAATTTCCTGCTCTTCCAGCTCATCCAGACGACTCTGCACCATCTGATAATAGGCCGTACCGGCATCGAAACGATAGCGGGAATGAGTAATCAGCTCGGCAATCGCTGCAGCCAGGTCAGACAGTTCGGTGAGCTGTCGCTGCTCCTCTTCAGGAATCCGCGACCACTGATCTGCCGAACCAGACGTGCCAGTTGTGCTTCCATCCGACTGACCTGAGCACTCACCTGCTGCGCCTCGGGGAAAGCCAGCAGCATCATATTGCGGTATGCTTCGAGTTCCAGCAGCGCCCGTAACACCCGGCCGGTCTGACACTTATTGAGGCCGTTATTCAACAAAAGAATGCGGTTGAAGCTGTCATTGTGCAGCCGCAGTGAACTCCAGATAGTCGCCGCGCCTTCACGCAGCTCCGAACCGATCAGTCGCTGCCCTTCAAAGTATTGCCGCAACTGCTCCCGGTCCGGTATTTGTGCACCGTCCTGATTATCCAGAACCTCAATATGCAGAGCTGAGATCAGCTCACCGGGAAGCCCCTGTAACCAGTCCAGAGGAATCAGTGAGATAGGTGGATGCTCAAAGGGCTGGCTGTCCTCACCGTAAATGGTAAAGCTGTAAGTACTGAACTCCGTATGCCGCTCCCAACGCACCTCAAATTCACCAAAACTCTGATAGAAGCAGGTATCCTCCGGTTGCGGCGGATTAATAGTGTAACGCTGACACAAGGCCGACAGGTGCCGATATTCCATTTCGTATGAACCGAAATCTCCGTGCAATATAGACAGATGCGACACCCGCAAGGGGGTATCTGCTACCGGAAAAGGCCGGGTATGAAGGTCATTGTAGTTTTCATGAAACAAGCGGTGCTTGCTCAACTGAGTGTAGTGTCCGGTAACCCGTTCAGACGGGTGATGCGCTCTTTCAAAAGAGGTATCGAAAGCCATATCAGCTCCTTAATTGATTATTACCGTCCATCATAGATAAAAAAAGGGGGACATAAGTCCCCCCAAAAAAAGATCCAAAAGGACCAGTGCTTACCCAAGAAGCAACACGACAAGCCAACAAGGCATACCGGCTGCAATGGAACTGTGGAGGGTCACCGGGCCAGCCAGTTCCAAACCAGCCCGATCGTGCAAGAAGAATTTTTACAGTACTAAATTTCTACAGAACTCTGATTTACAGAATCATGATTCTACAGAGCTCAGGCGGCTATCAGGCCTTCACGGGTTACAAAGTCCAGCGTGTCATCCAGCGCTTTAGCCAGTTTTTCAACCATCTCGTCGATCTGTGCTTCGGTCACAATCAGTGGCGGACAGAACGCCAGTGAGTTACCGGCCACAGCCCGGGTGATCATGCCGTGGTTCTGGCAAGCCTGCATGGCAAAGGTACCAACAGCACCGCCATCAAAACCGGCACCGGTGTTTTTATCGGACACCATCTCAACTGCACCGATCATACCGGCACCACGCACCTCGCCCACCAGCGGATGATCCCGGAATTCACCGAGACGCTTCTGCATATACTCACCCACCTTAGCCGCATGGCCAAAGATGTTATCCCGCTCATAAATTTCCAGCGTCTTCAGCGACACTGCAGCAGCAACCGGATGACCCGAATAGGTATAACCATGTCCAAATACGCCGACCTTTGTACTTGGCTCAATCATCGCTTCGTACATATCACCACGGATAACTGCAGCACTGATCGGCATATAGGCGGATGACAACTGCTTCGCCAGCGTCATCATCGCCGGCTTCTCGATACCCATAGTGGTGCAACCGAAATCATTACCGGTACGGCCAAAGCCGGTGATCACTTCATCCGCCCAGAACAGGATGTCATACTTATTCAGTACCGCCTGAACTTTCTCGTAGTAACCCGCTGGCGGCACGATGACACCGCTGGCACCGGTAATCGGTTCCGCGATAAAGGCTGCGATGGTATCGGCACCCTCTTTCAGTATCAGTTGTTCCAGATTGTTGACGATACGGTCAACAAACTGTGCCTCAGATTCACCCGGCAGTGCACCACGGAAATAATGCGGCGCATCGGTACGCAAGATACCCAGGGCATCGAACGGCAGATCGAAATTGGTATGATTAGGTGGCAGACCGGTCAGACAGGCAGACGCAACTGTCACCCCGTGGTAAGAACGTTCACGGGCGATAATCTTGAATTTTTCCGGCTTACCTATCGCATTAAAGTAATAACGCAACATCTTCACATGGCTGTCGTTTGCATCACTACCGGAATTGCCGAAGAACACTTTGGCATTCTCAACCGGCACCATCGCGGTCAGTTTATCGGCCAGATCCATACCCACCTGGTGAGTCTTACCGCCAAACATGTGGGAGTAAGACAGCTTACCCATCTGCTCTGCAGCCGTATCGATCAGCTCACGATTGTTATAACCCAGCGAAGTACACCACAGTCCGGCGAGGCCTTCCAGGTACTGGTTACCCTCATTATCGTAAACATAGGCTCCATCGCCCCGCTCAATCGTCAGGGTTTCTGTCGCTTTAAGGTTAGTTGTTGGGTAGATAATATTACTCATAACGCTTCTCCAGGGCTCACAGCTCAACGCTGCAATGCACCAAAACAGATATACTTTGTTTCCAGGTAGTCATCCAAACCATATTTAGAGCCTTCGCGACCCTGACCCGACTCTTTTACACCACCAAACGGAATCACTTCTGAGCTGATCGCCGTTTCATTAACACCGACCATACCGTAATCAATCGCTTCCGATACCCGCCAGCTGCGGCCCATATTCTCGGTATAAACATAGGCGGCCAGACCGAACTCGGTATCATTAGCCATCTGTACCGCTTCTGCTTCAGTGCTGAACTTAAACACCGGCGCAACGGGACCAAAGATCTCTTCGCGGAACACCCGCATTGAAGCGTTTACATTGGTGAGAACCGTCGGCTGGTAAAAACATCCGCCCTGCTCACCCGGCTTACCGCCGATGACAACGGTGGCACCCTCGGCGACAGCATTCTGTACCTTGGCATCGATCTCTTTAGCCGCTTTTTCGGTAATCACGGGACCATGGGTGGTGTCGGCATCAAAACCGTTGCCGATACGGAACTCACTGACCGCGGCCGCAAATTTTTCCACAAAGGCATCGTAGATCCCTTCCTGAACCAGCAGACGGTTCGCGCAGATACAGGTCTGCCCTGAGTTGCGGTATTTGGCTGTCAAAGCACCGGCAATCGCCAGATCCAGATCCGCATCATCAAAAATAATCACCGGCGCATTGCCGCCCAGTTCCATGGAGGTACGCTTAACGGTATCCGCACACTGCTTCATCAGCAGTTTTCCGACCGGGGTAGATCCGGTGAAAGTAACCTTCTTTACCGTCGGGTTAGAGGTCATCTCGCCGCCGATAGCCGGTGCATCAAGCCCCGGAACCACACTGAATAGCCCGGCAGGTAAACCGGCACGGTTAGCCAGTTCCACCAGCGCCAGAGCAGACAGCGGGGTTTCAGCCGCAGGCTTCAGGACAATGGCGCAACCCACGGCTAACGCAGGACCGGCCTTACGGGTAATCATCGCATTGGGAAAGTTCCACGGAGTGATTGCCGCGACCACACCCACCGGCTGTTTAACCACCACACCGCGACGGTCCGTTTGTGGGGTAGGAATAATATCGCCATACACCCGCTTGCCTTCTTCGGCAAACCATTTGATAAAGGATGCACCGTAAGCCACTTCACCACGTGACTCGGCCAGGGGCTTGCCCTGCTCCGCAGTCATGATGACAGCCAGATCTTCGGTATTATCAATGATCAGCTGATACCATTTTTCCAGTATCTCACTGCGACTCTTCGCCGGCAGTGCTTTCCACTCAGCCATGGCCCGTTCAGCCGCTTCGATAGCCCGGCGGGTTTCGGCCGCGCCGACACTGGCAACATCTGCCAGATGCTGACCGGTAGCAGGGTCAGTCACAGCAAACGTTTCACCGTTATCACCATCAACCCAAAGGCCATCAATATAAGCCTGAGTTTTAAATAACGATGAATCTTTAAGTTGTATTGTCATTCTTGATCTCCAGCCTGCAGTCGTGAGATTCAACCGCACTATAGAGTTATTTATAGATCGCCAAATCTTTTGCTTATATAATTATTTATAAATATATACTTTTACATATACAAATATAAAAATGCTTTTTTATAAATACACCCTATAAATACATACAATTAGGTACATTCTATGGGACGCAGAAAATCTGCTATCTCCGGTCAGCTGGCCGATATGGATCTTCGCCTGCTGAAAGTTTTTAAAGCGGTTGTCGAGTGTGGCGGATTCACCCCGGCGGAAATCCACCTCAACCTTGCCAACTCGACCATTTCCAATTACATCTCAGACTTGGAAAAGCGGCTGGATATGCGCTTGTGCGAGCGCGGCCGGGCTGGATTCTCCCTCACTGAACAAGGGCAGACGGTCTATAACGCCACCCTGGAGCTGCTCAGCGCACTCGATCAGTTCAAAAACACTATCAACCAAAGCCATAATCGTATTCTGGGCAGCCTGCATCTGGGTTTTGCCGAGCATATGCTCGGCGCTCACAACTCATCGATTCTGCAGGCACTCAGTCGCTTCTCAGTGAAAGCCCCGGAGGTCAGAATCCAGATCAGCACCATGAGCTCTGACGATGTCATAACCGCACTGCTCAACAATCAGGTCGATATCGGTATAACCGTTACCAGTCAGCCCTACCCGGAACTCACCGATATAAAACTGTTCGAAGAAGAGATGCTGCTGTATTGCGCCCAGAACCACCCACTCTTTAATAAAGATGAGATAACCGCGGCTGAGCTACGCCAGTATCGCTTTGTCGAGTCCCCCAGACTGATGCCAGGCCGGGAGATTCACCCTGATATGATGCTCTGGAATAAACAGGCCATCGCCCATCATCAGGAAGCCCGGGCCACTCTGATACTGAGTGGCCACTATCTGGGATTCCTGCCGCGTCATCTGGTCAGCAACTGGAGGCTGGAAAAAGACCTTCGCCCCTTGCTGGCTGACCAGTATGGCTATACCAACACCTTCAAGGCACTCTGGCGTAACCGGCAGCAAAAAAGACTCATCATTCAGCTATTTACCGAGTGTCTGACTGAGTCAGCTGTCTGACTCATCGCAGCGTACAATAAACACTGAACAGGGGGCGTGACGCACCACCCGCTCAGCGTTTGAGCCGATAAAATAGCTGCTGATACCCGGCTTACGGGCCATCATCACAATCACATCCACCCCCAGTTGCTCGGCGGTTTCGAGAATCTGATCATGGGCCGTCCCATCACGGTAGACAGTATTCACCACAGTATTTTCAGGCAGATTCACTAACAGACCTTGCATCTCCTTCAGGGCCTCCTTGCGGTGCCCTTCATGAAGCGTGCTGTCAAACTGCGGATGACCCGCTCTGTGTACAAAACTCTGGTCGACATACAACAGGTTGATCCGGGCCGGGGTTCCGGCCGCCAACGTTGTTGCAATCTGCACCAGCTCAACCACCTGTTCCTTATGAGACAGATCCAGAGGAATAAGAATATTGCTGTACATAGATAACTCCTTAACCCATCACTAAATTCGGCAACCAGAGCACAATCTCAGGAAACACCATGCAGAGAATCAGTACCGTCAGGTTAAGTAAGATAAATGGGGTAACTGACTTATAGATCTCGGACATACCGATACCCGCAGGGGCTATCCCTTTCAGATAGAAGAGGGCAAAGCCATAGGGCGGCGTCTGAACTGCGATGAGAATATTCAGAATCATCAACACACCGAACCAGATCGGATCATAGCCCAGCGAGACTGCGATAGGCGTAAACAACGGGGCACACATCAAAACGATAATGAACTCATCGATAATGAATCCCAGCAGCAGCATGATCAGTTGGAACATGATGATGATCATAATCGGTGGCAGATCCAGCTTACCAGTAAAGTCAGCGACCATACTCTGCACACCCATCAGCAGATGGAAGTTACTGAATACCGATGCACCAAAGATAATCCACATCGCCACACTCACCAGAGCACCGGTCTGGAAGCCTGACTGCAGGAACATGTCCACCTTGAAACGTTTAAACATAATCGCCAGGACAATGGCACCGACAACACCGATCGCACCGGATTCAGTCGGGGTTGCTATACCGGTAATAATACTGCCCAGTACCGCGACAATAAGCAGCATGGAGAACAAACCATCCCGTGCAATACGGAATTTTTCCTTGCCTTCCAGCTTAACGATATCTTTGTTGTCCATATCCCGCGGAGCACGTTCCGGGAACAACCAACAACTGATGGCTACGTAAAGAATCATCATCACAACTGTCAGCAGTGCCGGCATCATCGCCCCCAGAAACATCCGGCCTACGGAGTTTTGGGTAGAGGCAGCAAACATGATCATGGGGATACTCGGCGGAATCAGGATACCCAGTCCACCACCTGCCATGATTACGCCCAGTGCCAGGCGTTTGTTATAACCCCGTTCCAGCATCGGCCGCAGCGCAATACTACCAGAGGTCATAATGCCCGCGCCGATAATGCCGACCATGGCACCGATCATTGAGCAGACGCCGATCACACTGATCGCCAGCGAACCACGCACCCGGCCAATCAGCATCTGACTGAAATTAAACATCGCATCACCGATGCCAGATTTAGTCAGCAACTGCCCCATATAGATATACAAAGGGATCGCTAACAGGATAAAACTGAAGTAGGTTGATTCCAGCGTTGTAGGAATAACATTAAATATTCCATCGCCCCAGGTCATGTAGCCGACCACCATAGCGATACCGCCCAGTGCCAGTCCAACCTGCGCCCCAAGGGCAAAAAACACCAAAATACAGAGTAGAAGAACTACGGTTAACA
Source organism: Amphritea atlantica (assembly GCA_024397875.1). Taxonomy (NCBI): domain Bacteria; kingdom Pseudomonadati; phylum Pseudomonadota; class Gammaproteobacteria; order Oceanospirillales; family Oceanospirillaceae; genus Amphritea; species Amphritea atlantica. The sequence goes on from CP073344.1 coordinate 2,487,458, forward strand.
GCTCAATTCCCATCACTGTTCTCCTCAATAAGTGCATGCCCGGTCAGTAGAAAGTACAGCTCTGCCAGCATGTCTCTGGCCAACTGGGCAATAAACAGACCACTGGCGATAATCATCATGATCCAGAAGTGAAACATGGGTGGTGCCCACTCACTCTGGCGACGATAATCAAACTCAATCGCTTCTTCATATTTCCCGATGCTCATCATCACAATGATGACCAAAAAGAAAATACCCAATGAGAAAGAGATTAGATTGAATACACAACGGGTCCGGTGAGAGACCTTGAGATAAAGTATGTCTACATTGATATGTGCCCGCTTTTGCTGCGCATAGGCGCCACCCAAAGCGGCAAGATAGCCAAACATAAACAGAGACAGATCAAACGCCCAGACGGTCGGCTTGCCCAACACATAACGTGAGAACACCTCAAATGCGACCACCAAAGCCAAAACCGGCATAATCAGCGCTGCGGCCAGGCCTGCCTGACGCACCACCCAATCAACTGAAACACAGATATTTGTCAGTATTGTTTTAAGCATAGAAGTACCTGCAACAAAAAAAGGGGCACGACAGCACCCCTTTTAGCTTATTCAAAATGCTTACTTGCTGTTTGCGCGCAGGATATCGATCAGCTCTTTGCTGTACTTATCCGATTCAGCATATTCGTCCCACAGACCCGCACCGGCTTCAGCCCATGCTTTACGGTCAGCGTCGCTCGGCTCCGGGCTCCATTTCAGACCTTTTGCTTCCATCTCGGCAACCGCTTCAGATTCCCACTTTTTAGACAGACGCAGCTGATCAGCAGCGTGCTGTTCAGTGGCTTTACGAACGACCGCCTGCAGATCTTCCGGCAGTTTCTTCCACGCATTGCGGTTAACAACGATTGGCAGAACCTGAGCACCGGCCAGTGGCAGTTTGTACATGTACTTAGCGACTTCAACATGGTTACCGTCGCGGTGGTCGATCATGTTACTACCGATAGAACCATCAATTACACCAGTCGCCAGAGAGGTGTAGATTTCGCTCCAGGACAGGGAAACAGGAGAAGCACCCAGGTTACGCAGGAACTTACCGTAAGCACCTGGCGCACGGATCTTCAGACCTTTGAAATCTTCAACAGACTTGATCTCTTTCTTGGTCAGAATGTAAACCGGTGGCTGGATGTAAGGCTCAAGCCAAACCAGGCCCTGTGAACCGTATGCTTTAGTCAGTACTTTGTCCCAGCCTTTTTCATGGAACAATGCGTTCAGTTCAGCCGGATCATCAGTACCACCTGGCAGACCGATCTCAACCACACCAGCGGGCAGTTCGCCTGCGTGCATTGACTGGAAAGGAGCCCCCATCGTTACCAGACCGGATTTAACCGCGCCCAGCAGACCGCTGGTACCAACACCTTCACCGGAATACAGAACCTGAACCTTGATACGACCTTCTGAGCCGGTTTCAATATTCTTCGCCAGACTCTCGTAAACCTCACCAAACGCAGTACCACGACCGTAGAGGTTGCTGAAACGCCAGTTATGCTCTGCTGCGGAAACATCAGCAGCCAGAGTACTCAGCCCCAGCGTCACCGCCAGTGCAGATGTGGATAGTTTCTTCTTAAGGTTTTTGATCATTGCTCTACCCTGTATTTTTAATATTTATATAGCGAATTAAACTCTCTGTAGCTTTATCCTTACAAATTACGGGAAAACTATAAATCCCGAAGAATCCACTCAAACGTTTAACTTTCTTTACGTAAAGACTATCATTAGGCACAAGAAAACAAACTATTAAACCCCTCCCCCTGCAGAATTAACCATATAAGGATAGCGGGAATGACGAAGTTTGCACTTGGCCAGCTGGGCGATATTGAGATAAAACAGCTGAAAATATTTAAGGCTGTTGCAGAATGCGGCGGATTTTCAGCCGCTGAAACCGAGCTTAATATCAGTCGCCCCACCATCAGCAATCATATTTCCGCACTCGAGGATCGCCTGAATATAACGCTCTGCAAACGGGGACGGGGAGGATTCTCCCTGACCCCTGAGGGCAAAGTGGTCCTTGATCAGACCACCCAGCTGCTCAACCGCCTGGAACAGTTCCGCAGTACCATCAATAATCTGGGGGACAGCCCTGCCGGCAAACTGAGAATTGCCCTAAGTGACACCTTCAGCACCGACCCGAGATTCCGTCTGCCGGAGATTTTTCATCATTTTTATCAGCAGGCCCCCGATGTAGAGCTTCAGGTAGAAGTTAATCATATGCGAGTGATGGAAAAGATGGTGCTGAACAACCAGCTTGATATCGCCATGATCCCCTACCACCGAAAATTTGAAGGGCTCAACTATATCCACCTGTTTACAGACGAAAACTATGTCTACTGCGGCAAAGAGCACCCGCTGTTTAATCTCCCGGCGGAACAGATCACTGAGAAGGTCATCAATAGCTACAAACTGGTTCATGCGGGCCTCAAACCCCATGAGGAGATCTATCACCAGCTGGCACAAATGAACCTGTCAGCCACTTCATACCACTACGAGTCACGGATTGCGATGCTGCTGTCCGGCTGTTATATAAGCTTTTTGCCCGCCGAGGTGGCCCGCCCCTATGTTGAGCAGGGGCTGTTAAAGGCGGTGGCACAAAAGCTTAAGCATTTCCGTCTGGGGGTCGCGGTAATCTCAAAAAAATCAGCTCAGCCGAACCGGGCGAGAGATATGTTCCTGCATTCAATCCGGATGATCCATAAAGACGCCGAAACAGCAGCGCCCTACTAACGGGGGGAGCATTTTTAACGGGCAGGCCGCCAGTCGCTGTCAGATGTCCAATCATACCCGCCATCTATATCCTCATAGGTATATCCCACTTCTCTGCAAACCATTATTGTAACCAGACAATCAAAGCTGCGGACCTCTTTGTATGTCCCGGCCAATATGATCAATACCCTCGCCGGGTCGTAATACAGGGTCTTTCTATGGCAGTTCCATCGCACACCACGTCATACTATGCTGCGTCAGCTAATGATAAAACGCTTCGCGCACCACTGAAGGGGCATATCACTGCCGATATCTGCGTGATCGGCGCAGGCTATACCGGCATGTCATCCGCTCTACATCTGGCTGAGCAGGGTTTCAAGGTTGTCGTTTTAGAAGCCAGCCGAATCGGTTTTGGCGCCTCCGGCCGTAATGGCGGACAGATTGTCCATAGCTACAGCCGGGATATCGACTTTATTGAAAAACATTACGGTCACAACACTGGCACTGAGATGGGTAAGATGGCCTTTGAAGGAGGCAAAATCATTCGCCGCCTGGTTGATCAGTACCAGATTCAATGCGATCTCAAGGATGGCGGCATCTTCGCAGCATGTAACGATAAACAGCTGCATGAGATGGAACACAAAAAAGCACTGTGGGAAGCCCACGGGCATACCCAGCTGGAGATGCTCTCTGCCGATAGTATTAAAAACCATGTAGGCTCGAATCGATATGCAGGAGGCCTGCTGGACAAAAGCGGCGGGCATTTTCACCCACTGAACCTGGTTCTGGGCGAGGCGGCCGCACTGGAAAGCCTCGGTGGGGTTATTTATGAAGACTCCGCAGTCACCCGTGTTCAGGAGGGTGACAAAGCCGTTATCCATACCGAACAAGGCTCGGTCACCGCCGATTTTGTTATTGTGGCCGGCAACGCATATCTGGGTGGACTGATTCCTAAACTGGAACAGAAAGCAATGCCCTGCGGCACTCAGGTGATCACCACGGCGCCCCTGAGCGAGGCGCAACAGAAAGAACTGTTACCTCAGGATAACTGTGTCGAAGATTGTAACTACCTGCTGGACTATTTCCGCCTCTCGGGCGATGGCCGGCTTATCTATGGCGGAGGGGTAACCTATGGTGCCCGGGAGCCGGACAAGATCGAAGCCCTGATCGTGCCAAATATGCTAAAAACATTCCCCCAGCTGAAAGGCGTTAAGGTCGATTACGCCTGGACCGGTAACTTCCTGCTGACACTGATGCGTCTGCCCCAGTTTGGCCGGATAGGTAAAAATATCTACTACGCACAAGGCTATAGCGGTCACGGTGTCACCAGCTCACACCTGGCGGGCAAAGTGCTGTGTGACGCGATACAGGGCCAGGCCGAACGTTTTGATGTATTCGCCGGACTGCCACAATACCCATTCCCGGGCGGCCGGACATTCCGAATACCCTACACGGCGATGGGTGCCTGGTACTACACCCTGCGCGACAAACTGGGTATCTGACGATAAGTCTGGTCTTTTAAACGGCGCTACCAGAGGTGGTGCCGCCCTTCTTACGGCTCACTAAACGAACCAATATTCAGTTTATCTTACTGCCCGTTAATCGCGAAAGTGGCTAAGCAGACTGAATAGTTTAATTTATAACGATAAAAAAGGTGCTAAATGAGTACTGATATTGCACAGACTGCAGGCCTTAACAACAGCGCAAGGCTTCGCAGCAAAACCACCCATAGCCCGCAAAAATGGCTGATCTTTTTCGCTTCCATCATGGCATTTTTTACCTATCTGTCGACACAGCACATCGACGGTGAACCCTATGGTTTTTACAGCCTTCTGCCTGCCCTGCTTATTCTATTCGTTGCGGTCATCACCAAGAAACCTCTGGAATCCATTTTTGCCGGTATTATCGCCGGCCTGCTACTGCTGGATCCCAGCAATGTTGTCCGCGGCCTGGGTGACCTGTCAATGTCTGTGGTCATGGATGAAACGATCGCCTGGATTGTGCTGGTATGTGGCATGATGGGGGGACTGATCAATATGCTGGAACGGGGTGGCAGCGTCCTGAGCTTTGGCGAAATGCTGGCTAAACGCATTAAAACCAAGCGCGGCACCATGCTCACCACCTGCCTGCTGGGCATCATGGTGTTCATTGATGACTACCTGAACTCTCTGGCTGTTTCTGCATCGATGAAAAACCTCACTGATCGCTATAAGATCTCCCGTGAAAAGCTGGCATTTCTGGTGGACTCTACGGCTGCCCCGGTCTGCATTCTGGTGCCGGTATCTACCTGGGCGGTGTATTTTGCCGCCCTGCTGGAAGAGAACGGCGCAACGGCTGAAGGCAAAGGGATGGCGCTGTATATCGAATCGATTCCTTATATGGTGTATGGCTGGGTCGCTTTACTGGTTGTATTCCTGGTTGCCGCCGGAATTCTGGGGGATTTCGGCGAAATGAAGAAAGCTGAGCAGCGTGCTCAAGCCGGACAACCGATCCCTGAGGGAATCCAGCAGGACGGCTTCGATACATCATTAATGAAAAGAACCCCACCGATTGTCGGCCTGTTGAACTTCTTACTGCCTATGATGGTACTGGTCGCTGCCAGCGTTTATTACGAGATAGACCTGTTGCTGGGGGCATTGGTCGCATCAATGTTCACCATGGTGCTGTACTTTATGCAGCGCCTGCTGTCATTCAGTCAACTGGTCGATTCGATGCTGGACGGTTTCAAGGTGATGCTGCACCCTATCGCGGTAGTCTGTGCCGGCTTTATGGTTAAAGAGATCAATGACCAGTTGGGTATGACCCCCTATATCATCGACTCAATGACCCCGTTCCTGTCAAAAGAGATGTTGCCGGCGCTGGTTTTTGCATCAATGGCTGCCGTGGTATTTGCCACCGGCTCCAGCTGGGGGGTCTTTGTGGTTTCCCTGCCAATCGTTATTCCTATGGCGATCAGCCTGGATATGTCGATGCCTCTGACAGTCGGAGCCCTGTTGTCCGCCTCAGCATTTGGTAGCCACGCCTGTTTCTTCAGTGACTCCACGGTATTGTCATCACAAGGCTCCGGCTGCACGCCGATGCAACACGCCCTGACTCAGATCCCCTATGCTCTGATAGGTGCCGTAATCGCATTTGTCTCGCTGTTAGTCCTGGGCTTCATGGCCGGCTGATGCACTCAACAGCTTAACCATACACAACGAAAATGGAGGCCTGACCTCCATTTTCATCTCTTCCCAAAAATTTCGGTAAAGTACTGTCGATGCCTATTAACTCTCCACGGACTGCTGTCATTCTCTTGCTATTGGTGAGTTTTATTTGGGGATCCGAGTTTGTTCTGATCGATCTGGCAATAGAGCTGATACCGACCCATACGTTTAATGCGGTCCGCTTCCTGCTGGCTGCGTTATCTTTGACGCCACTACTCTGGCTCAACCGCAGCCAGCTACACGGAGTTCGCTGGCGATCTCTGCTGGGCGCCAGTGCGTTGCTGGGTTTCTTGTTGTTTATCGGTTTTTACACGCAGACCGAGGGGATGCATTACACCTCGGTCTCGAATGCGGGGTTTATCACCGGGCTGAATGTTCCTCTGGTTCCCCTGCTGGGCTTTCTGCTGTTCCGAACCCGGGCATCAATAGCGGTCTGGGCCGGGGTCATTATTGCGACCACAGGTCTTTATCTGCTAACCGTGGGTGATAAGCTGGCGTTTAACCGGGGCGACTCTCTGGTACTGGTATGTGCATTCGGCTTCGCCGTGCATATATTACTGACCGGGCGGTTTGTGAATTCACTGCCGGTGGTACCTCTGAGCATTCTGCAGCTGCTGGCCGTTGCGCTGTATAGCACCATTGGCGCAGTGACCAGTCCAGATCCGGCCCTCTATCATCCGGGTTCTACACCGCTAAACTGGCAAGCGCTGGCCTCTGATCCAATCGTCGTCAGCGCCGCGCTGATAACCGGGATTCTGGGGACCGGTTATGCCTACTGGGCACAATCCGCTTGCCAACAGATACTGGAATCTCACAAAGTAGCACTGATATTTGCCACTGAGCCGGTGTTTGCCTGTCTGGCTGCCTGGCTGTTTCTGAACGAAAAACTGGGCACAGTGGGACTGATCGGCGCGGGCCTGATTATCACTGCGATGCTAATCTCGGAACTGGGAGATCGAAGGAATAAGGTCAAGCTTGAACCACTGGATCAGACCACCTCAGTCACAGACTGATCAGGAAGGCGAGATCAGTTTTTCGCTACATACATCTGGTCCAGATGCGTTATCTCACGACTCATCTCCCGGGTAATATTGATGAGAAAAATCATAAACATCTCGGGATACTGTTCACACAGCTGATGAAACAGTGCAGAACTGATCTCCAGCAGATACCCCGCGGTTTCAATGATGGCATCACCACGACGCTCGTGCAGCCCGATCATGCCGACAAAGCCGATCTGCTCTCCCGCCACATATAGACGCAACGGAACCCTCTCGCCATCGTTCTCACGCAGCTGATGAAAGCGCACAGAGCCGTTAATAATCACATAAAATTTATCCGAGTCATCGCCTGTGCGGAACAGCTGATCACCCGCCTGAACCGATAGCAGATCGCCCTGCTGCAGTAAAAAGTTAAGACTCTCTTCCGACAAGGCTCCGAACATTGAAAGGTGCTGGCAGAATCCTTCCGGAAACTGCTGCTGAAGCTCATCGAACGATACAACGTTCATGGTTAGTATTCCGCGATGCAATATAAGACAACGCTATTATAGAATGGAAAATGCAAATATAAGATACCTAAGAGTGAGTAGTGAAAAACTCTCATGTATCGGGATCATCCCATGGACCCTAAGATCAGGACTTTAGCGCTGCCACATAAGCCTATGGCAGTGACATTTGCACAGGTATAAAAAAGGCTGATGCAGTGCACATCAGCCTTTGATATTTCTCCTGCCAGTCGTGTCATTAACTGGTAAATTATCCGGCCATCAGGCCGATCCCTTTAAACACTTCTGACTCAGCCTGGGAACGCCAAGGATACGCCTTTTTCTGTAGTGATCAGTAGTTGCGCCATCTGAACTATCTTATCTTTATCAATCTCTCCCATCAGAGATGGGTTAGAGAGTGCATAGATATAATCTTCAATCGCAGAGTGATCAATATCATCACGGCACTCAACAAACATTGCCCACTCTTCAAGGTCATCAATACAGATATCGCCAACGACATATCTGTTTAACACCTCAATAAGCTGCTGTTTAGTCACGATGACCTTCTCATACGCATGTTCAGGAGAACCCTCCATTAAGCAGGAATAAGCTTGCTCTCTGCATTCGCCAAAACTGATAATCTCGCTTAATGATTCAACTCTATTCATAGGTCATGCACAACTCTGCTATAAAGATTTAAAAGCGCTGCGTTCATGGCCTCCGCTCTCGCATAAAGCTGGCAAACCGAGGCACGCCTCTGGCACTGACTCCGGTATATTTATAGGTTACCTGACTGCCAATTGCAGGCGGATTCTTCCGCTGAGCATCGCTTAAGCCACTCCCTAATTTGAAGCGTATACCATCAGTCGTTTCCACCAGCAATGATCCCAGCATACCGGCATATTTACCCCTGCCCGGTTGATACCCGATGACCGTTGCTTCTGCATCCTGCCACTTTTTTAATTTCAGCAAGTCAGTACTACGCCCCTGCTTATAAATTGCATCTTCATGATGCAACATCAATCCTTCACCGCCACCAGAAACGACCTGATCTAACCAGGCCATTAACCCGGTTTCACTGACCACCCGCCTTTGATGCACCACCTGAACCCAATCCCGATCGATATCATCAGCAATGCGTCGCAATCGCTTCAGCCTATGGCTAAATGTACCGGGGAACTGCGGCAAGTCAAACAGCATAAACTTCACCTGACGCCAATCGCTATCGCGGCCCTTGTTTTCACCAGCAGCACCGCTTCTGATAAGCGCTGAGACTGTATCAAACTGCCCGCGGCCTATCCATAACTCTCCATCCAGTGATTGTTCAGGTAAGGGTTCAACAAACCATGCAGGCGCATCAATACGATAACCCTGACGGCTGAGCAACTGCTTGCCATCCCAGTAACCCCGTACGCCATCAAGTTTCTCGCTAACCCAGTAGCCTGAGATATCAGACCCCGAATGATAGATAGTTGCCAGTTGCAGTTTTGGCTGATCAGCAAAGCTTTGTGACGCAGCTAGAAAACAGATCAGTATAAGCAAGCTATTGAATGAGATCAGACTATAGCGGTGAGACATAATTTCTCCTCCTTGAGAAAATAATTACTGCTTCATTTTATGAGCAGATTGAGAGTTAACCCTAGCAGAAAGACTGATTTAGACAAAAAAAGGTTCATCTCGCTGTACCGGGAAAGGATTTCATCGTTATAGATTTTAGTGGAGCTATTGCCCCTCAAAATCTAAAACAGACTCACCACAGAGGACACGGAGAGCACAGATAAAAGCTAATAAATACCGCTTCTCCGTGTCCTCTGTGCACTCTGTGGTAAAACGTTTCCTACTGCCTTTTTAGCGTCAGGCATTCAGAGTTCCGTCAGCTACTTTTGGCGCTGCGTCCTGCAACGATAGGGTATCCCCTACAAAAGATCGCTTTACAAAGATTTTTCTTGCCTGGAGGACAGACCTACCGGGCTAACCATGAAGAGATCAACATTTCCTATATCCTTCCCCATAACCCGCGAAGAACCAAAAAAGCCGGCACCTGTATGTACAGGTACCGGCAAAATAGTGCAAATAAAAGAAACTCAGGAGTAAAGCTTGTTTCTCTAATCACTTAAAACAAAAGGAGTGCAATAAATGAATATAGAGCAAGAGGTCAGACCGCTTTGCCTGGCTGCCAGAACAATTCGCGCAGCGACGTTCTAACAAGCCAAACCTGTTCGACGGTCTGGTCTCTCTTTCATTTTTAACTAGGGAATGCGAACGAAACCCCTTCGCGTACACCGCTGGAAGGCCAGCGTTGTGTGATTGTTTTACGCTTGGTGTAGAAGCGCACAGCATCCGGACCATAGGCATGCAGATCCCCAAACAGGGAGCGTTTCCAGCCACCGAAGCTATGATAGGCGACCGGTACTGGCAGTGGTACGTTGATACCCACCATACCCACCTGAATATTGTCAGAAAAGTAGCGTGCCGCTTCACCGTCACGGGTAAAGATACAGGTACCATTACCGTATTCATGATCATTGATCAGCTGCATCGCCTCTTCCATCGAGTTCGCACGAACAACCTGCAATACCGGGCCAAAGATCTCCTCTTTATAGCTTTCCATCTCCGGTGTAACCCTGTCGATCAGCGTAGCACCGACAAAGAAACCACCATCAAAGCCTTCAACCTGCGGATTACGGCCATCAACAACAACGGCAGCACCATCGGCTTCGGCACTATCGATAAAGCCGTTTACCTTCTGCTGGTGCGCACGGGTAATTACCGGACCGAAATCATTATCGCTATTGCTGAAGGCACCCACTTTCAGAGGTTCCATCGCATGACGCATCTTAGCCACCAGCGTATCCGCCGCTTCATCGCCTACCGCTACCGCTACAGACAACGCCATGCAACGCTCACCGGAAGAACCAAAGGCAGCCCCCAGCAGCTGATTAACCGCGTTATCCATATCCGCATCCGGCATCACAATCGCGTGGTTCTTAGCACCACCCAGTGCCTGACAGCGCTTACCATTGGCATTCGCAGTGCTGTAGATATATTCCGCAATCGGCGTAGAACCGACAAAGCTTACCGCTTTAATACGCTCATCGGACAGCAGAGTATCAACCGCTTCTTTATCACCGTTTACAACATTGATGACACCTTTAGGCAGACCGGCTTCCTCCAACAACTGAGCAATATAGAGCGTCGAAGACGGATCACGCTCCGAAGGCTTAAGCACAAAAGTGTTACCACACACAATCGCCATCGGGTACATCCACAGTGGCACCATCGCCGGGAAGTTGAATGGGGTAATACCGGCTACCACACCCAGAGGCTGGAACTCGCTCCAGGAATCGATACCCGGACCAACATTACGGCTGTGTTCGCCTTTTAGCAGTTCTGGCGCACCACAAGCGTACTCAACATTCTCAATACCTCGTTGCAGTTCACCCGCCGCATCATGAGAGATCTTACCGTGCTCTTCACCGATCATCGCGCAGATCTTTTCGGCATTCTCTTCCAACAACGCTTTAAACCGGTACATCACCTGTGCACGTTTAGCCGGTGGCGTATTACGCCACGCAGGAAACGCCTGTTCAGCGGCGCTAATCGCCTGCTCAACCGTAGTCACACTCGCCAGCGCTACCTGCTTTGAAACTTCACCGGTAGACGGGTTATATACATCTTGGGTACGAGCGGCTTCAAAGCTCATCTCGCCATTAATCAGGTGACCAATAGTTGTCATATCTTTTCTCTTAAATTCAATTTCTGTCAAATTCAATAATCTGTTACAGCCAAACCATGACTATATATTCGTTATAACCGGACGGATCAGTCCAGTTCGTTGATCGAATCGCCCAGCGCATTAATCAGGCTGTCAATTTCAGATATTTCAGTGGTAAACGGCAAACCCAGCTGAATCGTGTCGCCGCCGTAACGGACATAGAAGCCTTTTTCCCAGCACTTCATCGCGATCTGATAAGGCCGCAGTGCAGGTTCGCCCGGAGCCGACTCAATAGTGAAACCGGCGGCCAGACCGTAGTTACGGATATCAGACACATACTGAGTACCCTTGAGACTATGAACCATCTCCTGAAACTGAGGCGCAATCGATTTGGAACGCTCAACCAGTTTGTCATTGGTCAGAATATCCAGTGATGCCAGACCCGCAGCACAGGCAACCGGATGGGCAGAATAGGTATAACCGTGAGGCAGTTCCAGCATATATTCCGGGCCACCCTCGGCCATAAAGGTATCGTAGATCTCCTGCTTTGCGATCACAGCACCCATCGGAATCACGCCGTTGGTCAGTTGCTTGGCCACTGTCATCAGATCCGGCGTGACACCGAACTCCTCTGCACCGGTATTCGATCCAACACGACCAAAGGCGGTGATCACCTCATCAAATATCAGCAGGATATTGTGTTTATCACAGATCTCCCGCAGCCGTTTCAGATAGCCAATCGGTGGCGGAATAACACCGGTAGAACCCGCCATCGGTTCAACAATAACGGCAGCGATATTGGATGCATCGTGCACCATGATCTGCTGCTCCAGATCGTTTGCCAGATGGGCGCCGGTTTCAGGCATCCCCTGGGTGAACAGATTCTCTTCAAGCATGGTGTGAGGCAGGTGAATCGCATCAATCCCCTGACCGTAGATCGCCCGGTTAGGACTGATCCCACCTACGCTGATACCACCAAAGTTCACGCCGTGATAGCCCTTGGCACGCCCCACCAGACGGGTTTTACCGCCCTGACCTTTTTTACGCCAGTAAGCGCGGGCAATCTTCAAGGCCGTTTCAACTGATTCAGAACCGGAACCGGTAAAAAACACCCGGTTAAGTCCTGCTGGCATAAACTCGGTGATACGGTGCGCCAGCTCAAATGATTTCGGATGACCAAACTGAAATGCCGGCGAGTAATCCAGCTCTTTCACCTGTTTGCTGACCGCTTCGGTGATCTCAGGACGACTGTGACCGGCACCGCAGGTCCACAGACCGGACAGACCGTCAAATATTTTCCGGCCATCCGCAGCGGTATAGTAGTTACCCTCCGCAGCAACAATCAGCCGCGGGTCCTGCTTAAAGCTTCGGTTAGCGGTAAACGGCATCCAGTGGGCATCAAGCTGTTCCTGAGTAAGGCCACAGCGGTTCGGATCATCAGTCATAATTCAGCCTCAGTTTATTATCTTGTTGACTCTATTATCGCCAACGACTAAGTTTATTAAATTCACAAATATTAATTTAAAGTTAACCATAAGGTTACTCAATAATGAGCCGATCTGAAAACCTTCTGCCCCGCCAGCTGGGTGACGCCCACATCCGTCTGTTGCGGATCTACAAAGCCGTTGTTGAAAGCGGCGGATTCTCTGCCGCCGAAGTGGAGCTGAATATCAGTCGCCCTGCTATCAGTCTAGCCATATCAGAACTGGAAAGCCTGTTAAACATGCGCCTGTGCAACCGGGGCCGGGCCGGTTTTGCACTGACGGAACAGGGCGAAGAGGTATATGACGCAACCCTGCAACTGCTGGGAGGACTGGAGAATTTTCGCGCCCGGATCAACGCCATCAATACCGAACTGAAGGGCGAACTCAACATAGGGATCACCGATAATATGGTGACCGTTCCCCAGATGCGCATCACCCGCGCACTGGCAGCACTGAAAGCAAGAGGCCCGGAAGTCACTATCAATATCCGTATGATACCGCCTAAAGATATTGAATCCGGTGTGCTGGATGGCCAGCTTCTGGTTGGCGTCGTGTCAGAACAACGCAGCCTGCCGGGCCTGAACTATTTCCCTCTCTATGACGAGCAATCCCTTCTCTATTGCAGCAACGAGCATCCACTATTTGAAAAAGATAACAGCCTGTTGAGCGATGACGAGCTATCGGGATACGATGCTGTGCTGCCCGCCTACCCTCAGTCGGCAGAGATCAAACAGCAACAGGCGCTGCTCAAAGCCAGTGCCAGCTCCACCGATCGTGAAGGGATCGCCTTCCTGATTCTCAGTGGCAGCTATATCGGTTTTCTGCCCACTCACTATGCCAAACAGTGGATTCGCGAGGGACGAATCAGGGCGATTCAACCCGAGAAACGCAGTTTCACCACCCACTTCACAGCCATCACCCGCAAAGGCGCGCGCAACAACCTGATCCGCGATGCATTTATGGAAGAGTTAGAAAAGCAGTAGCTCGACGTGACTGCGTCACTTGCTAATGGCCAGATACGGCAGCGCCGCTTGCTGAAAAAAGATTTAAAAACTTAAGGAACACCCGTGAACCGAATCGCTGTTTTTGTTGATGTACAGAACATCTACTACACCACCCGCCAGGCCTATGGGCGACAGTTTAACTATCGTAAACTGTGGCAGGAGATCAGTCAGCAGGGGGAGATCGTTATCGCTAACGCCTACGCCATTCATCGCGGTGACGACAGCCAGCTAAAGTTCCAGAACGCCCTGAAACATATCGGTTTCAACGTCAAACTGAAGCCTTATATTCAGCGCAGTGACGGCTCCGCCAAAGGCGACTGGGATGTCGGCATCGCCATCGACGTTATGGATACCGCCCCGGAGGTCGATACCATAATCCTGCTCTCCGGTGATGGCGATTTTGATCTGCTGCTGGAACGGGTCAAACGGAAATACGGCGTAACCGCCCAGGTCTATGGCGTCCCCGCATTAACGGCCAATTCACTGATCAGCTCCGCGAGCGAGTTTTTTCCTATCGAAGACACACTGTTGCTTTAAGAACAGGACCCGTTACCTGGGGCCATTATTTACCGGGGTAAAATTTACCAGGGCAAAACATCCCCATTCGAATGCCAGAACGTACCGCTGGTTTCCAGCGTCAGCTCATCAATTCTTTGCGCCAGACGCCCGGCAGCCTGATCGGGAGTGATATCGCCATGTCCACCGATCATCTCGGTGCCGACCAGTCCCGGATGCAGCAGCGCCACGGCAACTCCGCGGGGTTTAAGATCATGGGCAAGAGAGACTCCGGCAATATTCAGTGCCGCTTTAGACATGCGATAACCGTAACGACCGCCGCTGGTATTATCGGTAACCGATCCCATCCGGCTGGAAACCAGTGCCACCTTTGCATTCTCAGCTAAGTGGTTCATCAGCGCTTCGGTTACCAGCAGGGATGCCAGAGCATTGGTCTCAAACTGCTGCCGAATCGAATCTGCATCGATCTCCCCCAACACTTCGTTGCGCAGAATGCCGGCGTTGTTAATCAGCAGATCGATGGTCACGGCTCCCAGAGCGGAAGCGATCCGTTCAATGCCCTGAGGCTGGGTGACGTCTGCTCCATCGATGATATTCACTCCCAGGGATTTCAACTCTTCAGATGCGGTTCTGCAAACAGCATAGACATCAGATCCCCGGCCCTGATACAGGCGACAAAAAGAGAGACCGATGCCACGGCTGGCACCGGTAATTACAACTGACTGAGACATAGCGCGGTACCCGATCATTGAGTTAAACGGTATCAGTATAGGTTGGGATAAATGGTAATAACAAAGTTTTTCTGAGCAACTGGCCGCGGGCTTTAACCAGTAGTAAGCGGCAACACCACGTCTGGCCAGCTACCCAGCGGCAGGCTAACCAGGGTTCGTCTTGGCGAAGCACTCATCGGACAATGAGCATGCATTGGAATGCACTTCTTGTAAGGACTTATTGTAAGGACTGATCTTCAAGAACTGACTTTAAGATATGACCTTAAAGGCAAGTTTTCAGAGTGGGTTCTAAAAACCGGCTTCAGAACTGATCTTCGTCGAAAGCCGCCGCCTGACCATCATTGACCAGAAACTCACGACGTTGCAGATAGGCATCACGCATCGCAGTATAGCGATCGCCGTTCAGCAACTGCTCAGCCGCCAGAAGACTGGCCCGGGTATCAATAATACGCAGCCCATAGAGCTGATTACGGGTACGGATCGGGTCAATCTCACCGACCGGATCAACCATTGAGTCCGGTATCAGGCCAATACCATCACGTATATTGGACGGGCCTAACAATGGCAACACCAGATAGGGCCCGGTCTCAACACCCCAGTAACCGAGCGTCTGACCAAAGTCTTCACTATGTTGCGGCAGGCCCATTGGGGTTGCTACATCGATTATGCCGCCCAGGCCCACTGTAGTATTAAATACAACCCGTGCCAGTCCCTGCCCGGCGGCATTACCTTTCAGTTGTAACAGGTTATTCAGCGTACTGCCGACATCGGACAAATTACCGAAGAAATTACTCACACCCGTTTCAATAATATTCGGCGTGATCGCCCTATAACCCTGAGCGGCTGGTTTAAGTGCATAGCGGTCCAGGGTGTCGTTAAAGCTGAACATCGCCCGGTTGAAGCCTTCCCATGGATCAATTTCCCGGCGATCATCGGCAGCAGCATTTAAAGAAAAGACCAAAAAGAGGGTAAACAGAGTGTTTTTAATTAGCATCTTGCTGAATTTCCAAAATCGTACCTGAAACCGAATTGTGCCTCAGATCATAGTTTTTTGCGACTGCAAAAAACAACTTTCTAAATACTTAGACACAAACCACAGGCATAAAAAAAGGACCCCTAAGGGTCCTTTTTTATCAGCTTAATCTTAAATTAAGATTAGAAGCTTACGTTGTAACCTACAGCGAAAGTATCTACTGCATTACCAGCATCTTCAGCATCGTTATCAGCTTCGATGTAGTTAGCGAATACAAATGCCTGCTTGCCCAGCTGCTGCTGAACTTCAACAACGTAACGCTGACCACCGTCCATTTCAGGAGTAGCAGCTACAGCATCAACAGCATCGTGGAAATCATTTCCAGCTATTGCAGTAGAACCTGCAGTCGCAGCTTTCTTACCGAAGTCGGTTACAGAAGCCAGGAACTTAGTGTTACCCATAGCGTAAGAACCAGCCAGTACGTATACTTCGTCAATACGGCTGATCTCGTCGTCTTCAACAGACAGCGCTACGTATGCATCGCCAGCAGAATAGCTCAGGCCGATAGAGTTGATGCTCTCATCAACTGTACCTTCGTAACGCAGTGTAGACAGAGCAACACCGAAACCACCGATTGAGTAGTTAACAGCTGCGTGCAGCGCATCAGCGTCATCACCAGTGTTACCACCAGCATCAACACCAGCAGCATCACGTGCAACACCAGCAACAGCCAGCTGCAGACCAGCCATAGTTGGAGAGATGTATGCAGCAGCGTTACCCTGACGACCGCCAGTAGCATAGCTGTGAGTTGTTTCAGTGTTAGCAGCTGCCATGATGTCAGTTTTACCAACTGTCCACAGGTAAGCTGGCAGCCACTGACGACCAACCAGTACTGTACCGAAGTCACCAGTAGCTCCAACGTAAGCCAGACGGCCTTTGTCTGGAGTACCGAAAGAACCGGACTCAGTGTTTGCATAAGTTTCAAAGTGAGCGATTGCAGTCGCGCCAGAGAACAGCTCAGAAGTAGCCTTGATACCGATACGTGAAGTGTTGTCCTGGATATCCAGTTCACTACCGTCAGCGTTAGCCATTTGAACACGCAGAGAGCCGTACAGAGTAGCGTCAGCTTGTGCAGCGATTGGAGCAGCCATAGCGCCGGCTACAGCCAGAGCAATAATAGACTTTTTCATTAATGTTTCCCCTTCAATATTTAACGTACTAGTAGTTAAACTTTATTATTTCTTACTTTGCTTCGCGTCATCAACTACGCTCGGCTAACAAGAAAAATACTATAATTCAGAAATATTTCAATCCCGTGGAAGAAATAAATTCTAACAGCGGATATTTCTGCCGGACTGACTACTATAACAGCCCTTAAGTATCTGTTATCTGCGACCCGGTTAACAACCTTAGTTTTTAACCGACTCAACCAGACTATTATAAGCTACAACCTGTTTAAAACCGAGGTTTCAAAGCCGCTTTTAAATAAATTTGACGCATTACAGCATAGCCTTTGGGCGTTCGCAACCATTTGTTCTGGTTTTTTAAGCAGTTAAGGCTGTTTTGCAACGCTCCATAAGCAAAAGCTGATGCAGATCAAACTCAAAAACAAATTCTCGGTCTGGACGCGACAAAACATATCTGACCTGTGTTACAGCTCTAGCTGCTGCCACTGCTGTTTCAGTCGTTTCTCTGAAACGGTTGTCCGGGTACCCAGTTGCTGAGCAAACAGCGATATACGGTACTCTTCCAGCATCCAGCGATACTCATCCAGTGAGTCATTGTAACGATTATGCTTACTGTCCAGCTCCAGCTGCCCCCGATACTGCCGGGTCAGCTGTTGCAACTGCTCACTCAGCATTCGCTGTCGCGGCAGCTCTCGTTGATATTTCTCCAGCCGCAACTCTATGCCTTTCAGATATCTTGGGTATTGCTGTAACTGTTGGAAAGGCACTTCAATTAAAAAACCTTTGAACACCAGACCATCCAGTTGCTGTCGGATATCGGCAAGGATGGTAACGGCCTGAAGATTAACCGAACCTGAAAGCTGCTTCTGAATGCTGTGATACTTTTTAGCAATCTCGCCCAACAATACCGCCTGCTGCTCTGCCTGCTGACAAAATTCGCTTCGGTAGCGGTTTAACTGATCAGAAAACGCTTGCTCCGATCGTATTGTCACACCCTCACCCAGGAAGGTTGCGGCGACTGCACTCAACAAACACTGTTCATGCAGCTGATTACGATTCTCTATTTTGGCTAGAAAGATGGCCGTTTGCTGAAATCCGGGTAGCCTGCTTTTTACGAAGCGTATCTGCTCGCTCAACTGCAACATCAATAAACGGGCCAGACCGAGCCGGTTTTGCTTCGCCGCCATGGCCCGGTCTTCAAATACCTTGAGTTCGACGCTATCGCCACAATCCTGCAATCCTGGATAAACCTCGAGCTCAAGCCCCCCCGCCTGCTTCAGCTTAATCGATTCAGGAAGATCGCCAAAGTCCCACCCGGTAATACCTTTTCGCCCCCAACTCTCTGAAGGCGCTTGTGTCAGTGCCTGGTGGGCCTGCTGTCCAAAATTCTGCTGTAACCTCTGCAGATCGCGTCCCTCGGTAACGGTATTGCCCTTTTCACCGGTCAGGCGAAGGTTAACCCGATAGTGATCATCCAGATTGACGGCATCCAGATCATCCCGACTGATTCTGACACCGGTCATTCTTTTAAGGTGCAATGCCAGCGCTTCATTCAACGAGCCCTCTGCAAAAACGGCTGCGTCAATAAAGGCATCAACATAATCGGGAATGGGTACGAAGTTTTTACGCAGAGATTTTGGTAAGCCTTTCAACAGAGCGACACATTTCTCTTTCAGCATCCCCGGTACTAACCACTCGAGCCGCTCTTCGGGGATCTGATTCAACAATACCAGCGGGGCTTTCAGCGTTACGCCATCATCTTTGGCGCCGGGTTCAAAATTATAACTGAGCTTCAATTTTGCGCCATTCAGCACAATCTGTTCAGGATAACTTGCCCGGGTGACATGCTCCGCTGAGCGCTGTAACAGATCCTCCTCCTGCATAAACAGGATTTTGGGGTTCTGTTGCTCCACCTGTTTACGCCACTGCTCAAAGCCTGCGCCATTAACTACCCAGGTTCCGGGATCAGCACCGTTATGCTGCTCCAGTCGCGAGGCATAAAACTCTGCCAGGGTATCCTCATCGACCAACAGATCCCGTCGCCGGGTCTTGGCTTCAAGGTTTTCAATTGAAGTCAGCAGGTTACGGTTATGACTGAAAAAAGGCCCCTGAGTACTGAACTGCCCTTCCACCAGCGCACTTCGAATAAAGATCTGCTGACTGACTTTTGGATCGATACTGCCATAATGCACTGTGCGCCCCGGAACGATAATCAGACCATAGAGGGTCACTTGCTCCTGTGCGACAACCTGAGCCTTTTTCTTTTCCCAGTGAGGTTCCAGATAACTGCGTTTCACCAGATGCCCGGCCAGCGACTCCGCCCACAGCGGATCGACACGGGCAACCATCCGGGCATACAAACGACTGGTTTCGACCAGTTCTGCCGCCATAATCCACTTCGGTGCTTTCTTATACAGCATTGATCCCGGAAAAATACTGAAACGACGGTTACGCGCCCCCAGATACTCTTTATTTTCCTGCTTAAAGCCCATATTGCCCAGCAAGCCTGCCAACAGCGATCGGTGCAACGGGTCATAGCCTGCCGGCTGAGCGTTCTCTTTGTAATTCAGGTTACGGCAGATCAGATGCAACTGACGGTGCACATCGCGCCACTCGCGCATCCGCATAAAGGAGAGAAACTGTTTCTGACAGTATTTACGCAACTGATTTTGTGTCAGCGCCTGCCGCTGCTCTTCATACAGATTCCAGAGGTTAACCAGAGTGACAAAATCGGATTCTTCATCGGCATACTCCCGGTGTTTCTGATCGGCCGCCTGCTGTTTGTCCATGGGACGTTCCCGTGGATCCTGCACACTCAGGGCGCTGGCGATGATAATCATCTCTTTGAGGCAGCCGTTATCGACTGCGGCCAGCAACATCCGGCCAATTTTAGGATCAACAGGCAAGCGGCTCAGCTGTCGCCCCAGTTTTGTCAGGGTGCGCTTATCATCAACGGCCCCCAGCTCCTGCAGCAGATTAAAGCCGTCGTTGATATAACGGGAATCCGGTGGATCAATAAAAGGAAACTCATCGATCGCCCCGAGTCGCAGATTAAGCATCTGCAGAATAACCGCCGCAAGATTTGTGCGGCGAATCTCGGCATCGGTAAACTCGGGCCGGGCGTTAAAGTCCTCCTCTGAATAGAGACGGATACAGATACCCTCTGCCACCCGGCCACAGCGCCCTTTGCGTTGATTGGCGCTGGCCTGAGACACCGGTTCTACCGGCAGTCGCTGCACCTTAGAACGGTAGCTATAACGGCTGATACGGGCCATACCCGGATCAATCACATACCGAATTCCCGGGACGGTTAATGAGGTTTCCGCAACGTTGGTAGAAAGGACTATTCGTCGCCCGGCTCCCCGGGCAGAGGAGAAGATCTTGTTCTGCTCAGCCACACTGAGGCGGGCATACAGGGGCATCACTTCGATATGCTTAACACGCCCCTGCTGCGCGGCTTTTCTCAGGTATTCCGCTGCCTCTCTGATCTCCCGCTCACCGCTGAGAAATACCAGAATATCACCGGCACCGGAAATCCCCTTTTTCCGCTCCAGCTGAATCAGCTCTTCAGTGGCACAGACGATCCCTTCCGGAATGCTCTTGTCACTGCTTTCATCCAGCTCTTCAAGGGGACGATAGTGCAGCTCTACCGGATAGGTGCGTCCCGACACTTCAATCACCGGCGCATCATTGAAGTGCTTAGAGAAACGTTCCAGATCGATTGTCGCGGAGGTTATGATCACCTTCAGATCCGGCCGTTTATGCAGAATCCGGTGCAGATAGCCCAGCAGGAAATCGATATTCAGACTGCGCTCATGGGCTTCATCGATAATCAGGACTTCGTAACGTTCGAGATAACGATCGTTCTGTGTTTCAGCCAGCAGGATACCATCGGTCATCAGTTTGACCAGAGTGTTTTCGGCAACCTGCTCGGTAAAACGTACCTGATATCCCACGGTACTTCCCAGGGAGGTTTGCAGTTCCTCGGCGATACGATTCGCAACCGTTCGGGCCGCCAGGCGACGGGGCTGGGTATGACCGATCAGCCCCACCCGGCCTAAGCCGAGTTCCAGACAGATCTTTGGCAACTGCGTGGTTTTACCCGACCCGGTTTCACCCGCAATCACCACGACCTGATGCTCAGATATCGCTTTGGCGATCTCCTCACGACGAGCACTGACCGGCAAATCTGGATAACTGACCGGCAAACTATACGTCCGCTTTGCCACTTTCTCTTCAGAACGTAGCAGCAGTGCCTCAACCTCATCCTGCAACTTATCAGAGGGCTTAGTGTCTTTCAGCCGGCGTTGCAGCAGCTGGATCTTCTTTCGAATAGAGAAACGGTCGGCAATCAGACAGTTATCCAGCCGGGTATAGAGTTGCTTGATAGTGGAAGTCACAATGGAATTTTCAGTTTTAAAAGAGGGTTTAGATCAGGCGTGGCCAAAGCACCGGCTCAGTGGCTGTTGAACACCTTCGCGAAAAACGATCATCTCACCGGTCTGCAGCTTACGCCAATGCTCATTATCGGTCAGCGGTTCGGTGGTGACCACGGTTACTATATCGTCAGGGGTCGTTTCTTTGCAAAAGTCGACGGTCAGTTCGGCATCGGCCAGTCTGGCCCTACCAAAAGGCGCCCGCCGGGTAATCCATGAAAGCTTGGTTGAGCAGTATGCCAGCAGATATTCAGACTCCGTCATTAACATATTGAACACCCCAAGCTCGCGTAACTGATCACAGCAGCAGTGTATCAGCTCAATCACTTCGGAGAAGTCCGTCGGTCTCACGGGAAAACGTTCCCTTACCTGCCCCAGCAGCCAGCAGAAAGCGTATTCACTATCGGTAGTCCCTATCGGGTGATAGTAGGTTAAGGGCAGATCAAACAGTTTCGGGTCCAGTTGACCATTGTGAGCAAAGGTCCAGCAGTATCCCCAAAGTTCCCGGGTAAAGGGATGTGTATTTTCCAGGCAGATACTGCCGACGTTAGCCTGACGAATATGGCTGATTACCGTCTTACTCTTGATCGGATGATTGGTAATCAGCCGTGCAATTTCCGATTGGCTACTCGGTGCCGGATCATGAAAAGCCTGAAGTCCCTTGCCATCATAGAAGGCTATACCCCAGCCATCCTTATGGGGCCCGGTCTCCCCACCACGCTGCATCAACCCGCTAAAGCTGAAGCATATATCGGTTGGGACATTGGCGCTCATGCCAAGCAGTTCACACATCGTTTATACAGATTCCTTGCCCGCTTTAATCGTTACCTTATCCGGCAGAGAATCAATCGCATCGATACCGGATTCGACTTGCGGTGCGTGTTCTAACACACCCATATCTTTCATACGCCGTTCACCGATAAAGTTGCCTTCAGGGTGAATCGCCATAACTTTACTGACAACCGTTGCAACGACTTTACCACCACGGTCAATCTCGAGTTCGTCGCAGAGCACCTCGCCCTCAAGCAAGCCACATACCGTAATATGGTTTGCTTTCACCACCCCGTGCACATGGCCATTTTTGCCAATGGAGATATTATCAAGTGAGGATACATTACCCTCAAATGTACCATCAATATGCATCCGGCCGATGATACTCATATCACCGCTGAACTTATTGCCTTCAGCAATGATAGTTATTGCTGAGCCGTTTGCAACGCCTGATTTAGCGGGTACATTTTTCGTAAAGAAGCCCATTTTACACCTTTTACTTCTGAAAACAGTGATTCGAAATTACTTAAATTCCAGGCCACAAATGGCTCAGGGTCGACCGGCCTGAACAGGTAGCGTACTTCGTAATGAAGATGGGGTCCGGTAGAGGTACCAGTATTTCCACTCAGGCCGATCAACTGCCCTTTACTGACAAAGGTTCCGCTTTTAATTTTTACATCGCTCAGGTGGGCGTAGTAGGTTTTAAACCCAAGCGCATGCTGCAGGATGATCAGTTTGCCAAAACCGCTCTGCTTGTGTAGTCCGGCATATTCCACTGCGCCATCGGCAGTGGCATAGACCGGCGTACCGGTATTTGCTTTAAAATCGATGCCGTTGTGCATGACCCTTTTTTTGCGGATCGGATGCATACGCATACCAAATTTATCACTTATCCGAATCCCCTGAATCGGCTCACCATTAGGCAGAACACTGAGAAAAAACAGGCGCTGGTTGGTCATCACGGTTAAGTCATCGGCCCGGTCAGAGGTCATCTCTTGCGAAGGAGGCAACCCCAACAGGCCTTCCAGGCCAAAGAGGCTGGCATCCAGAGTTTCATTCAGTTCACCGATACGAAGGTTCTCTTCCTGCAACTGATCCCGCTCGATCTTCAGCTCCTGCAGCGTTGAGGAAAGCTGATCGAGCTGACCTTTTTGCAGCTCCTGAGTCCCCAGCGTCATCTCGTACTGACTGGCCAGAGAGTCAATCCCCTGTTCCAGATCGTCGAGGGCATCCGAGGTTTTGACCAACAGCAGATTAGAGATAAAAAAACTACAAACCGACATTAACAAAAACAGGGCAAGCAGATACCTGGCCAACTGACCCAGAGTATACTGCCGCGACCCCTGAGCAGTGGTTAATGTGATAAGCAGTTTTTTACGCAGCATGCCCGGAAAACCATATTCACGATAAAAAATATCGGTGAAATATACCTTCATTGCGGCTAAAAGTCATAAAAGCTACATCAAAAACACACCATTTTATGAGATTAATCTGACCCACTTCCTGCTTCGGCTAACTCTCGCCTTTGTCATCCCCTCCGACAGCAGGGGCTGCAGCAAGAATACGGTCTGCAAGACGGGAAAACGGCAGACTCTGAACCCAGACACTTCCGGTTCCGGAGAGTGTCGCCAGCCACAGACCCTCGCCTCCGAGGAACATCGATTTAAGTCCTTTTACCATCTCGATGTCATACTCAATGCCTTCACTGAAGCCAACCAGACAACCGGTATCGACTCGCAGAGTCTCATTATTCAGTTCTTTCTTCACCACCGAGCCACCCGCCTGAATAAAGGCCATGCCGTCCCCTTCCAGCTTCTGCAAAATAAAACCTTCGCCACCGAAAAAGCCGGCGCCAAGCTTACGGGAAAAAGCCACCGATAACCGGGTTCCCAGCGCGGCGCAGAGAAAAGCATCTTTCTGACAATAGAGTCGCTCGCCGATCTGAGACATATCGACCGGAACAACCATACCCGGATAGGGGGCGGCAAAAGCCACTTTGCGCTTCTGGCCACCGTTATTGGAGAAGTGGGTCATAAACAATGACTCGCCGGTGATCATCCGCTTACCCACCGAAAACAGCTTTGAGAACATCCCCTGATCGGGATCGGCACCATCTCCCATCTTCGTTTCAAAACTGATATCACCCTCCATGTAGTTCATGGAACCGGCTTCTGCGATCACGGTTTCACCCGGATCGAGTTCCACCTCCAGCATCGGCATTGAATTCCCTATAATTTCATAATCCACTTTATGACACTTCATATCACTCTCCTTAACAGCTAACCACCCCACTGCTTCATCAACGGCAGCAGTACAGCCAGGGTAATCAAAGACAACAAGGTTGTAACCATAATCGTTGCCGAAGTCAGTGTCACCCGGGTGTTGTATTGCTGGGCCAGCACGTACACCATTGCGCCGGTTGGCAGCGCGGCAAGAACGACTGCGCTGGCACCCCAGAATGGCTCCAACCCGAACATAAGCGCCAGTCCGAAGGTTGCCAACGGGTGCACCACCAACTTAACCAGCGTCAGCCAGACCAGCTCAAAACTGCCTGCTCCGACTTTAAGGCCACAGAGTGAAATGCCCAGCGCAAACAACGCGACGGGGGCAGCAGAAGGCGCCAGCATCTGCAGCGGAGTTAAAATTATGGCCGGTAGCGAAATACCGCTTAACGATACCAACATGCCCAGTACCGGAGCCATCATCACCGGATTTTTAAGCAGCGCCTGAAACAACAGTGTTTTGAGTTTGCCCCATACACTGCCCTGACTGTTCTGCAGTTCTGACATCAAAGCCAGCACCAGAATAAACAGAAGATTACTGGTCAGGGTCGCGATAATAACCGGCAGCGCGCCCCGCTCGCCAAACATAAAATAAAATATCGGTACGCCCATATAAACCGTGTTCGCCCAGGCTGAATTCAACGCAACCACAGTCCAGTCAAGGGGGGCGGTAAGCTGCAACCGGCGCCAGCCCAAAAAGGCAACGACGACCGCGACAACCGAGCCTCCTGTATAAACAGCGATAAAATGCCATTGCAGAACTGACTGAATATCAACCGATGCGGTAGAGGTAAACATCAGGGCAGGCACGGCAATGTAATAGACATAGCGGTTCAGAGCGGATGCACTGGTCTCCTCCAGCAAGCCGGAACGGCGGCATCCCCAGCCCAGCACCATCAGGATAAAAACAGGTATTACGATATCAAACAGCAGCTGCATGAATGTTTCTCAATAAATAGATGAAAGAGCGAAATTGTTATAAATGTTTCACTAATTGGCTAGAGCCTTTAACGCTGGCCAGTGATAAGTTATCTGCCTGACTGCACTACATTTCAAACTATAACAATAAATACAAACAGCTAATATATAGGACTCAACTATGAGCAAAAGAGAAGTAGTTGTACTGAGCGGCGTTCGAACTGCCATCGGTGGATTTGGTGGCAGCCTGAAATCTCAGACGCCCTGCGATCTGGCCAGCACCTGTGTCAGTGAAGCGGTAACCCGTTCAGGCGCGGCACCGGAAGATTTCGGTCACAGTGTTTTTGGTAACGTGATTCACACCGAACGACGGGATATGTATCTGGGCCGCGTCGCTGCAGTCAATGGTGGCCTGCCGGTTGAAACCCCTGCAGTCACAATGAACCGCTTATGTGGTAGCGGACTGCAGGCGATTATTTCTGCCACTCAGCAGATTGAACTGGGAGTCTGTGACGCTGCTGTAGCAGGCGGTGCTGAAGTAATGAGTCAATCCCAGTACTGGATGCCCACGGCGCGTTTTGGTCAGCGAATGGGAGATGCCGCTATCGTGGATGCGATGGTGGGTGCACTGACCTGCCCGTTTGATAACACGCATATGGGTATAACCGCTGAAAATATCGCTGAAAAATGGCAGATCAGCCGCGAGGATCAGGATGCACTGGCGGTATTGAGCCACAACAATGCCGAACGGGCCATTACCGAGGGCCGGTTTAAAGAGCAGATCGTGCCGATTGAGCTCAAGTCGCGCAAAGGGGTTACAGTGTTCGACACCGATGAGCACCTGCGCTATGGCTGTACTCCAGATGATATGGCAAAACTCCGTCCGGCCTTTAAAAAGGACGGCAGCGTCACTGCGGGTAACGCTTCCGGCCTTAACGATGCCGCAGCTGCGGTTACTTTAATGGCCGCGGAAACCGCTGAAGCCAAGGGCCTGAAACCGATGGCGCGCCTGGTCGGTTACAGTTTTGCCGGAGTAGAACCCAAATATATGGGTATCGGCCCCGTACCCGCAGTGCGTAAGCTGCTGGCTGACAATAACCTGTCCACCACCGATATCGATGTATGGGAAGTTAATGAAGCATTTTCTGCTCAGGCTCTGGCCGTGTGCCGTGATCTTGAACTGCCGATGGAGAAGGTAAACGTCAATGGTAGTGGTATCTCTCTGGGCCACCCGATCGGCGCTACCGGTGCGATCATTACCGTGAAAGCGCTCTACGAACTTCAGCGCAGCGCTGGACGCTACGCGGTTGTAACTATGTGTATCGGCGGCGGCCAGGGTATTGCTGCACTGCTTGAGCGGATTTGATACGAGCCTGTAAAAAATCTGTATTAACGGCTAAACCCAAGCCCGCGGCAAACTGTCAGCGGGCTTTTTTCTCTCCACTGATCAACTATATACTCCCCATGTTAAACGGCTGAGCCACTGACAGTTTATTATTAGACTGTTTTCTGTCTATTATTCAATTAGTTTACCAACGACAGGCACTGTATGTTCCCTCTCTCGCTATATTTTACAGATCAGCACGTTAAATGGAACGCAGCGCAACTGTGGAACAATATTCCGGCATACTACTGTGCTAATGAAGAGGCAGTGGTTTCTCAACTCTCAGACCTTATCCCGGATAACGAACAGCATACGCTCCGCAAGCTGACACCTGTCGGAGAGCAACCGGAAGATCCATTCTGCACAGTACCGCTGAGCAGCGATCTCCGATTGAACAACGAACAACAGATAGCGTTGATCTCGCTGGCTGAAACACTGCTTCACCTGCCTGATGAGCAGTGCATCAGCGCTTTCATAGAAGAGAAACTGACATCTACTCACGGGCAGTCCTTCTTTGAGCTCAATAGCACGGCTATACAGCATACCGCCACCTGGAAACAGGCCGTTCGCCTGCAGCAGATCCCTGCGGAAACCGAGGCACGCAGCCTATTCAGTCAACTGGTTCAACAACTTGACTATCCACTTATTCGCACAACGGTGTCTGATACAGTCGCCGCACTGAGACAGCAACTGATCTTCAGTCCCGATATTCGGCAGGGGCTGATGCAGATCCGCAATCACCCGGACAACCAGGCATATACTATTAACATACTGGGGGAGTCTGCAGTGACGGATGAATCCGCCAGACACTATCTCAGTCTCTGTGTAGAAGCGCTAAAAGCGATAGCCGCGGAGGACTTCACAGACCGCCCCATACCATCGCTGTCTATCAAGCTATCCGCCCTGCATCCCCGTCTGGAGCCCCTCAAGTCAAACCAGGTCATTGAAGAGGTGACTCAGCGTATGCTGTATCTGCTGATTCTAGCCCGCTCAGAAAATATCGCGATTACCCTGGAGGCAGAGGAGTCCAGCCGACAGGAGCTGATGCTGCAGATATTTGAAAACCTGCTGCGCAGTGAACTCTGCCGGGGCTGGGGAGGGTTAGGAGTGACTCTCCAGGCGTATTCCAAACGGGCCTTGCCGATACTTGGCTGGTTAAATTTCCTGGCCGAAGAGTTACAAACCCCTATCCCGGTGAGACTGGTCAAAGGCGGTTATCTGAACGGTGAGATCGGCTATGCTCAACAGCAGGGACTGCCGGATTACCCGGTTTATACACGCCAGGAGACAACCGACCTTTCATACCGGTTATGCGTGCACTACCTGCTGGATAATCATCGCCCTCTGCTCCGGCCCCAGTTTGCCAGTCACAACGCGACAACTATTGGCCAGATTTTAAACATCGCCGAACAAAGCACTAAAGCGTTTGAACTACACCGGCAACACAGCCTGGGCGAAAAATTCTTTACGCTGCTGCGGGCCGACAACTGTGAAGCCGTGCAACGGGTATACCTGACCATAGGAACACAGGCGCAACTGCCCCCACATCTGTTTCGCCGACAACTGAACAGCGAGCCGGGCTTTACCTTTGCACCGCCAAAGCCTGATTATTTAGAAGCCTCCTCTGGTGTTTATGCGTCAGTCGATGAAAAACCACAAGGGACTATTCTCGACTCACAACAGCAACGCCAGCAGCTGTTAAAAAAGATTGATAGCTTTTGCAACACACAGTGGCTGGCTGCACCGCTGATCAATGGGGAGCCGGTCAGATCCCGTCCGGCAGAGATAACGGTTTCCCCCTTTAACCTGAGCTTGCCAACCGGCGAGCTGTTTCGCAGCTCCGTTGACGATGTGCGCGAAGCCTTCACCGTGACCAGAACCGGCTTTGTCGGCTGGAACAGAGTGACTGTATCCAGACGGGCGATGATTATTTCCCGTTTTGCAGACCTGCTGGAACAGCATCGTGAGGAGCTGATCGCACTGTGCATCCGTGAATCAGGTAAAACCCTGCGGGATGCAATGGGTGAGATCCGCGAAGCCGTTGCGCTGTGCCGGCTATACGCAGATCAGGCCAGCAGTCGTTTAGCGCCTCAGCCGCTGGTTTCGATGGCCGGCGATGAGAAAGTTCTGCGATACGATGGCCGGGGTATCTTTGTCTGCATCAGCCCCTGGAACTTTCCGCTGGCGATCTGGGCCGGTCAGGTCGTTGCAGCACTGCTGACTGGAAACACGGTTGTTGCCAAACCCGCCAGCAGCGCCCCTCTGATCGCTTATCGCGCCACCCAGCTGTTATTAGATGCCGGGGTTGCTAAAGACGCCATCGCCCTGCTGCCCGGCAGCAGTGATAGTATCGATGAACAACTGATCACCGATTTTCGCCTCAGCGGCATCGCCTTCACCGGATCGAATCGTAGTGCGGGCATTATAGCCCGGCTGCTGGCGCAAAGAGCGTCCGCCCCTGTTGTGCCGCTGATAACCGAAACCAGTGGATTGAATGTCATGATTACCGATAACAGTGCACTGCCTGAACTGATCGTCAGAGATGTTATAGAATCAGCGTATAACAGCGCCGGCCAGCGCTGCTCCGCTTTACGGGTTCTCTATCTGCAAGAGGAAACCGCCGACCAGTTGGAATCGATGCTGATCGGTGCTATCCAGACCCTGACTGTTGGCGACCCGGGCAAACCGGATACAGACCTTGGGCCAGTGATCGATAATCATGCCCTGCAAGCGTTGCATGGACATATTGAGCACTGCAGGATACATGACAGGTTGATATTTGAAGGAGAACTGACTGCCCGGCACGATGTCGGCTATTTTGTCGCGCCCACCCTGATCCGTCTGTACTCCATCGATGAACTCAGCGAGGAGCATTTTGGCCCGGTTTTACATATTATCCGCTACCAGAAAGATAATCTTGAGCGGATAATGGAGGAGATAAACCGCACCGTTTACGGGCTGTCACTGAGCATTCACTCTCAGGATAATCAGACCATTCAGCAGATCTGCACCCGGCTCCGTCCCGCCAATATCGCGATAAAACGCAGCCAGAGCAGCCCTTATGCCAGCTCGCAACGATTCGCGTCAACGGGCCTGTCAGGCACCGGCCCGAAGGCTGGCAGCCCCAACTATCTTAGCGGTTTTACCCAGGAAACGATCTGCTCCTCCAGTCAGGACTACCTGACTTGAAAGGCTGGCTTAAATCAGGCTACCTCAGCCTGAACCAGACGGTAACAGGGTTGATATTCCTCATAATCGATCTTCATGCGACGCTGCAACACAAAGGATGACAGTAACACATCAAGCTCATTCATCATGTCGGCTTCGCCACTCAGTTCAAACGGGCCAAACTCCTCTATTGCGCGGATACCCGGCGCTTTTACATTACCCGCGACAATACCAGACAGCGCTTTGCGCAGGGTCGCTGCCAGCAGATAGTCAGGCTGATCCCGGGTCAGGTTAAGCTCGGCCATATTTTCATGGGTGGGTTCAAACGGTTGCTGAAACTCACTGGAAATATACAGCTGCCAGTTAAAGTGGAATGATTCACCGATCGCTTTACGATAGACCGTCACCCGATCAAGCCCCGCTTTCATTCGTAGCGCAACCTCGTAGGGATCACCCACCACAATCTCATACAGATTTGCTGCCCGGTCACCCAGAGTGGCACGGATAAACCGGTCTACCGTTTCGAAATAAGCTTCACTGCCCGCAGGACCAGTGAAGATCAGCGGGAACGGACAGGTACAGTTGCGTTCATGGAGCAGGATACCCAATATATAGAGAATCTCTTCCGCCGTACCCGCACCTCCGGGAAAAACAATAATGCCATGCCCCAGCCGGACAAACGCTTCCAGCCGTTTCTCTATATCCGGCATGATGATCAGCTCGTTAACAATCGGATTGGGCGATTCGGCAGCAATAATGCCCGGTTCGGATATACCCACATAACGGGCGTCGGAGATCCGCTGTTTTGCATGCGCGATAGTCGCGCCTTTCATCGGCCCTTTCATCGCGCCAGGGCCGCATCCGGTACAGACACTCATAGCTCGCAGGCCAAGCTCATAGCCGACCTGCTTAGTGTAGATATACTCTTCTCTGCTGATGGAGTGACCGCCCCAGCAAACCGCCAGGTTCGGCTTCACATGGGGTTCTATCGCCTTGGCGTGACGCAGAATATGAAACACCATATTGGTGATCTGCTCCCCCTCCTGCAGACCATCGCAGCACTTATCCAGCTCATCGCCGACATAGAGCAGATCCCGTACCACAGAGAACAGATGCTCACGAATACCCTGAATGATCTCACCGTCGACAAATGCCTTGGCGGGTGCATTAATCAGTTCCAGCTGCACACCGCGATGCTTATCACTCACCCTGATATCAAAGTCTTTATGCTTTTCCAGTACCTGCTTGGTACTGTCCAGTTCGCTGCCACAGTTGAGCACCGCAAGGGAGCACTGTCTGAACAGGGGATATAAACCCGCCTGATTACGATCCTGAAGCTTTGCAACCTCATAGGGTGAAAGTGTGTCCAGACTATCCAGTGGCGTAATATTGGCCGTTACAAATTGCTCGGTCATCATGGTCTTGCCCCTCTAATTAAATACCCCAGCGCAGAAAATATTTCCGGCTGTACACAGGGCGTGTCAGGTCCCTCTATAAACTATCTGACTCCTCTAAAAAATATAAAGTTCAGGTTACACTATAGTTAACACATCGTTACAGCTCCAGTAACCTGTTGATAAAAAAGAATTAACTATTGATCAAACTTTCAACAAACAGCGGAACTTCGCGACTGGCCGGCCCATAAATGTGGCGATCAAAAGCGGACTGCTTTTTCGACGGTTCAAGATTAATTTCAACCGTTTCAGCCCCAACACTGTTAGCCACTTCAACAAAACCGGCCGCCGGATAGACATGACCGGAAGTGCCGATGGAGACAAACAGATCGCAACTTTCCAGCGCCTCATAGATCAGCTCCATCTGCATCGGCATCTCGCCAAACCAGACAATATCCGGTCTCAGTGTGCCTGCCTGATCACAGCAGCGACAACGGGCTTCCGGTGCCACCGGCTGGTGATTACTAAACACCTGGCCCGAGGTGATACAGCGCAGGTTGAGCAGCTCCCCATGCATATGAATCAGGTTGTGACTGCCGGCACGCTCATGCAGGTTATCGATGTTCTGGGTCACCAGCAGGAACTGCTCTGTACAGCCCTGTTCCAGCTTCGCCAGCGCCTGATGTGCCGGATTGGGACGGATATCCGGCAGCAATAATTGTTCGCGCCGCTGATTATAGAATTGATGAACCAGCTCAGGATCGCGCTCAAATGCTTCAGGCGTAGCGACATCTTCAATACGATGGTTTTCCCACAAACCATCCGCCGCCCGAAACGTCCTGATGCCTGATTCAGCCGATATTCCGGCACCGGTAAGAACCACAATATTCTGATATTGCACACCCTGCTCCTTAAAAATGGTGACTCGTGGGTTTTATCCTACGTCAACTTCTGCTTAACTAACCATACAGACCGGAGTTTTTTTGCCGGTTACTGTGTAAACATCTGAGTCGGCTCGAGAAGGAACCCTTGTATGAGTGCTGATAAACTCTATATCCTCGATACCAACGTTTTACTGCATGACCCTAACTGCCTGTACGAGTTTAAAGAACAGGATGTCTCTATACCGATGACCGTCCTGGAAGAGCTGGACAGCATCAAAGACCGTAAACAAAGCGTCGCCCAGGAAGCCCGGCACGTAATCCGCACCATCGATAATATCCTCAGCGCCGCCACCCCATCCCAGATACTCAAAGGAGTACAGATTAAGGTTCCCGGAACCGAAGATACCTCACGGCTGGGTAAACTGAGTATATTTCCTGATCACGAACTCACTACCCGTCAGGGTTTCCTCCCGGATAACAAGAACAACGACAATCATATAATCAATTGTGCACTGCATCTGCAGGGCAGCGATCCCCATCGCGAAATTATTCTCGTTACCAAAGATATCAATATGCGCCTGAAAGCGATGGGCGCAGGACTGCAGAAAGTAGAGGATTATCGTAAGGACCAGCTCGTCTCCGATCTGGAACTTCTGCCCTCCGGACACTACCATATCGATGGTAATTTCTGGGAAAAAGTCGATAAGGTCAAAAGTTATCAGGAAGGCGCCAACACCTATCATAAAATCAGTCCGGATCTGCTACCGGACACCTATCCCTGCCAGTATATCTATGATGACTCTAAAGACTTCGCAGCGCGGGTAGTGTCTGTCAGCCATGAAGAGATCGTTCTGCTGGATCTCGGCTACGATAAGCTGATGCAGCAGGAGTGCTGGGGTATTCATCCGATCAATATCTTTCAGGCATTTGCCATGCAGTCGATTCAGGATCCCGCTATCGATCTGTGCCTGCTAAACGGTGCTGCCGGCTCGGGTAAAACCCTGATCGCGCTGGCCTGCGCCCTGGAGATGGTCATTGAAGAGGGGCGTTTCAACAAGATTATCGTCACCCGCTCCACCCCTCCGGTGGCAGAAGATATCGGTTTCCTGCCGGGTACCGAAGAGGAGAAAATGACGCCCTGGCTGAGCTCAATTCACGACAACCTGGAAGCGATGCACGAAGGTGATGAGCGTCCTCAGAGCAGTGTTAAATATGCCATTGAGAAAGCCAACATCCAGTTTAAGTCACTTAACTTTATTCGCGGCCGAAGCATTCAGAACGCAGTCGTGTTGATTGATGAAGCACAAAACCTGACACCGCAGCAGCTGAAAACCATTCTTACCCGCTGCGGCAAGGATA
The DNA here is from genome assembly GCA_024397875.1 of Amphritea atlantica. Lineage (NCBI taxonomy): Bacteria > Pseudomonadati > Pseudomonadota > Gammaproteobacteria > Oceanospirillales > Oceanospirillaceae > Amphritea > Amphritea atlantica. The sequence goes on from CP073344.1 coordinate 2,521,097, forward strand.
GTAAGATGATCTGTCTGGGGAATCTGGCGCAGATCGACTCTAATTACCTGACCGCGCTGACCTCGGGTCTGACCTATGTAGTCGAGCGATTTAAGGGCTTTGAAGGGGCCTCAACCATCCACTTAGAAGGTATTTTCCGTTCCAGACTGGCGGAGTACGCAGAAGAGCATCTCTGATTCGCTGAGCCGTCATTCACTCAAAGCCGCGACAGATCGCGGCTTTTTCTTGTCTCGCACTCCCCCGCAGCGCTACACTTACAGGATGATTCTACGACGCTGCTTTATCTTTCTGATCCGTACCTACCAATACCTGATCAGTCCGTTTCTGGGGCCAAACTGCCGCTTCTACCCAACCTGTTCAGCGTATACGGTTGAGGCGATCGAAACGCACGGTGTATTGAAAGGCTGTTGGCTGGGCATTAAACGCCTGGGTAAATGCCACCCCGGTCATCCAGGCGGATATGACCCAGTGCCACCGGCATGTTGCAGTGCAAATAAACCTAACCATACGGCTCCGCCTGAATAAGATTTTGGGTAACCTTTAATTGACCTGAGAAGCGAAGCCAGCTATAGCTTAACTATCTGATTTACAAACTAAGCTGTCAGAGTAAGGATCAGGATGTTTAGCTCTCTTACTGTTATTCTCACCATTACTTTGTATATGGCGGTACTTTTCGGTATCGCACAATTAGTTGAAAGACGTACACAGACTCGCGGGGAGGGTTTTAAAAGCCCCTGGGTCTACTGCCTGTCGCTGGCGGTCTACCATACCTCCTGGACCTTTTATGGCAGCGTTGGCTTTGCCGCCAGTTCCGGACTGCAGTTTTTGGGGGTCTATCTCGGTGCGATGCTGGGCATTGCATTCTGGTGGGTCACCTTGCGACGCATGGTGTTTGCCAAAGAGATTTTCCGCATTACCAGCATCGCTGACTTTATCTCCACCCGGTATAACCGCTCCGAAACCATCGCCGCACTGGTAACCCTGATCGCCCTGCTGGGTGTCCTGCCCTATATCGCTTTGCAACTGAAAGCAGTGGTCGCATCATTCCAGCTGATTACCGATCATGATAGCTCCCCCATGGGCTGGGGATTATCCGGTTTACTGATAACCCTGTTCATGGTCGCCTTTACTATCATGTTTGGTATGCGCCGTTTAGATCCCACCGAACGGCACCAGGGGATGATGACGGCACTGGCGGCCGAATGCCTGGTGAAGCTGGTTGCATTTATTACCATCGGACTGTTTGTCAGTTTCAGTCTGTTTGATGGTTTTGATGATATTACCGAGCGCCTGTTTGATGAGGGGTTTGAACGGGTAGTACAGATCAGCGGCACCGCAAACTCAGGCATCATGTGGTTGACACTGATCGTTTTAAGCTTTGCGGCAATCCAGAATCTCCCGCGTATGTTCCATGTAGCGGTGGTTGAGAATGCGGATCATAAACATATTAAAACGGCTATCTGGGTGCTGCCGTTATATATGATCCTGATCAACCTGTTCGTGGTACCGATTGCCGCCGGTGGTCTGCTGATGGGACTGCCACAGGAATCCGCCGATTATTATGTTCTGCTGCTACCGCAGCTGGCGGGAAACAACGCGCTGACACTGCTGGCATTTATCGGCGGCTTTTCGGCGGCCACCGGAATGATCATTGTAACCACCATGACCCTCTCCACCATGGCTTCAAATCACCTGATTCTTCCGGTACTGGAAAGAATGCCGGCCTGTCGCTTTATTAAACCCTATCTGCTGCAGATTCGCTGGTTACTGGCAGCGGTGATACTGTTGGGCAGTTATGGTTTTGCCATTGAGTTCACTGATTCCTATATTCTGGTGGCCATAGGACTCATTTCGTTTGTCGCAGTGCTGCAATTTACTCCGGCGCTGCTTGGCGGACTGTTCTGGAACCGCGGGAATAGTGCCGGCGCCCTGTCGGGTTTGCTGGCGGGTTTCCTGATGTGGATATATACGCTGATGGTTCCGGCATTTATCAGTCATGGCTGGCTGCCGGAATCTATTCTCAATGAGGGGTTGTATGGTTTTTCGCTGTTACGCCCTGAAGCACTGTTTGGCTTTGGTGAGATAGGCTCAATACCTCACAGTGTATTCTGGACCATGCTGGTGAATATCGGTTTCTATATCTGCGGCTCACTCCTTTACAGTCCTCATAAAGCAGAGCGAAACCTGTCCACAGAATTTCTCTGTGCAATGAAGCCCGCCCCCAGCCAAAGGGCCCGGCCTACAGGGCTGGACCGCTACATCCCACTGGATGATAAGCTGAATGAAGCCCAGACACTGCTGGAAAGTTATCTGAATCAAGACAAAACCAAGGACGCCCTGCTGCAAATCACAGAAGACCTGCAGGTCACCGGCAAAAGCCATATTGCCATTATCGAGCTACTTGAGTTCCATCGCATGCTCGAACATCTTCTCGCCGGCTCTATTGGCGCTGCCAGTGCCCATAAGGCGATGGAGAGCAATATTCGCTATAACACCCGGGAAGCCACTGACCTTAAGGCGCTCTATAGTCATCTGGTGGTCGAACTTAATCAGCAACGAATGCCCGGGCATGAAAACCTCAACGATCCTGAAACAGACAGCCAGAGCTACGGCCTGATCAATAACCTGCAAAATAAGATCAAAAAGCATGAGCAGACGATCAGTATGCAAAACAAACAGATTGAAGATCTGGAGGCCCGGCTTGAAGCCCGTTATCAGGAGATCTTCCGCACCCGACTTGAAACCCAGAAGGTGCGACAGGAAAATGAGACTCTCAAACTGCAGATTGAAAGCAGCCTGAAGATTGAAAAAGCGTTAGACGCTGAAGTGACTCAGCTTAAAAAGTAGATAAAAAAACAGCCGCATAAGCGGCTGTTTAGAAGCAAACTGATTCAGTTGCTTTCGTGCTTGTACTGATGAACATCCATCTGCGGGAAAGGAATGGAGATACCTTCCTCGTCGAAGCGCAGCTTAACGCTTTCGGTGGTATCAAACTTTACCGCCCAGAAATCACCAGACTTCACCCATGGACGCACGACGAAGTTAACACTGCTATCGGCCAGTTCAGACACAGCGATTACCGGTGCAGGCTCCTTCAGAACCCGTTCGTCACTGGTAACAATCTCTTCCAGCAGCGCCTTGGCTTTTTTCAGGTCGTCGCCATATCCGATACCAAAAACCATATCGACCCGCCGGGTATCACGGGCAGAGAAGTTAGTGATAACACCGCTGTAGATATTACCATTCGGTACAATCACCTCTTTGTTATCGCCGGTACGCATAATCGTATTAAAGATACTGATATGCTCAACAACACCGGCAACACCGGCCGCTTCGACGAAGTCACCCTCCTTGAATGGACGGAATACAATCAGCATTACGCCTGCAGCAAAGTTCTGTAATGAACCCTGCAGTGCCAGACCCACTGCCAGACCGGCGGCACCCACCAAAGCGATCAGCGAGGTTGTATCGACACCTAAACGGTCAAGTGACGCAACAATCACCACCAACAACAGCAAAATGTTGGCGATAGAGGAGATAAAGTTGACCAGGATCTCCTCCATTTTGCCTTTGCGGAGTGCTTTACCCAGCAGGTTTACCAAGACTTTTGAAACCATCCGACCGACTATAAAAATAGCCGCAGCAAGGGCGATATTAATAGCCCAGGGCAATACGTAAACATCGAAAAAAGATAGATCCATTTCCATTTCCTCTTTTGTCATAGACACTGCAAATTAAAAATATTATCTCAGAATAGACGCATTACACTCAGCGATGGAAAGAATACTGAGCGCCTCCCCTCTGTGGGCTGAAATATCTCATATTATCAGCCAAAAAGCCCGTTTAAATCAGCCATTTCCACGCTAGAATAGCCGTATGCTGCAATTCTATAAACCCTCAAAAGGTATGGCCAAATCATTGGCCAACGCTCAAAGCCAGCCCGGTAATGTATATGTCGGGTAGTTTTCAGCTGCGTGATTATCAGCGCGACGCGGTTGAGGCAACGCTGGTACATTTTCGTAAAAGTGATGCCCCTGCAGTGATCGTTCTGCCAACCGGTGCAGGAAAAAGCCTGGTCATTGCTGAGCTGGCCCGACTGGCCCGACGCAAAATACTGGTACTCGCCCATGTAAAAGAGCTGGTTGAACAGAATCACAACAAATACCTTAGCTACGGGCTGGAAGGCGGACTCTATTCCGCCGGGCTGAAACAAAAACAGAGTCATTACCAGGTCACCTTTGCCAGCGTTCAGTCTGTCGCCCGTAACCTCAAAGACTTCGCTACAGAGCATTCGCTGGTGATTATCGATGAGTGCCACCGGATCAGCGATGATGAAAACAGTCAGTACCAACAGATCTTTGCCCAGCTCAGGGAGTATAATCCCGGACTGAAACTGCTGGGGTTAACCGCAACGCCCTACCGTATGGGGATTGGCTGGATCTATCGTTATCACTACCGGGGATTCTGCCGCAGCAGCGACCCACGGCCCTTTGAACACTGCATCTATGAGCTTCCCCTGCAATATATGATCAGGCGAGGCTTTCTTACACCTCCGAAGATGGTAGACGCGCCCATCGCCCAGTATGACTTTTCTGCGCTCAACGCTAATAAAGCGGGCAACTATGCCGAAGCTGAAGTTAACCAGTTACTGATTAGTCACCCTCGGGTCACCCGGGCGATCTGCGAGCAGATCATGGAACTGGCGGCAGAACGCTGCGGGGTAATGGTGTTTGCGGCAACCGTCAAACATGCCCATGAAATATGCGGCTACCTTCCGGATGGACAAACCGCGCTGATTACCGGTGCCACCCCCAGTGCTGAACGGGATCAACTGATCAGTCGCTATAAAGAGAGAAAAATAAAATATCTGGTCAATGTCGCGGTTCTGACCACCGGTTTCGATGCCCCCCATGTGGATTTTATCGCAATCCTGAGACCCACCCAGTCCGTCTCCCTGTTTCAACAGATCACAGGCCGCGGGTTGCGACTGGCAGAGGGCAAAAAGGACTGCCTGGTAATGGACTACGCCGGTAACGGTTTCGATCTTTTTGCACCCGAAGTGGGACAACCGAAACCGGATAGCAGCAGTATACCGGTGCAGGTATTCTGCCCCCTGTGCGAATTTGCCAATATTTTCTGGGGCAAGACCGATGAGGAGGGCAATATTATTGAGCACTATGGCCGGCGTTGCCAGGGCTTAGTCCAGCGGGAGCATGACACCCTGTCTCAGGGCAAAGCAGTACAGTGCGATTACCGTTTTCGGTTTAAAGAATGCCCTCAGTGCAATGCGGAGAACGATATTGCGGCGCGTAACTGTCACCAGTGCGGCCACGCCATCATTGATCCGGATGATCAGTTGAAAGCGGCCCTTAAGCTGAAGGATGCGATGGTGATCCGTTGTGCCGGCATATCCATGACCGAATCAAATGGCCGACTCCGGGTGATCTATCATGATGAACAGGGGGAAGAGCTGAGTGAACTGTTTGATCTGCACAACAGCAAGCAGCGCAAGCGATTTAACGATCTCTTCGGCCGCCGCTTTGCTCATAGCTTAGCGCCACAGCAGTTCAATTCAGTAGATGAAGTATTAGCGGAATCACAGCTGTTTAGCGCCCCGGATTTCGTTGTTGCCCGCAAGTCCGGACAGTACTGGCGGGTACAGGAGAGAATCTTTGATTATCAGGGTAACTACCGTAAAGCGAATCAGCTATAAACCCTGCTCTGATGCTTAAACAGCCTCTGCCCGGTCCGGTAACCAACGCAGGGAATCAAACAGAGCCTCAATAACTTTCAACCGCGGAGTATTGCGGTGACGGATAAACTGGGTCGGCACCACGGCAACCTCATCCGGCAGGGTTTCGAAGGTCAGACTGTTACGATAGATCGATAGTTCTACGACATTGCGGGGCATCAGCGTCACACCCAGTCCCTGAGCCACACATCCGAGAATTCCCTCAAGGGTGCCCAGCTCACTCAGACCATAGCGGTTATTCTGATAGTCACGGGACCACTGCAGTGCTTTTTGCCGATACACGCAACCCTCCCGGAACAGCACCAGATTATCAGCCGCAGCAACTGTTTTCGGCTTAACTAACACCAGCTCCTGGCTCATCACATCCACACTGATCAGGTCGGGATGACTGATCGGTCCGCCAACAAAGGCACAATCGATATGGTGCTCCAGCACCGCTCTGAGTAACTCGGCAGTGGTTGTAGCGGTGACTTGCGGTTTCAGCTTTGGACAACTCTCCCTCAGTGCCCCAAGCAACTGCGGCAGATGGGTTGCGGTGAAAGATTCCATTGCGCCGATTTTGATCTCAGCAGCACCTTTATCGGCCAGCCTGACCGCCATCCCCGCCTGCCGCTCCAGTTGCAGAATCTGTTGAGCATATTCCAGCAGAATCACACCCGGACGGGTTAACTCAAGCCCCCGGCCCTTGCGGGAAAACAGCTTGACGCCCAGCTCCTCTTCCAACCGCTGAATCCGCGTGGTGACATTAGACTGGACAGTATTCATCTGCTTTGCCGCCGCCAGAATACCGCCCTCTTTAGCGACCTTTTCAAAGGTTTTCAGTGCTATCAGTTCCAACTTAGTCTCCAGCAAACAAGGTCAACAGACAGTATACAATCCAATCAACCATTCTCAATTTAAGAACTATTTGTTCTCAATAATTCGTTTGTGATGAATCATATTAATATATACGCTTATAAATAAACATCAAGATACCCAGAGCTCTATGAACATAAGCGATGACAGACAACACCTTAAAGTACTGGGCTCCGGTCTGCTCGGGCTGATTCTTACCATTGGAATCGCCCGTTTCTGCTATACCACTCTGCTGCCGGCAATGCAGGCAGAGGCGGGACTCAGCGATCTGGCCGGAGGTTATCTGGCCACCATTAACTATATCGGCTATATGTGTGGAGCCCTGCTGGCTGCCACTATTGGCAACCTGAAAATCAAAGATCTGCTCTACCGTGCAGGTCTTATAACGGCAGTGATTACCACTCTCGGTATGGCATTGACGGACAGTGTCTGGCTCTGGGGTGTGTTACGGTTTTTCTCCGGTCTGAGCAGTGCCAGCGGCATGCTGATCAGCGCCGGTCTGATTATGAACTGGTTACTGCGTAACGGTCACCGGCCTGAACTGGGTATCCACTATGCTGGCGCGGGCCTGGGCATAATTGTCAGCGGTTTAGCCGCCGAGCTGATGATCGGTCACCTCGACTGGAGAGCTCAGTGGCTGGCTGTGGGACTGATCGGATCACTGATTGCTATCCCCGCGTGGCGCTGGCTGCCCCGCCCGGATACCAGCCACCAAACCTCTTCTGGTGAGAAGCTACAGGATAATCCGCCCAGCCGGCGTTGGTTTTTACTACTGGGTATCATGTATTTCTGCGCCGGCTATGCCTATGTCATCAGTGCCACCTTTCTGGTGGCGATCGTCGAAGCCCAGCCAGCATTGCAGGGGGATGGCCAGATCGTGTGGATCTTCGTCGGACTCAGCGCGACTCCTGCGGTTATTCTGTGGGACAGAGTCGCTCGCAGACTGGGAGAGCTCAACGCTCTGCTGATTGCGTTTCTGATTCAGATTGTCGGTATCATCCTGCCTGCCCTGAACGATAATCTCGGAGTGGTGTTAACCAGCGCTGCGCTTTATGGCGGCAGCTTTATCGGTATTGTCAGCCTGGTACTGGCGATGGCGGGCCGTTTCTACCCCACCAAACCCGCAAAGCTGATGGGCAGGCTGACACTGCTCTACGGTATCGCCCAGATCGGCGCACCCGCCATTGCCGGCATAATCGCCGACAGAGGCGGCAGCTATGCCGACTCGCTCTACATCGCCGCCGCAATCTCGGTATTAGGTGCCGGTATGATTTTGATACTGAAAGCCGGTGAACAGCGGGAACAGGCACTGAGAACGGCATAAAAAAACGGCTCAAAAGAGCCGTTGTCTGATGAATCGTAAGGTTAACTGACTAACCAGACCTCCCGCGCCCACTCCCAGACAGTGGTCCACTCCTCAACCTCACCACTCTCCGGTGTCCAGTAAACAACTGAGCCTTCAATCGTCACGGCATAAAAACCACCGTCATGGGCACAGATTGGCGTTTGTTCACGGGACAATCCGATCGACCAGGCGTAGGCCGCAACTTCTGGCAGATGAGTATGGGAGGATGGATCAGCCACCGTGACCGGTTCTATTGAACCGCAGATCACATCACTGACCGTGAGCAGAAACTCTTTGAAGTCAGGATATAGCGGTACGCAGATCTCCTCCTCCGCCGCGACGACATCATCAAAATCCGGCAGATCCAAAGGGGTTACGACTTCGATATTGGCATCGCGCAGTGCATCAATTACATCTTGCATACATGTCCTACATTACTCACTGGCTTAAATGAAGCCGATTGTATCAGAGCAACTCAAGCATAGCTTCAGCACTACTCACTTCAAAAGTCTTCGGTTGTTCAACATTCAGTGCGGTCACTACGCCATCTTCAATGATCATTGCATAACGGCGTGAGCGAACCCCTCCAAATGAACCGCTGTCCATATCCAGGCCCATCGCTTTCGTCAGGTCAGCACCGCCATCGGCAATCATGGTGATCTGCTCAGCATTCTGAGTGTCGGCCCATGCCTTCATCACAAATGCATCATTAACAGAAAGGCAGGCGATAAGATCAACACCTTTACTGAAGATATCATCCGCTTTAACGATATACCCTGGCAAATGAGACGCAGAACAGGTTGGCGTAAAAGCACCCGGCAGCGCAAACAACACGACTTTTTTATCGGCAAACAGGTCCTCAGTACTCACCGCAGAGGTCTCGCCAGCGAAGATAGTACTGACACTGATAGCCGGAATTTTATCACCTACTTGAATCATAATAGTTACCTGCAAAAATGTTATTGAGTGCCTGATTATACAGACCAACATAGAACCCGGATCATCCGGTATTTCAAGCTATAAAGGAAGAGTAGCAGCTAAACAAACAATACAGATAAACCTGAAGAAAAGATTCATACAAAGGGCACTGTGTTCGCAAAGCCAAAAGACAACGGAAAGTTAGGGGATTATTATTTTTGCGCCGCGTCCATCGTCGCCGCTCTTTTCGCCGCCTCGCTCTGAAGGTAAACACTCATCTGTTTGCCAAACTGCTTTACCTCGTCGGGACGAGCGGGGACTCTGGGAGTTTCCAGGCTTGAATCAGGAGAGTTGAAATCAACGGATTCAGCAGGCGCCTCAGCGTTTGGAGCCATCTGTTTAATGACCAGAAGTCCGATGATCAGTAGCGCAATTATCATTACGATTAATTTCATCAAAGCCTCCATTGTTAATGACCGCAACCAAACTACTCATCAGTTTATCAAACATATCACACAGCACAGCACTCCCTGCCAGATAAAGTGTTACCTAACATACGTTATCGATCTCTCAATCGCCACAGGCTTAACATAAGGGGATTGATCGGTAGCCCTGACAATAACCGCTTTCGATACTTGAGACGTTATAAACCGAAACCTAACCTCAGCAACATAAAGAACAACATCCCTGCGACAATAGTTGTCAGCAGATCCTTGCGCCAGAATGAGATCAGGGCAGCGAATACTCCGGATATCAACCATGGGTTATCCGCTTCCAGCCACAACTCGCCCCGGGGGAGCAACAGTGCAGGAACGATTATCGCCGTCAGCACCGCAGGTGGAACGAAGTTCAGGGCGGTCGTCAGCCAGGGTGGAAAACGAACCCTGCCCGCAACCCCGAACAACACATAACGAACGCTGAAGGTCACCAGAAACATACCGACAATCAGCAGGAATTCAGTCATGGACGACCTCCTGAGCTAACCGCCGCTTGAGCAAGAGGTGCAGCGATAACCCCGTAGCGATACCGCATAACGCAGCCACCATCAATCCAAGCTTGTGTGGCAGACCGAGGGTCGCCATCGCGATAGCACCGGAGACAATCACTGCACCCCACATCGGTTTATGCTTCAGATAGGGCACCACCATGCCGATGAAGGTGACCGACATCGCAAAATCAAGCCCCCAGCCGGTCATATCGGGAAAAATCTCACCCAGCGCGATACCGATACCGGTGCAGAGAATCCAGTTGCTGTACATCGCCAGCCCCGACCCCAGGTAAAACCAGTGTGCATGTTCTGTATCGTCCTGTAGCAGGAAGCGGTTACTGACCGCGGCAAAGGTTTCATCGGTCAGACCAAACGCCATCATTACCCGCCAGCGATGCGGCAGATGACCAACTTTGGGTACCAGATTAGCGGCATAAAGGATATGCCGCAGGTTGACCACAAAGGTGGTCGCTATAATCACTGGGACGGCAGCCCCCGCTGCCAGTAACCCCAGCGCAATAAACTGCGCAGAGCCTGCGAAAACAAACACTGACATCGCCAGCGCACCCAGAGCAGATAACCCACTCGGCCCGGCAAGGGTGCCGAAGATAATACCAAAAGGAATAGCCCCGATAATCAATGGCAGCGTCGCTTTAGCCCCTTCCAGCATCTCCCTGCGCTTAATAGAAGCGGTGTCCTGATCCATAACCTTACAGCTCATGGCCGCAAACTCAGCGTCATATAGATATCAGCCCTTTCATAATAGGACCCCCCTTCTGGGTGGGGTACCTGCCTGAACCCCAGGTTTTGATATAACTGCAGCGCCCGTTCAAGTTTACCTGAGCTTTCAAGAAACACTTCCGAGGCCCCCCTCTCCCGGGCCTTATCTAACGCAGCCATCAACAACCGTCGGCCGACACCCACAGTCTGCCAGGCCTCATCCACGCCCATTTTTGCAATTTCAAAACGTTCATCGGTATGCCTGACCAGCGCCACGCAACCCACCACCTGATTATCTGCCGTGTTACGGGCAAACCAGATATACCCTCCCCGGGCGAGGTAATATGCCTCAGGATTATTCAGCGCTTCGCGATCTCTCTCTGTCACTTGTCCATCAAAGTAACGATTCAACCAGGCCATATTCAGACGCCGAAAATCAGCCCGCAGCTCAGCATCCCAGCCCTGAATCACTATATTCTGCCCCTCATTACGACGTTCAAGCTGCTGAACAACCGGTGTATACAGCCCCTGTTGCTGCAACACCGCCTCAAACTCTTCGAGAGATGCCAGAAGCGGATGCTGCTGGGAACTGATCAGCGAATCGAGTTGCGCCTGGATCGCGTTCCAGACCGGCGCTATCTGCTCCAACAAAGACTCACTTTTTAGCGTCAGGGTGAGTAACTGACGCCTTTCATCTTGCGGGTCAGTCGTCTTACTCAGCCACCCTTCCTGCTGCATCTTACGGGCAATTTTGCTGATAGCCGGATGACTGACCCCCAGTTTCTCGGCCGCCTCCGTTACCGTCATTGCGCCTTGCTGATGGAGCATATTAAACAGCGGAAAAAATGTGGGGTTCAGCTCTATCCCCTGACTCTGATACAGGCGAATAACATCCTGAACCAGACGGTCCGATAGACGTTTCAAGCGGCTTCCCAGTGACAGGCTGCCAAAACTTTTCATGTAATCCATATAACTCAACCCAGGCGCACTAAATAAAGAGGCTCTAAATAACGAAGCTTTTAACAAAAAAGCTCTTAACAACGCGATTCTTAAAACGGAAACTCTTAATGGAGAGACTTTAAAAACCAATTACGTAACTAGTTACGCAATTTACTATAAAAAAGGGGATTGTGCATCCCCGAAATAGTTGGGTGAATCGTAGGACCCGATTTTCCCGATCTGTCAGCCTCAAAAAAGATCAGGAAATCAACATCCCTACATGCACCAGCATTGGTGATATTCCGATCACCAAACCGGCTACCACCATCAGAACAGTTGAAACAATACCGATAACCTCAACACCTTGCTCTTCATGTACCATGAGTCACTCTCCAGATATGTTTTTACGTTACAACGTACATAGCAGGAACAGGGCCAACTCACTATAAGCATTAAATATCAAACACTTACTTCAAAAACAGCAAGCAGACTCACGCCCTTACCGCTTTCAAAAATGCCACATATGTCAAAGAAAATGACGTTTTTGACAAATAATCTGCGTATTACAACCATCAGTCATCCCCGGCCGATCCGGCACTTTAATCAACTAACCAACATTGAATCAGGGGTCAGATATCTGACCCGAACAGAACTCTCGCTGTGAAATAAATCCAGAGCAGACAGTTCAGCTGAGATACAGGCAGATCGAATAAGAATAGTTTCAGATAAGAAACTAAATACTACGGAAGATACGCCGATAACATTGCTAATAGTCAGGGAGATCTGAGTCAGTTGAAATAGGGATTACGCAAGCTCCGGCAGATGTTAATGATCGGCTTCGAGGTGCACTATGCCTGAACACTACTTACGTCATCCGGCAGAGATTCCAATCCTGCTGTGCACGATACAAGAGTCTCGGCCCCAGAATCTGCGCCAGCAGTTAAACAGAGACTTCAGTCCGGGTGGGCTCAGCTGCCTTTCAGAAGCGTATATAACGCCGGGCTCCGCTATCGAAATAAGCGTCAGACTTTCTCACCCCGGCATGTCGGCTAACGGTCATGTCATCTGGTGCCAGCAGGAACAACCCGGTTTTCTTCTTGGCATTGGTTTCGATGACCCTGATCAGGCCTACAGCGTCCGCATGATTGAGCAGATCTGTCAGATTGAAAGCTACCGGCTAAAGCAACTCAGAGATGGCCGCCAGCTCTCAGGTGAACAGGCAGCCGTTGAATGGATCAGGCTGCACGCGGCAGATTTTCCCGCCATCGGGCAGCTGCAATGATTAGCCTACAACATTCTTAAATATGATGTTCTGCAATAAAGTCATGCAGTGAATCGTAGCTCCAGTCACTGCCGTCAGGATGCTTATGGTCATGCTCATTAAGCTTTTCCATCATCTGCTTTACATTATCTCCCTTCTTACGCAGCCCCTGAACAAAATGCACCGCCTCATCAATCCGCTGCTGCATCTGTGCATCCACGCCACCGTCCCGCTCACCCTTTTTACGGATGCTAACTTTAATTCCCGGTTTCATGCTATGTTTCTCCTTCACGCTCGACTTTTCTATAACGTTACCCCAGCACTCAGCAACTGAAAAGGGGCAGATTAAAATGCAGTTAAAAGAACGGACTCTGAACCGGCCATTTACCCTTATCCTGATCGGTTTAATACTCTTAAGCGCTGGCTGTCAGCATATTACCAAAACTCAGGGGATAAATGAGCCCGCCACCGACGGGAAAACCGTTCCTGCTGACCAGACGGCCCATTCTAAACCGACTGAGCTCCACCCCCTGAACGGTAAAATTATCGCCATCGCCACTGGCGAACCAGTCAGCCAGGCGGAACTGATCGAAACACTTCGTCATCGCCGCCTTGTGCTTGTCGGAGAGAAACACGATAACCCTGAACACCACGCGCGTGAGCTACTACTTCTGCAGGCCCTTCAAAACGGTCCCAAAACGCGGCTGGTGCTGGAGATGCTGGACGAGCAACAGAGCGGGAATATCAACACTCTGAGCAGCGCAAGCAGCGATACCGAAATCCGCAAACAACTCAACTGGAATGATCGTAACTGGCCCTGGCAGGATTATGGACCACTGATCAGTACTGCCCTGAAAAATGGCAACCAGCTCAGGACAGGCAACCTGAGCAAACCGGTATTAATGCAGATCTACCAGAGCGGCGTGCCGGATCAGCCACGCCTGAGTACAGTCAGCGAGATTCCAGAGGCCATCAGAACAACAATCCGGCAACAGGTATATGAAAGCCACTGCCGGACGATGCCGATAGATCAGATGGGACCGATGACTGATATTCAGATCAGCCGGGATGCCAGCATGGCGTACGCATTAACCCATCAACTCGGGGAACAGATGCAGGCGCTTCTGATAACCGGGGCGTTCCATGCCAGAAAAGACACCGGGGTAGCGCAGCATCTGCAAAAACTCACTTCTGAAGCGGTTACCTCAATCCTGCTGACCGAGACCGATGAGGCAATCAAAACCGTTGGTGATGCTGTTAAATTGAATACAGGAGTAACAGATTATGTCTGGTTTACTTCCAGATCAGAGGAGAAAGACTACTGCGCAGCGTTGCAACAGCAGCCTCATCAGAAAGACCGTTAGTCTTCGCGGCTGGTGACTTCCAGCAGGTGATAACCAAACTGAGTACGGACAGGTCCCTGTACCTCACCCACTGGTGCGGAGAAGACGACTTTATCGAATTCAGCAACCATCTGCCCTGGACCAAAACTACCCAGGTCACCGCCCTGCGCGCCCGATGGGCAGCTAGAGTGTTTCTTAGCCAGATCAGCGAACTCAGCACCCGCTTCAATTTGTGATTTAAGATCAGCGCACTGAGTCTCACTGCTTACCAGAATGTGTCGGGCCGTTGCACGTGCCATAAATAAAACTCTCTATGTCAGTTGATAGTGCGCACAGGATCCCTTTTTTCGCTATCCTCTGCAACCCCTGAGAGGCGATTGACGTTATCAGTAATACTGATATGCTTGCCCAATGGAACTGGCCCGAATCAACCTCAACCTGCTGATCTCACTGTACTATCTTTTGCATAGCAAAAGTGTCACAGCCGCTGCGGCCGCCCAGCATATCAGTCAGCCGGCAATGAGCAGAAACCTGAGCCAGCTACGGGAGATCTTCAGCGACCCGCTGATGGTGCGGGTGGGCAACACAATGCACCTGACACCGCGGGGAGATCAGCTCTGGCAGCAACTCCCCGAAGCACTCAACCATCTTGAAAGCCTGCTTATTCCCGGGCAGTTTGAAGCGGCAGGTTATATCGGTGAATTCAATATCGCCACCACCGATTTTATTACCCACGACCTGCTGCCGCCGCTGATGGCCGAACTGCAACAGGACGCCCCCGGGATCAGCCTGCACTTTCACCTCTGGCACTCGGGAATGATGGAAAGTCTGCGCCAGGGGCGGATGGATCTGGCTGCCTGTATTCTGGATACCGTACCCGATGATATCTATGGTAAAAAGTTGGGCAGTGATAGCTACAGCTGCCTGATAAACCAGAACCACCCACTCGCTGAGCACAGATTATCACTGTCAGACTATATCGGTGCTGAACATATCGGCATCAGCGCTGGCGGTGATAAAATTCGCGCGGTGGATGAGGCGCTGAATAAACTGAACCAGCAGCGCAAGATGAAACTGACGGTCCCCTTTATTCACTCAGCGATGGCGATAACCAGCCGCGCCAATTATATTCTGACCCTGCCCACCCGCATCGCACTTCAGCTAGGCCCGGTATACGGGCTCAATTTCAAAGCGCTACCGGAGCAACTGGTCATTCCCGCCAGCAACTATTATCTGATCTGGCACCAACGGCTTCAGGGTGATCCGGCTCACCGCTATCTGCGGGAGCGGATGTTGCACAGCCTGGCCGAATAACCCCCTCTTGTGAAAGAAAAGCGGCTCCAACCTTCGCATCAAGGTCATAACTAAAGCTGATAACCATTATCCAGAATCGATATTCGCTTATCCCCGACCCCGTCTCTAGAATTCACGCCATTAACCGATGGAACACTCTGATGACTGAATGGCTGATCTTTACCGGTGTGATGCTGCTGGGGGCGATGCTCCCGGGTGCAAATACCGCAATTATTTTACGCAACACACTGCAAGGCTCACGACGCAGGGGGTTTATCACTGCCCTGGGGCTGGCAACTGCGCTGACCATTCATGTCATTCTGTCAGTGATCGGGCTGGCAGCCCTGATTGAGAGCATCCCGGCGCTTTATACGGCCATTCGCTGGCTTGGCAGTGCCTATCTGATCTATCTGGGTGTGGTGTATCTGGCAACCCGATCCGACGCCAAAACAGAGAGTGCTGAAAAAAGCAGCGGTCATCCGTTTATTGCCGGAATGATGGTGAGTCTGTTTAACCCGAAGCTTCTGATTATGTTTGTGGCGATCTTCAGTCACGTGGTGGCAGAGATTCAAAGTGTTACCATGCAGGTTTTATACTGCGCCACCCCGATACTTGTCGAGCTTAGCTGGCTGAGCATGATTATCCTGCTGCTGAGCCGCCCGGCTATCCAGCGCTGGCTTAAACGGGTACGGGTAAAAATCGAAAGACTGATCGGCGGCGGATTGGTACTGCTGGGCATCAAGCTGGGGCTGGGCTAAACGGATCACCCACCCCGCTTGTCGACCTCACTTATCGGTCCCTCTGATAGACCCCAGTTTAAACCTGCTGCACAGGGATCGCGTCCTGCGCCCGGACCGCTTTAGCCTTCTGCTTATTCTGAGAAAGCGCAATGGCACACTGATCATCATTATTCAGAATAACGATGCATTCCATGCACTGAATACATTCATCGTAATCGACACTGCCGTCGCGGTTGATGGAGTCGATTTCACAACGTACTTTGCATAACTGGCAGGGACTGCCGCACTCAGCCCGGCGGTGCAGCCAGCGGAACAGACTGAATCTGCCCAGCACCGCCAAACCGGCCCCCAGCGGACACAGATAGCGACAGAAAAACTTATGGATAAACATTCCGGTGACTAACAGCAGCAACGCATAAACAACAAAAGGCCAGCTACGGATAAAGGTCAGGGTGATTGCGGTTTTGAAGGGTTCAAGTTCCGCCAGTCGTTCCGCCAGACTGACTGACCAGAATGCGCTACCCAGCAGTACCAGCAGCAACAGATACTTCAGTTTTTGCAGCTTTTGATGCATTGCCGGAGGAATTTTTACCTGCTTCAGTTTCAACAGACCTCCCACTTTCGCCGCAATCTCCTGCAGCACACCAAAGGGGCAGAGCCAGCCACAGAAGACCCCCCGCCCCCAGAGGAACAGTGTAATAAACACATAGGTCCACAGCACAAAAAGCACCGGGTCTAACAGGAACACCTCTATATCAAAGCCTTTCACCAGCTGCAGCAACAGGGTGTATATATTAACGACCGAGAGCTGACCCTGGGCGTAGATCCCGATAAAGCCCAGCGTAAACAGCATCACTCCCCAACGAACCCGGTGAAATAAACGACTGTGGGCTGATAAACGGTGTTGCCAGATAAACGTGGCGGTCACCACCAGCAGGGTCAGCACCAGACCGGTGATCTGCACCCAGCGATCCAGCCATAACCGCTGCCATAACGGCAGGGGTTTAACCTCCTCTGTCACGGTAATATCAAACAACTCAGCCGGCAGTTGATAGCTGTCCTCAAACTGAGCCTGATCACGGATAAGGTGATTACGCGGCAGATCAAGATCCAGCGTCAGGTGCATCGGCTGGGAAGGATCAAAGCCCGACTGGGCTTTAATCCTGAACACCCGCAACTCTTCAAAGTCGGGGGCATCGGCCGGTAGCTGCGGCTGTGTGTTGTCAAAGAAATCCAGATCGCGAATATCCACTGGCAAACCGTTCTGAGACATCCCTAGTCGGCTGGGCACCGTGCCCCGGCGAAACTCAGGCTCAAGAAAACCATATTCCCCCACTGACGCGACCAACAGCGCATGCTCACCGGGCCGCAATACCGACAACAAACGCTCAAACTCCTGTTCACCCAGTATATTTTTCCCGGTCACCGGGGTGTTCAGGTAAGCATAATAATAACGCCCCGGCAGATCAGACTCCGTCAGTGCCTGCCGTAGCTCCGGGTCCTGATAATCCTCCAGCGCCAGCGGAAAGCCCTGCTGCAACTGATCTGCAGATACCGTCCAGTGGCGCAACAAAGCACTGCTCTGCAGTTGCTGCCAGCTATAGGGCTGGAAAACATCTTCTCTAACGGTAACGGTCGGCGGGCGCTCAAAACCCTCAAGATAAGCACGGGCGACCTGCAGCGCGGCAGATAACACCGTATCATTCATCACCAGCACTGAGACGGTGGCTTTGGTGACACCATCGATATAGACCGTCGCGGAACCGTCCTGATCCTGCCCGCTATGACGACTATCCACAATAACCCGTTTATCAACCGTCAATCCCTCATACTGACGGATAAACTCAACCATCGGCTGCTCGCCCAGACCATGCATGAAAATCGGCTCATGGTGATTGAGTATTTTTATTTTCACTATTTTACCGGAGGCATCCAGTCCGATCAGAAGATTGATCCGTTCCCCCGAAAAGCCGGGAAGGTTGGTCAGATCATTGGTTTCGAAGACATAACCTAACAACTGATCGAGCTGATAAACAGGCACGACCGAGGGATTTTCCAGGGAGTCGCCAATACGGGTCAATTTTGGAAAGATTGTCCGGATCTCAGTTTCAGACACCTGTGCCAATGCTAAGCCGCTCGAAAGCAGCAGACAGAAAAGCAACACTGTTCTGAGAAAAGCATTAAATGGCATATAGAAACTCCACGGGTTAACTATTAATAGTCCGTAAAGTTCTTATCCCCATCCATACTACTTTGCGTCTGTTCAACCTACTACTTTAGCGTCAGATCACCTGTAGAATCCGTTGCCGGATCCAGCGGCACATCGGGTCACGGTGATGCCGCTCATGCCAGTAAAGATAAAAACTGATTGGTGCAGACTGCAGTTCGTCGGGGACCGGTTTGAGAACAATATTGCGCCCCAGAGCGATTCGCTGAGCAACGATCTGTGGCAGATAGAACAACAGATCTGAGGTTTCACAAAAATCCGCGGCCGTCATAAAGTTGGACAGGCGCAGCGCCAGATGCCGTTTACGGTTCATCTGAGCCAACCGCTGATCAATATGTCCCGCCCCCTGCCCTGTCATTGAGACTAACCCATGACTGGCTGAGAGATACGCATCGAGTGTCAGGTTTTCCGCTGCCAGTGGATGATCCGCAGCCATCATACACACAACCCCCGACTGTGCGATCAGCAGACGGCGGTACTGGCCCTCACCCTGTTGCGGCTCCATGCCGGTCAGACTGAAATGAACATCGCCTCTTTCCAGCAGTTCAAAATGATTACGCGGCTCGGTACGCACCTCCAGACGCATTTTCGGGGCCTCCGAGCGCAGCACTTTCATCAATGGCGAGACAAAACACGCCACTTCCAGATCGAGCCCATAGACCCGCACCACATCTTCCGCTTCGGCAGGAATAAATTGCGGCTCAGCAATAAGCTGCTCCATGCCACTGAGAAGCACCTGTAACCGGGGGAGAATATCAGCCCCCCGGGCACTCAGATCAAAGCCGTGAGCCGTTCTCACCAGCAACGGATCATCGAAGGTGTCCCGCAACCGCTGCAATGCACGGCTGACCGCAGGCTGACTCATATTCAACAGCTCTGAAGCACGGGTAACATGCCGGGTTTCCAGCAATCGCTGCAATACCACCAACAGATTCAGATCAACAGACCTTAGATTCACTTCACGCATAACAACCATCACAACAATGCATTAGATGAATTCATTATGAATCATTACAGTAACCATGACTACGGGAGAACAGCCCGCCAACACATTTTAACGAGGTATTATTTATGTCTGATCAGGTAAAAGTAGCAGTCGCTTATCATAGTGGGTACGGACACACTGAAGTGCTGGCCCAGGCAGTTGCGGCTGGCGCAGAAAATGCGGGTGCCGTAGCGGTAACAGTGTCTGTCGCGGATGCGGATACAGTGAACTGGGATGCACTGGCTGAAGCTGATGCCATTATCTTTGGCTCTCCAACCTATATGGGTTCCGTCAGCGGTCAGTTTAAAACCTTTATGGATGCCAGCTCAAAGGTATGGGCTGAAGGGGGCTGGAAAGATAAACTGGCGGCAGGTTTCACCAACTCCTCCAGTCAGAGTGGCGACAAACTCAATACACTGCAACAGATGTCTATCTATGCAGCGCAACAGGGAATGATCTGGGTTAGCCTGGGCATAATGCCCGGCAATAACAGCAGCCAGGGATCAACGGAAGACCTCAACCGTCTCGGTAGTTTTCTCGGCGCGATGGCGCAGAGCAATGCTGATGAAGGCGCAGAGGTTACACCGCCTCAGTCTGACAGAGATACCGCTCAGGCACTGGGTGCTCGGGTTGCAGCCGCAGCAAAACGCTGGAAACAGTAACAACCGGATAAGATGACAGGCGGTTCATGCCGCCTGTCACCGATGGAGCCGCAGTACTGAGCAGCAACCTGGCCCGGCGAAGTATCACTAAACCAACACGGTTTCGTACGCTTTATGTACTCGTGCGGTTAATCTGCTTTGGACGCCCATCGCTACCGATCGCCACAAAGGTAAAACTGGCCTCTGTCACCTTTTCTATCAACTCACTATGGTGCCGTTGCACCCAGGTTTCCACATGAACCACCAGTGACGTATTACCGTAGCGGACCATTTTACAGAAACAACTGACATCATCACCGATATTAACCGGCTTATGGAAAGTCATCGCATCAACCGCCACAGTCACAACCCGGCACTTTATCTCCTGTGAAGCAAAGCTGCCACTGGCCAGATCCATCTGCGCCATAATCCAGCCGCCGAAGATATCACCGTCCGGATTTGCATCTCCCGGCATTGCAATGGTTCTGAGTGAAGGCCGACCTTCCGGCATTTTTGACATGGTGACTCCAAAATTACACTGACAGGCAGAACGGCCTGAAAAGATTAGACAGATATTAAAGCAAGATATGCAGGTCCGATACTAAAGATCAGGAAAGTCAGACCTGCTTCAGCTTCTCAGACAGCTGAGCCAGCAGCCCCTCAGGATGATTATCGACCAGCAAAAAGTCCCGATACTCATCCCGGATAAACTCCTGATCCGCAGCATGGACAATAAAAGCCAGAAGATTATCGAAGTACCCCTCAATGTTCAACAAACCAAACGGCTTATGATGAATACCAATCTGCCGCCAGGCCCAGACCTCAAACAGCTCTTCCAGAGTACCGGTGCCACCGGGCAGTGCAATAAACGCATCCGCCAGCTCCATCATCACCGCTTTTCGCTGATGCATATCCTCGACGACATGCAGCTCGCTCAGACCCACATGTACCTGCTCCCGGTCAACCAGCACCTGAGGCATCACACCACACACATGGCCACCGGCTTCCAGCACACCATCGGCAACGCTACCCATCAGCCCGATGCTTGAACCACCATACACCAGTTCAATATTCTGCCGGGCCATCAGGTTACCCAGCTTTCGTGCTTCGCTTTTATAGGGCCCCTCTGCTGGTCCGGACGAGGCTCCACAGTACACCGCAATTCTCATATTAATGATCCGCACAGATTTTGTTGTCGATATCACTATTCAACAACAGTGCGCCGGGAGAATAAAGGGAAAAACGCCGAAGCGAGAATAACCACCGATGAATGATCACGGCTAGGGATGCAAGCAATCAGTAAGCAAGCGCCGTGTTGGCACCGGCGCTTATAAAAGAACAAACATTCATTCAACTTCCCCGGGCGACGATCAAATCCGCTGTTGATCTGGAGCTAAAACCCGATGTCCGATATAGTTCACAACCTGAATGCGACATAAGCAGGGTAAACAACATGGCAGGATCTTTACAGGATCAGCTTCTAAAAGCGGGTCTGGCAAACAAGCAACAGGCTAATAAAGCAAAAGCTGAGAAGCGCAAGAAAACCAAACAAGCAAAAGCCGTAAAGAAAGGCGAAGTCTTTAAGGATCAGGAACAGCTGGAGCGGGAACAGGCGATCGCCGCCGCAAAAGAGGAAAAACTCGAGCGAGACCGGGAGCTGAATCGTCAGCGGGAAGATGAACTCACCCGTCGCTCTATCGATGCTTCCTGCCTGCAGATGCTGCAGCAGAATAGCGTTCACATGTCCGCTGAGGGCGATGTTGAGTATAACTTCGTTGATGGAACGACCATCAAGAAGCTCTATGTCACCAAGACCCTGCAGGAACAACTGGCTAAAGGTAATCTGGCGATCGCTTCAGGTAAGAGCGGTTATACCCTGATTCCGGCAGGCGTTGCTGACAAGATAAGCGAGCGCCGCCCAGAGCTGATTATCAGTCGACAAAAGGTTGAAGAGATTGATCCGGATGACCCTTATGCTGACTTCCAGATCCCTGATGACCTCATGTGGTAGCGATACAGTTCACCTTTAAGAGACTGACAATGCCCCGCCTCAGAGACACCTGAGGCGGGACACGCAGCAGAACATCTCCCCCGCGCCGTCAGAGCGCTAAAGCAGCGAGGCAAGGCACAACCCTTTGCATCCCCCTCCTGCCTGAATGGGTAGCGTATACCCACACTCAGCCCCCTATTCAGATCGGTATTTTTCAATACCAACGACGCCGCTGAGCAGAGGCAGACAACATGAAGCGGTCGAATATGAGCAGTGATCACAGTTGTGAACAGTGTTTATCCGCCTTAACTTAACCTTAACTTCGGTGTAAAAAAATCAGGATAAAATAATCCTGAGCCATTACCTGACGTTTAAAGGCCACAACAAAAAAGAAAAACACCCTTTAAATACAACAAGTTAAAACAATAATTCGATTTAAAAATAACGCTTTTACTATTTTCACAAATGTCTTAGAATTAAATCAGCTTGAAAGTAAGGCCCGATTTTTATGCACCAAAGAGTCCATCAGATTAACCTGTGTGTCCCTTCGTCATAAATGTAGTTCCTGCATTCTTAGCTTAACCCGTGTATCTGACTATATTCAGAGCACAATTATTCAAAAAAAAACTATTGTAGGGAATACAATTATGTCTACATCTACTGGTACCGTTAAATGGTTCAATGCCGATAAAGGCTATGGTTTTATCGAACAGGATAACGGTCCTGACGTATTCGTTCACTTCCGTGCTATCAACTCCGATGGTTTTAAGACTCTGAACGAAGGCCAGCAGGTCTCTTTCGAAGTAACTGATGGCCAGAAAGGTCCACAGGCTGAGAACGTTACTATCCTGTAATGTTTGACCGCCCGGCTGTAACCTCCGGGTTACAGCCTTATCCTCCAACGCCACCTTCTGCCTTCCCGACCGCTGTTACACTCCCCTAAGCCGTGCAGAAAATAAGCGCCGCTATTACGCTGTGAAAACAGACCCCAAACAGTATTGTCCGCTGGACCCCTGCCGCTTTATCCCTGCCTCCAGACCAGCAACTGATTATTAGCCGGCATACTGATATCGCACTCCAGCATCAATCCTGCCTCAAGCGCCAGCGAACTGACCTTTTCAAAATCACGGATACCGCTGTCAGGATCACGCGCTGTCAGCCAACGATCAAAGTCGGCATTGCTATCACTGGTATAGGCATTGTTATACCGAAATGGGCCATACAGAACGAGTCGGCCGCCGGGCTTAAGCACCCTGTCCAGGCGATCAAACAGAGAAATGACTTCAGCCCAACTGATGATATGCAGCGTATTGGCAGTGAATATCAGATCAACACCAGACACGCTATCGCCCCAGCTTTCATCCCGCAGATCTAAAAGCACCGGAGGACTTATGTTGGCGCCACCATGAGCCTCAAGATTGGTCTGCAACACCGCTAGCTGCGGCGCTATTTCAGAAGGTTGCCAGGCGAGGCCCGCTAGCTGCTCAGCGAAATAAACAGCATGCTGGCCGCTACCACTACCGATCTCTAAAACAGACTCATCGCCTCTCAACAAGCCGGCAAGCTCCTTTAAAATAGGTTTGCAATTGCGTGCCGACGCCAGAGAAAAACCGATAAAACCACTCGTATCGATCACCATCATTCGAACCTGTCAGATTGCTTTTGCAGAATATCGAACAGGTCAGCGCCTAAAGACTCGGCAGCCTTCTGCATCTGATCATTGTGCAGCCGGCCATCTTCGCGAAATGCCTGCCTCGCCCGCCCCAATGAAACTTGTCCGGGGAGTGTCATTATGCCCAGATTCTGAAGATAGATACGCAAGATAGTCAGCCCCCGGGTTCCACCACCGGCCCCCGGAGACGCCGAGACCACAGCCGCTATTTTGTGCTGAAAAGCAAACATGGGGGGTTCGTGCTCTGCCTGCTTACGCGAGAGCCAGTCAAAGGTGTTTTTTAGCAGCGGCGATGGAAAACCATTGTATTCAGGCGAAGCTATCAGCAACCCCTGATGCTCTACCATCAGTCGTTTCAATTGCACAGCGGCTTCGGGAATGCCTTCGCTGTATTCAAGATCCTGATTGTAGAGAGGCATCGGATATTCACCAAGGTCCACAACCGTTACCTCAGCGCCGGCCTGCCGGGCACCAGCCACAGCAATGTCAAGTAATCTGCGGTTGAAGGATTCCGCCCGGGTACTTCCTGATAACGCCAGTATCTTCATGCTAAATCCTCCAGGGTAAATCGATTCAATAGATTTTAATCAACTATACTCAGGCCTAAAGAGCAGGTAAATACAGGCTTTTGACTCAAATTTTCAAGATAGCGTTACGAAAACAGATACTTACCTCTATGGTGAATTTAACTCACCATTTATCTGAAAATTGATCAGTTAACACAACCCAGACTAAAGTCTAGAATGCGCAGCATATTCCGAAGGGTGATCCCTTTCTGTTTCCTGAATTCAGTTCTGACCGGTCAAGCATGACCGTCTGAGTGCATTCTCCGAACTGAATTCAAACGATGGTGAGTAAAATGGCAATTCCCCAAACCCACAACAGCGTCTATAAGCAAGCTGCAAGCATGCGCTCTCAGGTTCAGGCGGAACTTATTCTGAGTGCCTTTGCATTCATTAAGGACCGTGTTAAATCAGCGGCCCCGGCTTTTGGCCCCCTATCCAGCCGCACAAACTACAAGATGTCCATGCAAGCAATGGACAGAGATACTGCGTCTGTTTGAAACGATTCTCTCTAGAGAGCGTATTACCGGCTTTAGACTGGCCAGTAATGTTATAGCGCTCTTATTTTAACAGGCCCCTGGCCTGTTTTTTTTTGTTTAAAAACCGCAACCGTTAAGCCCTGCCAGCATCTGATGCTGTTACCTTCAGACTCTGCTCCCGGCGCGCTCCCCGCAGACCACCGTGCTTTTCAAAAATCACGCTTTGTTAAAATAAGCAAAATACATAGTTTAGCCCCATCATCAGTCTTGCAGCCAACCGGCCAGTTACCGCTGAAACTGGCTATCGAAACAGACTATCGAAACAAACAGTCAACGCAATAAACCTAAACAGATGACGCCAACTGGATACAGTATAAATGATTGATTTATATGAAAATAATTATTAAAGCCCAATACTCGTATCCAATCGGGGACAGTTTTAACAAAAGCAGCTCAGAGAGCCATGAGCAAAAAACTAAAAATACACCATAAGCATATGATATATATGAACTTATAACATTCAGGCACCAAATTTGTTTATATGGAATCATTACTTCGGCTGATACTATCCGAAAGTTGAGCCTCCCCCCCATTTTGCCTGATGATTAGGGTGTTTCAGTTGTAGTAATAGCATTATAAAAAAAACCGCCTGCTGGCGGTTTTTTTGTATCTACAGGCCTGCTGAGATTGGTTGGGACTTTTCAGGCACCGCACACATCTTCGACATAACCACTAAAGCTGTTAAACGGTGTCGATGCCAGCTTCTCGTCTTTTGCTTCGTCATCCCAGCGCCGTAAACGTATCGCCTGTTCATAAAAAGGCTCTGCCCGAAAAGAAGTGATTTCATCTTCCGTCATCAGACCGCCCTGGTGGTCCAGAGAGTGACGCGAAGCCTCTGAAAGGCTATCAATATAACCGGCCTCGGTGGTACACAGATACCGCTTTGCACTGGCGTGCAGACGCACAGGTTCAGTGACGCCAGGGGGGAAGTAATGACTGAGAAAATCAGCCCCGACGTGATCATGATGGAAATGACCATGACCCAGTTTAACCTCACCAATCAAGTGCCCTATATCATGTAGCAAAGCAGCGACAACCATATCAGATCGTTCACCATCTTCTACCGCCAGCCTGGCACATTGCACCGAATGTTCAATCTGGCTGACCCCCTCACCATAATGATGATGGCCCATCTCGTTATAGATCTTGGCGATCTTACTAAAGATATCAGTCATATTTACCTCCACAGGTTATATCAACCACGATGCCTGAGAGATATTAAACTGACGTTACCGCTATATTATGATCAGCGGTCTGACAAACAATACAAAAAAGGCGAATCAGCTTCGTGATCCGTCCGGGAAGCTGTTCGGAAGAAGCCTTTTGCAAGGACCCGTTTATAAAACTGATTTCAAGACTGACTAAAAAGACCGATTCAAAGGACAAACTCTATGTAACTGTTTAATGACGAACCGTTACACCTGATTAATCACAGCGTTTGCCTGACTATCGACTATAGTGAAACGGCAATAATGAATCAGATAGAAACATGATTCTCCTTGAACTATCGGATGTTTTGGGAGTGCGTGGGAGGGTAATGCAGTCAGACTAATTGCGTTCATTGTCATATCTCTCGGCTTCGCCTACCTATTTCGGGCATCGCTTCGGGCACCACAATCTCATGGCTTTTATCGTTTCTTTGCATTCGAGTTCATTATTGCACTGTTCGTCGTCAATGCGACCGTCTGGTTCCGCACTCCATGTGCATGGTACCAGTTAATCTCATGGTCCCTGCTTATTATCTCTATCTTCCCATTGGTCCTGGGCATTAACGCTTTAACAACAAAAGGTAAACCGGTTAAACACCGGAAAAATGACTCTTCGCTACTGACTTTTGAGAAGACAACCACACAGATCACCACAGGCATCTTTCACTATATACGCCATCCCATGTACAGTTCTCTTCTGTGGCTGGCGTGGGGGGGGGGTCAAACATCCGGACTGGCCAGGCGGGATATTAGCGCTGGCAGCCTCTCTGTTTTTAATCATCGCCGCACGGGTGGAAGAAACAGAATCTATTCGCTTCTTCGGAGCACCCTATCAGGACTACATTAAGCAGACTAAGATGTTCGTGCCGTTTCTTGTCTGATATATCGTGGCGTTACAATTAATGCTGACCCGCCGAGCGACACAACCTGAATATGTGTTCACATAACAGATGCTACATCTTACCTGAACAGTAAAATTTTAACGTCAATAAAAATGGGGATTACCCTTCTACTTTGTGCTGATCATTATCATCGCAGATACCTGTATTCGGGTTCACAAAAAAACGGGCCCCAGGCCCGTTTTTCGTATGATCAAGTCACAAACTTAATTGTTAACAGACGACAGATAATCAGTCTTCCATATAGGTTTCGATAGCAGGACAGGAGCAGATAAAGTTGCGGTCACCGTAGACATTGTCGATACGGTTTGCGGTTGGCCAGAACTTGTTCTCCCGGGTTGCCTGACTCGGAAATACAGCCTCTTCCCGTGAATAGGGACGCTCCCACTCATCAACCATAATATCCGCCTGAGTATGTGGCGCCCGGCATAAGGGGTTGTTATCTGCAGGCCAGATGCCACTCTTCACTTGATCGATCTCCGCCTTAATCTTTATCATCGCATCGATAAAACGATCAATCTCGACCCTGGACTCAGATTCGGTCGGCTCAATCATCAGAGTGCCGGCGACCGGAAACGACATGGTCGGGGCATGGAAACCATAATCCATCAGTCGCTTGGCAATATCCTCTTCGGTTACACCGGATTCCTCCTTAAGCGGACGAATATCGACGATGCATTCATGGGCCACTTTGTTGTTGCGGCCCCGATAGAGAATCGGATAGTGCCCTGACAGTTTCTCCGCCATATAGTTAGCATTGAGAATCGCTATCTGCGTTGAACGTTTCAGGCCTGACTTGCCCAGCATCAGGTTATACATCCAGGTAATCGGCAGGATAGACGCCGAACCATAAGGGGTTGCGGCTACGGCTCCGTTGTCAGGGTTGAGGCCCTCTACCGGAGTGACTTTATGGCTGGCGAGGAACGGCGCCAGGTGACTCTTAACACCGATGGGGCCCATACCCGGGCCACCGCCGCCATGGGGAATAGCGAACGTTTTATGCAGATTAAGGTGAGACACGTCAGAGCCGATCAGGCCCGGCTTAGAGATCCCCACCTGAGCATTCATGTTGGCACCATCCATATACACCTGACCACCGTTTTTGTGGATGATGTTACAGATCTCGACGATATCCTCCTCATACACCCCGTGGGTGGATGGGTAGGTGATCATCAGGCAGGACAGGTTGTCTTTATGCAACTCGGCCTGCGCACGCAGATCAGCAACATCGACGTTACCCTTATCGTCACAGCGGGTAACGATAATCTTCATATCCATCATCGCAGCCGAAGCCGGATTCGTCCCGTGAGCAGAGGATGGTATCAGACAGACATTGCGATGCCCTTCACCGACAGACTCCTGATACTTACGGATTGCCAGCAAACCGGCATACTCCCCGGAGGCACCCGAGTTTGGCTGCAGAGAGACCTTATCATAACCGGTGATCTCCACCAGTTGCTGCTCCAGCTGGCGAAGCATCTCGTGGTAGCCCTGCACCTGATCTGCCGGTGCGAAGGGGTGAATACTGGAAAATTCAGGCCAGGTGACCGGAACCATCTCGGAGGTCGCATTCAGCTTCATGGTGCAGGAGCCAAGCGGAATCATGCCGTGCACCAGCGAGTAATCCTTGTTCTCCAGCTTTTTCATATACCGCAGCATATCGGTTTCGCTGTGATAGCTGTTAAACGTCGGGTGACTCAGAATGGCATCGGCACGACGCATCTCAGCGGTAATACCCGTTGCAGCACCCGCGACGATCTCTGCGTCCAAATCAGCAACCGACAGCCCATGACCCTCACCCAGAACAATATCAAACAGATCGGCGATATCCGCCGGACGGGTGGTTTCATCCAGCGATATACCCAGCTTATCTGCAGCGGTCTGACGCAGGTTACAACCGGCATCCAGCGCGCGCTGATAGACCTCGGCAGCGGTTTCCGGCAGGGTTAGCGTCAGGGTATCAAAATAACTATCGTTAACCGTAACCCCTTTGGCGTTCAGACCATTAGCCAGAATGGCAGTCAGACGATGCACCCGCTCGGCGATGGTTTTAAGGCCTTCAGGACCATGATACACACAGTAGAAGGAAGCCATATTTGCCAGCAGCGCCTGAGCGGTGCAGATATTAGAGGTCGCCTTCTCACGACGGATATGTTGTTCGCGGGTCTGCATCGCCATCCGCAGCGCCTGGTTACCGTTGGCATCGATAGAGACACCTATAATCCGCCCGGGCACCGAGCGCTTCAGTTTTTCACTGGCAGCAAAGAACGCGGCATGCGGGCCACCAAAACCCATTGGCACACCCAAACGCTGAGATGACCCCAATACGACATCCGCACCCAGCTCACCGGGGGATTTCAGCAGCACCAGCGCTAACGGATCAGCAGCAACAGAAACCATCGCCTGCTGTCCCTTGGCTTTTTCGATCAGTGTTTTGATATCGGTAATATCCCCATAGCTGCCCGGATATTGCAGCTGGACACCAAAGGCATCACAACCCTCCAGATCCGTCAGTGGGTTGCCAACAACAATGTCAAAACCAAAATATTCTGCCCGGGTTCTGATCACATCGATTGTCTGGGGATGGACATCATCCGCGACAAAAAAGGTATCGCTTTTTTTACGGTTGGAACGCTTACACAGGGTCATCGCTTCAGCCGCTGCCGTCGCTTCATCCAGCAATGAGGCATTGGCCAGATCCATACCGGTCAGATCCATTACCACCTGCTGGTAGTTCAGCAATGCTTCCAGACGGCCCTGAGAGATCTCCGGCTGATATGGCGTATAGGCGGTATACCAGCCCGGATTTTCCATAACGTTACGCAGAATCACATTGGGTACCAGGGTATTGTGATAGCCCATACCGATATAGGAGCGGTTCACCTTGTTCTGATCAGCGAGGCTGCGCAGCATTGCCAGCGCATCCGCTTCAGACAGCGCACCTTCCATCGCCAGCGCATCATCCAGCCGGATTGAGTCAGGCACGGTCTGAGCCATCAGCTCCTCAATCGAACCCAGGCCCAGCTCAGCCAGCATCGCCGCGGTCTGATGGGTGTCCGGACCTATATGTCGCCGGGTAAACTCTTTCGTCTGCTGAAGCGTGCTCAGGGAAGCAACAGGAGTAGATATATCAGTAGCCATTACAATAACCTGCTTAAACTGATCAGCAGCGCGGGCCGCTAATCTCAAAATAAAGGGTGCGGGATGGTTCTGCTTACCATCCCGCGTTTGCGAAAAGACCTGATCGGGGGACAGTGATAGCGGTTATCTTAACTGATAAACGCTATCAGCACAGATCAGATCTATTCTGCAATCGTAGCTGCATAGGACTCGGCGTCCAGCAAACCATCCAGCTGAGATGCATCAGCCAGTTTAATCTTAACGATCCAGCCACCATCGTAAGGCGCGTTATTCACGGTTTCAGGCTGATCTTCCAGCGCTTCATTGATCGCGACGACCTCACCCGTTACCGGTGAATAGATATCCGAAGCGGCTTTGACTGATTCAACCAGTGAGAACTCCTCTCCGGCATCGACTTCACGCCCCACTTCCGGCAGTTCAACAAAAACCACATCGCCCAGAAGCTCCTGTGCATGATCTGAAATACCCATAGTGACGGTACCATCGCCATTATCCAGAACCCATTCATGGCTTGAAGCAAAACAGTAGTTAGATGGAATGCTCATAATTGTATGTCCTTTAAAGATCAACACCGGCACAGACTCAGCACCGGCATAACGTTTGTTTGATTATAGGTTTATTTATACAGCGGAAAGCGTTTGCACAAGGTTTCCACCTGAGCGAGCACCTGCGCTTCAACTGTTGAGTTGT
This sequence comes from Amphritea atlantica, assembly GCA_024397875.1. Taxonomy (NCBI): domain Bacteria; kingdom Pseudomonadati; phylum Pseudomonadota; class Gammaproteobacteria; order Oceanospirillales; family Oceanospirillaceae; genus Amphritea; species Amphritea atlantica. The sequence continues at coordinate 2,551,806 of CP073344.1, forward strand.
CATCCGGGTTGGCCACCAGTCCATCCAGAACATCACTGATCAGATTACCGATCAGGCGAAACTCTTCGGTACCAAAACCGCGACTGGTTCCCGCAGGTGTACCCAGACGTATACCCGAGGTCACCATCGGCTTTTCAGGATCAAACGGAATACCATTTTTGTTACAAGTGATGCCGGCACGCTCCAAGGCTGCATCGACAATATTCCCTTTAAGGCCTTTGGGACGCAGGTCCACCAGCATCAGATGGGTGTCGGTACCACCGGTCACAATATCGCAGCCTCGTTCAACCATGACCCCGGCCAGCACCTGTGCATTCTCAACAACCCGATCGATGTAGGTTTTGAATTCCGGACGCAGCGCTTCACCGAAGGCCACCGCCTTGGCAGCGATAACATGCATCAGGGGGCCGCCCTGCAATCCGGGGAAAACCGCTGAATTAATCTTTTTACCAATGTCCGGATTATTGGACAGGATCATGCCACCACGAGGGCCCCGCAAAGTCTTATGGGTGGTGGTTGTCACAACATCGGCATAGGGCAGCGGACTCGGGTGCACACCGGTCGCAACCAGTCCGGCGATGTGCGCCATATCAACAAACAGAAAGGCACCCACTTTATCGGCAATCTCACGGAACCGGGCGAAATCGATTACGCGGGGAATGGCAGAACCACCCGCGATAATCATCTTCGGCTGACATTCAACCGCCAGCGCTTCTACTGCATCATAATCGATCCGGTTATCCACTTTGGAAACACCATACTGAACGGCGTTAAACCACTTACCCGACAATGCCGGACGGGCGCCGTGGGTCAGATGACCACCCGCATCCAGGGACATTCCCATAACCGTATCGCCTGGCTGTAATAGTGCCAGCATAACCGCACCGTTGGCCTGAGCACCGGAATGTGGCTGAACATTGGCAAATTCACAGCCGAACAGCTGCTTGGCACGCTCAATTGCCAACCCTTCCGCTTTATCTGCATATTCACAACCACCGTAATAACGGCGCCCCGGATAGCCTTCTGCATACTTGTTGGTCAGCACAGTGCCCTGGGCCTGCATCACCGCTTTAGAAACGATATTTTCTGAAGCGATCAACTCAATCTGCGTTTCCTGACGGGTAAACTCCTGGTTTACCGCGGCCATCAGTTCCGCATCCCGCTCAGCCAGATTCTGTGTAAAAAAGGCCTCACATATCGCGTCACCGCGGTACAGTTCAGTGTTATTCATCGTTGTTATTCTCTATTCAGATTCAAGCGGTTCAAAATCAACAGGCCACGACGTTAACCGCCAGCCCGCCCTGCGAGGTTTCTTTATATTTGTCCTGCATATCAACACCGGTCTGACGCATCGTCTCTATAACAGAATCAAGGGATACATGGTGTTTGCCATCGCCCCGCATCGCCAGCCGGGCAGCATTGATGGCTTTAACAGCGCCCATGGTATTGCGCTCAATACACGGGACCTGCACCAACCCGCCAACAGGATCACAGGTAAGTCCCAGGTTATGCTCCATACCGATCTCGGCAGCATTCTCAACCTGTTCAATGGTGCCCCCCATAACCGCACACAGCGCTCCGGCGGCCATCGAGCAGGCCACGCCGATCTCGCCCTGACAGCCGACCTCGGCAGCCGAGATAGAGGCGTTCTTCTTGTACAACATGCCAATCGCAGCAGCCGTAGCGAGAAAATCGAAGATACCCTGCTCACTGGAGCCGTGGACAAAGCGATCGTAGTACGCCAGCACCGCCGGAATAACCCCGGCAGCCCCGTTCGTCGGCGCAGTCACAACCCGGCCACCGGCGGCATTTTCCTCATTCACAGCCATCGCATAGAGGTTTATCCAGTCCATGACGGTCAGTTGATCTTTAAACGATGCTTCCGGGCTGTTACGCAACTCTTCACTGAGTTCGTGAGCACGGCGCTTTATCCGCAGACCACCCGGCAGCTCACCGGTTTCCGCGCAACCACGTCGAATGCAGCTATCCATCACCTGCCAGATATTTCGCAATCCAGCGTTAACCTCTGATTCGCTGCGCCAGACCCGTTCATTTTCCATCACCAGCTGAGCAACGCTCATATCATTCTGTTTACACAGCGTCAGTAGCTCGGCACCGCTATTGAACTCATAGGGCAGCGTCACACTATCCTCAATGGAGCTCTGTTGATCGACCTCTGCATCACTCAGCACGAAGCCACCACCAACGGAGTAATAGATCGCGTCGTGCAAGACGAGGCCCGCTGCGTCAAACGCCTGAAAACGCATACCATTCGGGTGCTTAGGCAGAGACTCACCAAAGTGAAACGGCAGATGTTCAGCAACCCGGAACTCAATCAACCGTTTTCCCGCCAGATTCAGCTGACCGGTTTGCTGAATCTGCGTTACAAAGACCGGCACCTGATCCGGATCGACCCGGTCTGGCATTTCACCCATCAAACCGATCAGCACAGCCACATCCGTTGAGTGTCCTGTACCGGTCATCGCCAGTGAACCATAGAGTCCCACTTTAACCTTACAGACCTGCTCAAACTGCTGGCGTTGCTGCAACTCATCCAGAAAACGGTTTGCGGCCACCATCGGCCCCACGGTATGAGAACTCGAAGGCCCGATGCCTACTTTGAACAGATCAAAAATACTTAAAGCCACTGACAACTACTCCAGCCTGATGATAGAGACTTCTATTCTCTGCAACCTGACCGGTTGAAACATCCGGGTCGGTCATACACCCAAATCTCAGTTTCAAACAAGCCAATCAGCAATTGGGACTCAGATTATCAGCGCATTTTCTTAAAATCAACAAAAAGTTTCTTTTAGGAAACTTTTCCCCGATAAATCGTTAATTCGCTAAATAACCGATTCTTTCAATGCCCAGAGGGGTTGTGTACTATTATCGGAAACAGGGAGCGCGGACTCCTTAACCGAAAAGCATTAACCTATTAAACGGAGTAACCGATGACCGATAAGCCAGCGTTTCTCAAAGAAGAGCAGCAGTTCTTTTCGGTTACCCGGGATAATGCAGAAGCGGTTGTAGAGCCGCTTGAGCTGGGCAAACGGGTCCGTGAGATCCGCCTGAGTCAGAACCTGACACTGGAAGAAGCCAGCAAACTGACAGGACTGGCCCGTTCAACCCTGTCGAAGATTGAAAATGAACAGATCTCCCCTACCTTCACTGCAGTAAATAAACTGGTTAAAGGCCTGGGAATCGATATCCCTCAGCTGTTTACACAACCCAAAAAGAAAAGCCCCGGCAGCGGAGGCCGTCGCGATATAACCCGCCATGGGGAGGGTAAACCACACCCGACCCCCACCTATGAACATGAACTGCTGGCCACCCAGCTGTCCAGTAAGAAAATGATCCCGTTCAAAACCACCGTACGCACCCATTCCTGGGATGAGTATGAGGACTGGATACGGCATGACGGGGAAGAGTTTCTCTATGTACTCAGTGGCAGCATCATGTTCTACACCGAGTTCTATGAACCGATCGAACTGGTCACCGGTGACAGCGCCTATTACGACTGCGAAATGGGACATGCGCTCGTCTCAACCAGCCAGAAAGATGCAGAGGTACTCTGGGTTACAGCATAAGGCTAGTGGCTAGTGGCTAGTGGCTAGTCAGAAAAGTAAAACCATAAAAACCGCCGTCAGGCGGTTTTGTTGTATATAGGAGTTTCCTCCAGAGACGATCGATTGTTTAAAACCCTCGCTGCTGGAAGCCCCTCCTACATCCGCTCTGCTAGCCATTAGCATGCTGCGCAGCAAGGTCCAAAGGCTACCTGTAAAAAACCACTAGTTTCAGTCTCTTCCCATTTCCGATATTCAGGCTTTTCCCTACCTATCTACTAACCACCAACAAAGTGCGCAGCAACGTCTGGGACTGCTGTTATTAGCCTGCATACGACACTCTCTGTTCCCTCTACGCAACTTTACTATTGCAATACATTTCCTGATCGTTTAACTTTGTTTCCTATTGGAAACTTTTCCCTTTAAAACTACATTTATTCTCTGTTTATCTGGCTCAACTAATCGTCCCGGATAAACAGTACTGACGAAACCCGAACATAAACGCTGGAGACCTCCATGTCCGAACTGAACAAAACACCGCTGTACGACCTGCATCTGGAGCTGGGTGGCAAAATGGTCCCCTTTGCAGGCTTTGAAATGCCTGTTCAGTACCCGATGGGCGTTAAAAAAGAACATATCCACACCCGCGAACATGCGGGTCTGTTTGATGTTTCCCACATGGGACAGGTGAAACTGAGCGGTGCAAATGCCGCAGCTGAACTGGAAAAGCTGGTTCCGGTCGACATCATCGATCTGCCAGTAGGCAAACAACGCTATGCACTGTTCACTAATCCCCATGGCGGTATTATGGATGACCTCATGGTCACCAACTACGGCGATCATCTGTACGTCGTGGTGAATGCCGCCTGTAAAGCACAGGACATTGCACATATGCAGGCGAATCTGGGCGAAGGTGTAGAACTGGAAGTACTGGACGATCGTGCGCTGGTTGCGCTGCAGGGCCCCGAAGCCGCTCAGGCCCTTACGCGTATCTGTCCTGAGGCCGGTGAAATGGTCTTTATGGATTCCCGCCACATCAGCATTGATGGTGTTGAATGCTTCATCAGTCGCTCCGGCTATACCGGCGAAGATGGCTATGAGATCTCCATTCCGGCCGATCAGGCTGAACGCCTCTGCCGTCTGTTTATTGCACAACCGGAAGTTGAACTTATCGGTCTGGGAGCCCGCGACTCGTTACGTCTGGAATCCGGCCTGTGCCTCTACGGTCATGACCTTGATCAGAACACCACCCCGATAGAGGGCAGCCTGATCTGGGCGATCAGTAAATGTCGTCGTGCCGATGGCGAGCGGGCAGGCGGTTTCCCCGGCGCCGAGAAGATTTTTGATCAGATCGCCAACAAAAATGTCACCCGCAAGCGGGTAGGCCTGATTGCGCTGGGTAAAGCCCCAATCCGCGAAGGTGCAGAACTGGTTAACACCGATGGCGTCAGGATCGGTGAAGTGACCAGCGGCAGCTTTGGCCCGACGCTGGGTGTTCCAATTGCGATGGGACATGTCGCTTCTGAGTATGCAGCACTGGAAACAGAAATATATGCTCTGGTTCGCGGTAAGCAGTTACCGATGGTGGTATCAAAAACCCCCTTTATCGAACAGCGTTACTATCGCGGCTGATCTGAACCTGTTATGCCCGTAAAACCAGTTTAACAGATCAATTGAATTTGCCCCGATGACAGATACGCCCGCTCAGCACAACAGGCGGGCGTATCCGTTACCGGTTTAAACATAAAACAGTGAAGATTCAGACGCAGCGGAGGCCTCCCCCGATGGAGAAGATCCCTTTAAAACAACTGAAAGGCGAATCAAAAATGTCTCGCCTGCGGGAAAAACCTGACCCGACGCGGGAACGACTACGCAAACCGGACTGGATCCGTATTGATGCCCGTTCCAATGCCAATGTTAAAAAGGTTAAACAGCAGCTGCGTGAACTGAACCTGCATACCGTATGCGAAGAAGCCTCCTGCCCCAACCTGGCTGAGTGCTTCAGCAACAAAACAGCGACCCTTATGATCATGGGGGCGATCTGCACCCGACGCTGTCCGTTCTGTGATGTCGCCCATGGACGACCAATGGCACTGGACCCGGATGAACCCAAAAATGTTGCCCGCAATATCGCCCAGCTGGGGTTGCGCTACGTGGTCATTACATCGGTGGACCGGGATGACCTAAAAGATGGTGGCGCGGGTCATTTTGCCGAATGTGTCAGAGAAGCCCGGGCGCTGAATGAAGCACTGAAGGTGGAAATACTGGTACCGGATTTCCGTGGCCGCATGGAAGTTGCACTTGAAAAACTGTCCGCACAGTTACCGGATGTACTGAATCATAACCTCGAAACAGTCCCTTCGCTGTACAGTAAAGTACGGCCTGGTGCTGATTATTTCTGGTCTCTCAGCCTGCTCTACCAATTTAAAAAGCTGCACCCGCAGGTGGATACCAAGTCCGGCATCATGGTCGGTCTCGGTGAAACACAAGAAGAAGTCATTAAAGTGATGCGGGATCTGAGAGCCAACGATGTCGATATGATTACCATAGGCCAGTACCTGCAACCCACTAAACATCATCTGGCCGTGGAGCGCTATGTCACTCCGGAAGAGTTTAAAGAGTATGAAGAGATTGGCTACCAGTTGGGCTTTAAAAATGTCGCCAGCGGTCCAATGGTACGCTCCTCCTATCATGCGGATATTCAGGCCAGGGCTCTGTAGCCCACCCCTTAAACTGAACACTGATAAACCGGGTTGTCTCTGACAACCCAACGAGTAAAGGAACTGACAATGTCTGTCTACACACCAGTCACCCGGGATCAACTTGAACGCTACCTGCAGCAATACAGTGTAGGCGAGCTAATCGATTTTCAGGGCATTGAAGCCGGTGTAGAAAATACGAACTATTTTGTTACCACCACGGACGGAGAGTTTGTCCTGACACTGGTGGAGTCAGTCAGCCATGAGCAGCTACCCTTTATTCTTGATTATATCGAGCACCTGACACAGCAGGGTGTCGCCTGTGCCAGACCGATCCATTTGCAAGACAACAGCCTGTATGGACAACTGAACGACCGTCCTGCGGTCCTGATGTCACGACTCTCGGGTAGCCCGCTGCAAAACCCCAATGATCAGCAGGCGAGTATTATAGGGCTGACGCTGGCGCAGATGCACCAGTTCTCGGCACAACTCGAAAACCAACAGACGGTAGATATCTATCAGTGGTGTTCAGATCTGGGGGCCAGACTGATGCCTCACCTGTCAGCCGATGATCAGCAGACCCTGCAGCACAACCTGATGGATGCCGGACAAATCCTCTGGAGCGACCTGCCGGGCGGCCCTGTTCATGCAGACCTGTTTCCGGACAACGCCTTGTTTGAAGGCGACACACTCTGTGGACTGATAGATTTTTATCATGCCTGCTCGGCCCCCTACCTGTATGACCTGTGTGTCACCCTGAACGCCTGGTGTTTTGACGAGCGCAGCTCAGAGTACGACTTCAACAAAGCGCTGCTGATACTCGACAGTTACCAGTCTGTTCGTCCGCTGAATAGCGATGAACAGAGAAGTTTCAGTAAAATGCTACAGGTTGCGGCGATGCGCTTCTGGTTGTCCCGGCTGCGGGATATCCACTTTCGCAAGGAGGGTGAGGTTGTCACCCGTAAAGATCCGCAAGGCAAGCTGCAACTGTTAAAACTGCTGTGCGAGAACCAACAGCTGGATGCCGCAAGCTAATGCGTAAAATGACCCATCAGTTCTGCACTGGCTCAACCCGGTAGCCCCGTTGCTGTAACTGATGTATCAGCCCCTCTTTCCCGGCCAGGTGAGCACTGCCCACCAGCACAAACTCCACTGGCCGGCTGTGTAACATAGTCTCTATCTGGGGCAACCACTTCTGGTTACGATCGACCATTAAAACGCGAAATGCAGCTGGCGACTCACGACGCATATCGTCAATCACCAGACGTTCAAGGTCGACAAGGCTACCCCGGCGCCAGGCATCAACCATCTCATTGATCACCCTGCCCGACTCTTCCAGCTCGTCCAGTGACATCCGCATAAACTTTTCTTCATCACCCGCCCCCATACCCGCCAGCAAGCGGATCTGCTGATCCACCGATTCCAGCCCGGCCACCGGTTTACCCTCTGCGGTAGCCCGGCTATGGTAAAAGTCATCAATACCCTGAGCATCCACGCCTATCTGCCGCAGATTAAGCAATGTCAGGGTAATGACGATACCCGATGGACGCAGCCCACTGAGGGCCTCAACCGGTAAACCATACTGGCTCCAGACCTTCACGATACGCTGATAAAGTGCAGCTGAAACCCGCTTATCCAGCCCGCTGATCCCCTCAGGATACCTCATGGCCTGCTGCATTTTCTGCATCACTGCGGGTCTATGCAGCTGCGCAATATCCGTTTCAAAAATCAAAGTGTCTGCAGCCTGATAAGCCCGGTCAAATTCAACAGGCAGCGGGTAGTCTTTCTGCCGTAAAACATGCAGTGTTCCGCCAACATAGAGCAGATTATCGCCTGAACTGACCTTCCAGACGCTGCTATCGGCCGCTGCCGTCAACGTGACAACGGATAAGCTAATCAGCGCTAGCGTCCTGAATATACCTTGTGTGAACCCCATACCAAACCGCTCCTTATATGTGCAATATTATGCGCTGTATTCCCGCACTACTTCGACAACCTGAACCCGATATGAGGCATACCACTGCGAACGCCCTTTTTGCTGCGCGACCAGGTGTTCGGCATTCTGTTTCCAGGCGCTAATCTGCTCTTTACTGCTCCAGTATGAGACCGCTATCTCGCTATTCCCCTCGGTGACGGAGGTAAACTCGAGGCAACCATATTCCTGTATCGCCAGCTCACGCATTCTGGCAGCCATCTGGCCGTACTCTTCATCTAACCGGGCGATCTCTGCCCTGAAAATTACCGCATACATATCAGTATTCCCTGAATTAACCGCTATAACGCTGTGACTCTGTATATCATCTCTCAACAGAAATTACCGCCGCCTGAACAGATAAAAACAAAAAAACCGGCACAGGGCCGGTTTTTAATAGTGTCTGATCAAGACTGCATTATTCGTTTATATAATGCTTATGCACCCGACGAGTGATGCCGGTGAACAACGTGTAAGGGATTGTATCGCAATAGGTAGCGACCTCTGCAGCCGTTACATTACGCCCCCAGAACTCGACCTCGGTACCGATCCCTGCGTCCGGAATATCCGTCAGATCAACGCCCAGCATATCCATCGATACCCGGCCGATAATCCGTGCGCGTTGACCATTTATCCATACCGGGGTACCGGTAACGGCATGGCGCGGATAACCATCAGCATACCCCAGCGCAACCGTCCCCACGCGGGAAGGTCTATCAGCAACAAAGTGACCACCATAGCCGACGCATTCACCCGGCTGCACATCGCGTATCGCAATGACTTCGGAGGTCAGCGTCATCGCCGGAAGCAGTTTATCAGCCTGTTCCTGAGCTTCAGGGAACGGTGTTGCTCCATACAGCATCAGTCCCGGACGCATCCAGTCACGGCGGGCATCCTGCCAGGCCAGCACAGCGGCAGAATTGGCCAGGCAGTGTGGCGCATCCAGCCCTTCGCTGGCCCGGTTAAATACGGCCAGTTGTTCCTCAGTCGTGATTTTGTCCAGCTCATCAGAGCTGGCAAAGTGAGTCATCAAAACGACATCTGATACATTATCCAGCTGCTTAAGGCGCTGAAACGCAGCCTGATAATCATCCGGATGAATACCTAAGCGATTCATACCGGAATTCATTTTCAGCCAGACAGTCACCGGCTTACTCAGTGTCGCTTCGGCTATCTGCTCAATCTGATACAGACTGTGCACTGCACACCACATACCATGCTCACTGATATACGGCAGCTCACTGACCTCAAAGAAACCCTCGAGCAACAAAACAGGTTTTTTAATACCGGCTTCAATCAACTCGACACCCTCTTCAATACAGGCAACACCAAATGCATCAGCTTCAGCTTCCAGCGCTCTGGCAACCTTAACGGCGTTATGGCCGTATGCATTAGCCTTGATGATTGCAGCAGCATTACCTGCTGTATTAAGGGAACGTGCCAATCGGTAGTTATGCCGGATAGCATCCAGATCAACCGTTATTTTTGCTGCTCGACTCATCTAACTCTTACCTTAAGCTCTCACTCTTTTACAAATGCCTGCAAAACACAGGCATAAACATCAAACAACGTGTATTAGCCAACCACCATCACGGCTTCAACTTCGATATCCGCATCTTTAGGCAGTGCTTTTACCGCATAGGCAGCACGGGCTGGGTAAGGCTGATCGAAATAACGCGCCATGACTTCATTCACAGTGGCAAAGTTAGCCAGATCTGTCAGAAGAATGTTCACTTTAACCAGATCATTCATAGAACCGCCCGCTGCTTCAGCAACCGCTTTCAGGTTATCAAACACCTGAACCGCCTGAGCTTCAAACGACTCGGTTACCATCTCCATGGTGGCCGGCACCAGTGGGATCTGGCCAGACATATATACAGTGTTATCTACTTTGACAGCCTGTGAATATGTACCGATAGCAGAAGGTGCATTTTCAGTGGCAATGATAGTCTTAGTTGGCATGCTTTAAATCCCCAGTATTAAATACTTAAAATAGTGTATGAGCGTTGACCGTGAGCCGACTCTGCCCTACGGACAATGCTGATCAGGCAGGTTCACTCTCCAGCGCAAGGCGCTGCAAATTATAGCCTGTAAAAAAAACCGAGCACAGAGGCATAACAAGGTGTTTACAGGTGCGTAAACCTCTGTGCTCAAATAACCTTATGGCTTACTTTTGACCATAACGGGTGACAGAAAGTCCTTCTGGATCAATATCCGTTTTATTGCCGCTGATAACGTCAGCAACAAACTTGCCTGACCCCAGAGACATGGTCCAGCCCAGCGTGCCATGACCGGTATTCAGATACAGGTTCGGATAGCGGGTGCCCCCCAGAACCGGAGTACCGTCCGGCGTCATCGGCCGCAGGCCGGTCCAGAATTCAGCCTTTTCAATATCGCCACCACCGGGGAACAGATCACCGACGGTAAACTCAACATTCTTACGGCGTTTCTCCTGTAGAGAGATATCGTAGGAAGTGATCTCAGCAGTCCCTCCGACACGGATACGGTCTTCAAAACGGGTCACGGCGACTTTATAGGTTTCATCCATCACGGTAGACACCGGCGCTTTAGTTTCATCAACGATCGGCAGCGTCAGTGAGTACCCCTTAATCGGATAGACCGGTACCGCAACCCCGACATTAGCCAGCAGCAGGGTACTGTAGCTACCCAGACACATCAGATAACGATCAGCCGTGAATGTGCCCTGTTTGGTTTTAACACCCACAATCTGGGTGTCATCGCTGAGCAGCCCTTCGATCTCGATATCAAACTTAAACTCGACCCCCAGCTTTTTACACTCGTCCGCCAGGGCATTAGTGAATTTGAAACAGTCACCGGTCTCATCGCCCGGCAGACGCAGACCACCAACGATTTTATCTTTAACAAAGCCCAGCGCGGGTTCACGGGACACACAACCGTCACGGTCCAGCACCTCATAACTAACACCGCACTCTTGAAGTACAGAGATATCTTTAGCCGCAGCATCCACCTGTTTCTGGGTACGGAACAGCTGCAGCGTGCCTCCGGTACGGCCTTCATAGTCAATTTCGATTTCAGAACGAAGATCTTTGAAACAATCACGACTATACTCAGCAAGACGCATCATGCGCGCTTTGTTGGTATGGTATGAGGTCTGGGTGCAGTTAGACAGCATCTTGGTCATCCACTTCAGTGTATTTGCATTCACTTTAGGGTTGATCATCAAGGGTGCTAGATCCTGCATCATCCACTTAATTGCTTTTAACGGAACTCCCGGGGCGGCCCAGGGTGCAGAATAACCTGGCGAGATCTGACCGGCATTTGCAAAACTGGTCTCCATAGCCGGAGCGCTCTGGCGATCAATGATGGTAACCTGATGGCCTTGTTTAGCCAGATACCAGGCGCTGGTTACACCGATAACGCCACTACCCAAAATCAAAATCTTCATTAAAAGATACCTATCCGTTTTTTATACTTATCATCAACAAATGATTTAGCTAGTGTATTGCATCTTTGACAGATTATTTTTTTGTATTTAAACTAATTTCAAAAAGATTACCCCACAAAACAGGGCTAATTATAAATTTTACCTCCCCTGGATATTACGGACGAAGTAACCCTATGAATACAAAACAAAAACGCAAGCTGGATAAAATTGATCTGAATATCCTGAAAACCCTGCAGGAAAACGGCCGCATCAGCTATGTCGACCTGGCGGACATCGTTGGCCTCAGTACGACACCGTGCATGGAGCGGGTCAAACGGCTGGAAAAGGATGGTTTGATTCAGGGGTACTATGCCCGCATTGATCCTCAGGCGATGGGTTATGGCATGCTGGTGTTTGTCGAGATCTCACTCTCCTATCAGTCACCGGATGCCTTCCTTAAGTTTAATAAAGCGGTAGCGTCCCTGCCCTATGTACTGGAATGTCACCTGGTTTCAGGAGATGCTGACTTTCTGATTAAAGCGCGTATCGCCGATATGTCCGAATACCGGGCGTTATTGGGAGAGATGCTGCTGACCCTGCCCGGTGTGAAAAACTCCAAGAGTTATATTGTCATGGAGGAAGTCAAAGAAACTCTCAGCCTGCCAATTAACCCGAGTAGCCCACGGGGCTAAATATTAAGTTTACGACCATTAAGCTCAGCCAGGCTGACTGCCAATCTCAATAAGCCAGTCATGGACAGCCTTAATCCTTGGGTTATTCAGGGCGCCATGAGCATATACAATATAGTAACGGCAGCGACACTTCTGCTTTGCGTAGGGTGCAAATAAGCGCCCACGAATGATCTCATCCGTGAGCAACGACTCCCGGGCAATTGCCACGCCCAGCCCGGATTCGGCAGCCTTAATCGCCATATCACCGCGATTAAAGTAGTGCCCCCGGCCAGTTTCAATCTCATCCATGCCGCTGACGCTGAGCCAGTAACGCCACTCTGCATCGGGTTCGGCATCCGCCCAGGGCGCAGTGTCATGCAACAGAGGCACCCGGTTTAGCGCCCCCGGTTTACTCCAGTCGATATCACTGAAGTACTCAGGACTGACAACCGGAAACAGATTCTCATTCATCATCAGTGAACAACTAAGGCCGGGATAGCTTCCCAGGCCATAATCAATCGCGATATCAAAGTCCCGGTTTTTCAAATCAAGCAGGCTTCCCTCTGCTATCGTCTCGATACGAATATCAGGATAGCGCTTCTGGAAACCGCCCAGACGCGGGATCAGCCACTTAAATACGAATGAAGGAATCGAACGTAACCTGACATTGCCTTCCAGACCGGATCGTTTGATACGACTGAGACAGTTTTCAATACTCACCAACGCCGGCCTGACGGTCTCATAAAACTGCAGCCCTTCAGCAGTCAGCTCCACCTGACGAATCTTGCGGGTAAAAAGGATAACCCCTATCTGGCTTTCGAGGTTTTTGATCTGCTGGCTAACCGCCCCGGGGGTAATCGACAACTCATTGGCTGCCTGACTGAAACTGTGCAACCGTGCCGCTGCTTCAAACGTTCTCATGGCCGCGAGAATCTGACTATTAGTATGCATAGGTTCCGTTTTTACCTTTGCTTATTTGGTTTAGTCAAACTAAACCATACAATAGAAATGATCGTTTGTTTAGCCCGACTTAAGATCACAGAATACACCCACTGCGCTATACAAACATAACAAAATGCAGAGCGATCTATGGGTCATATAATTGATACACCACTGGGACAGACTCTCCGTGCCGGCAAACCAACACTCTGGCTGAACCCTGAATTCAAGGCTGACAAAGCTCTTCAAAGCAGTGAGCTCTCTCTTACCGACATTCATCAGGCAGACCAGCGTCTGCGGCGTTGCGCCGCTCTGCTACAACAGCTGTTTCCAGAACTCATCAGCAGCAATGGACTGATCGAGTCAGAACTCCTGTCAGCGAACAACCTGCAACAACTGCACTATCCCGATTTATCAGGCAAACTAATGATAAAGGGTGATCACGCCCTGCCTGTTGCCGGATCGATCAAAGCGCGGGGTGGCATTCATGAAGTACTCTGCCATGCAGAACAGCTGGCACTGGAACATGGCATCATCAGTAGCTACGACGATAATTACCTCAAACTACTCAGTGAAGATGCTCAGGCACTTTTCAACCGTCATGAGATAGCGGTCAGCAGCACCGGAAATCTTGGTCTGAGTATCGGCATCATCAGCGCGGCTCTGGGCTTCAGGTCGGTCGTACACATGTCGGTCGAAGCCAAGCAGTGGAAAAAACAACGATTGCGTGACCGGGGTGTTACCGTTGTCGAGCACAGCGATGATTACAGTGCAGCCGTTGCTGCGGGCCGGGCCGCCTCCAACGCCGACCCCGTCAGCTACTTTGTTGATGATGAAAACTCTCCCCGACTGTTTCTTGGCTACGCCGTTGCCGCCCTGCGTCTGCAACAGCAGCTGATTGAACAGCAGATTCCTGTAGATGCAGAACACCCCCTTTTTGTTTATATACCCTGCGGGGTCGGTGGCGCACCCGGCGGCATTAACTTTGGTCTGAAACAGATTTTCGGTGCCCATGTGCACTGTTTCTTTGCCGAACCGGTTCAGGCGCCCTGCGTACTGATCGGCATGCAGGCTGACGATAAGCAACATCCGGAATCGGTTTATCAGGTCGGACTCAGGGTGGACACAGAAGCTGATGGCCTGGCCGTTAGCATGGCATCCGGCTGGGTCTGCTCAGTCATAGAAAACATGCTGAGCGGCATTTTTACCGTCACCGATGAGGAGCTGTTCAGAAACCTCTTCCGGCTCTGCCAGAGTGAAGGTATTGAGGTAGAACCCTCAGCCGCTGCAGGATTGTCAGGGCCCGTCTGGCTAACCGGAACAGAACCGGGCAAAGCGTATCAGCAACAACAGCGGCTGGAACCCTTAATGCACAACGCCACTCACCTGCTGTGGACCACCGGCGGCCTGTTTGTACCGGCAGAAGAGATGCAGAAATTTCAACAGCGCGGCAGTCAACTCTCGGCACGGTAAAACCAGCCCCTGTTACCGGCTCAGCTGAGCCGGTAACTGGGGCCAGAGTCAGAAACCTGATCAGAGCGTCTTTAGTCGGAAAAGCTATCCCGGCAAATACGTCTGCTGATTTTACGCTTATAACAAACAGTGGCTTAGGGCCAGAATTCCAGAAAACCGGATATCTGACACATGGACATATCAGTCCTGATTATGTATCCGGGATTCATCAAAAACGACCGTCATAAACGGCAACGTTCCCCGCCGGACACACAGGTCAAAAGCCTGCCGGAAGGGAAAAATACAATAATTAAGGAGTTTATATGGAAGCTATCACGTCAGTAATCCAGGCGATTAACGGTATCGTCTGGGGGCCCATGATGCTGGTGCTGATCCTCGGTGTCGGTCTGTTTCTGATGCTGGGTCTGAAACTGATGCCGATTCTCAGACTGGGGACCGGTTTTAAGCTGCTCTGGAGCGGCCGCTCAGCGAAAGGGGAAGAGGCCAAAGAGGGTGAAATCCCTCCTTATCAGGCACTGATGACAGCACTGTCAGCAACCGTCGGCACCGGTAATATTGCCGGTGTTGCGACAGCCGTTTTTCTCGGCGGCCCCGGTGCGCTGTTCTGGATGTGGTGTACCGCACTTGTGGGTATGGCCACCAAATACGCAGAAGCGGTGCTGGCAGTTAAGTATCGGGAGGTTGATGAAGAGGGCAACCATGTCGGCGGTCCGATGTATTACATCAAGAACGGCCTGGGCAAAAACTGGGCCTGGCTGGGCACCGCGTTCGCCATCTTCGGAGCTGTTGCTGCTTTCGGTATTGGCAACACCGTTCAGTCAAACTCGGTTGCCGATGTTATCCATTCCAACTTCGGGCTGAATGTCTGGGCAACCGGTGCAATCCTGATGATTCTGGTCGGCGCTGTTCTGATCGGCGGCATCAAACGTATCGGTAGTGTCGCGGGCGCTCTGGTGCCACTAATGGCGATCGCATATCTGACAGCAGGCCTCGTGGTTCTGGCAATCAACGCTGATGCAATCCCAGCCGCGCTGAATCTGATTTTCACTTATGCTTTCACGGAAAGTGCGGCTGAAGGCGGCTTTGCCGGTGCTGCTATCTGGATGGCGATCCGCTTCGGTGTTGCCCGGGGTATCTTCTCAAATGAAGCAGGCCTAGGCTCTGCGCCGATAGCACATGCAGCAGCCCAGACGAAAGATCCTGTACGCCAGGGCATGGTAGCGATGCTGGGTACCTTTATCGACACCATTGTCATCTGTTCAATTACCGGGCTTGTGATCATCACTTCCGGTGAGTGGACCTCGGGTGTCTCGGGTGCCGCGCTGACGTCGGCGGCGTTTTCACACTCACTGCCGGGTATCGGTAACTATCTGGTCGCCATCGCGCTGGCGATTTTCGCCTTTACCACCATCATTGGCTGGTCATTCTATGGTGAGCGATGCGTTGAGTTCCTGTTCGGCGTCAAAGCGATTGTTCCCTATCGGGTACTATGGATTATCGCCGTACCAATCGGTGCCGGTGTCAGCCTTGATTTCATCTGGCTGCTGGCCGATACCCTCAATGCGATGATGGCGATCCCCAACCTGATCGCCCTGGCATTGCTGAGCCCGGTTGTCTTCAGACTGACCCGCGAATACTTCGCTGCTAATAAATAACGTTACACCGTCTGTTGAAAGGAGGCTCTGGCCTCCTTTTTTCATGTCTGTTAGTTGAGATACCAATCACCTGTCGGAGCGTTAAAATTTAACATTCCCTGAAATAAGTCTCTTGTTGGTTCTAACTGATCCACTATTTCCGACTACACTTTAACCTGTAGTTAAGTAGGGAATAACCGATGACAGAACTTGGACAGCCTGCAAAATTGTCATCTGAACCGATACACCGGGTCAGCCCCGGGTTTACAGCCCGTTGCCTGCCGGAGATGGCGTTACTGGAACAACTGATTAGCGAGCATGGCAAGCAGCTGAAAGTCAGAACGCTGGCTTTAATCGAGCATGAGGCAGAAAATCAGCGACATCAGCTTCCGGTCTACAGCCTGCGTCTTGGATCGAACGATCCGGAGGCCCCTGTACTGGCATTTGTCGGAGGCGTACATGGCGTCGAACGGATCGGCACCCGACTGCTGCTGACCTTTATCAGCTCACTTTTAAAGCGATTACAATGGGATCGTGGGCTGAATCATGAGCTGCAGCACCTGCGTCTGCTATTTTGCCCCCTGCTTAACCCTGCCGGGATGGCGTTGGGTCAGCGCAGCAATGCCAATGGCGTCGACCTGATGCGCAACTCACCTTATAACGCGACAGATAAGACCACCTGGATGGTAGGAGGACACCGCATCAGCAACCACCTGCCCTGGTACCGCGGCGCGAAAGATAATCCGATGGAAACAGAGTCCAGAGCCTTATGTGACTGGGTGCATGATGAACTGCTTGACGCGCCACTGAGTATTGTACTGGATTGTCATTCCGGTTTCGGACTGCGTGACCGTATCTGGTTTCCGATGGCCGGCTCCCGTGAACCGTTGCATCATCGGGCAGACCTCGCGGCACTGATTCATCTTTTTGAAACAAGCTATCCCCATCATAATTACATTATCGAGCCCCAGCACCACAGCTATCTGACCCACGGCGACCTGTGGGATTACCTCTACCATCAGTCACTCAGCCTGAAGGAAAAGGTTTTCCTGCCTCTGACGCTGGAGATGGGCTCATGGCGCTGGGTAAAGAAAAACCCCCGACAGTTGATCTCATTTATGGGCCTGTTTAACCCACTGGTACCTCATCGGGAAAAGCGCACGATGCGCCGCCACCTGCTACTGCTGGAATTTCTTATCCGCAGCAGCTGTGCCTATGAAACCTGGTTACCGGACAGCCCGATGAGCCGACTGCGCTACGAACTTGAGGCGAAACAACGCTGGTATGGCTGAACAACACTGGATATTACTGCGTGGGCTGTGCCGGGAAAGCCGGCACTGGGGAAAATTCCCACAACAGATGCAGAAACTGCTGCCTGACACCCGGATCAGCTGTATCGATCTGCCAGGCAATGGCAGACGCTATCAACACCCCACTCCCTCCTCGGTGAGTGAGCTGATTAATGACCTGCACCGCCGCCACCGCCCGGAACAACCAGTGTATCTTTTGGGCTTGTCGCTGGGAGGAATGATCGCCTATCACTGGATGCAGGAATATCCGGATGATCTCAGGGGCATAGTGATGGTCAATAGCAGCCTCTCCCCCTGGAACCCTCCTCATCACCGACTGCAGCCAGGTGCGCTGCCAAAACTGATGCGGGCGATGCTCACTAAAGGCTATCCGCGTGAGAATACCATCTTCGAACTGACCTGCGAATCACAGCGCTATCGGGACGAGACCCTGTCTTTCTGGCAGATGTACCAGCTGGAGTATCCGGTAAGCTTCAATAATTTCCGCCGCCAGCTGCAATTAGCCGTCACCTGTGGCGGTCACCCCTACCCGCCCAAAAAGCCGGTCTTGCTGCTCAGCGGAGCCAAAGATAAGCTGGTTAATCCACACTGCTCGGAGCAACTCGCAGCCGCCTGGCATATGACTCACATACAACACCCCGAAGCGGGCCATGATCTGCCCCACGATCAGCCGGAGTGGCTTATCCAGCAGATTAGCCAGTGGCTTAAAGACTAGGCCGCAACAATCACTCCAGCGCCTCGACATGCTGAGTCAGCAGTTCCATGAACAGGTCTCTGGGCTTATTCAGTGGCCCTGAGCGGCGACTGATCGCTGCAACCTGAAGATTATAGAACCTTTCTTCCGGTAACAGCGCACGCATCCGACCCTGCTCAACCCACTGCTGAGCAAACCTCTCCGCCAGAAAACCCACATAGACACCCGATAGAATCATCGTCGCCCGGGTTTCATAATAGTAAGCCTCCGCGGCTTTATTCATCTCCGCCAGCTGCATACTGGCTTCTGAACTGGTGAGCACACCTGCGTGTACCAGCTTACACTTTTTCAGTGATTCATTAAGCCGTTGCTCATCCGCCTCATGGAACAGCGGATGGCGGTCGCCACAATAGAGCAGTGATTTGTCTTTATACATCAGCAGAAAATCCAGCCCTTCAATATCTCTGTGATGCGGGATAAAACCAACATCCGCCTCACCATTAATCACTCGCCGCTCAATCTCTCCCAGCGGAGCGGTATCAAAACTGATAAAAACATCCGGCGCCAGTGCGGCAAACTCTGCCAGAACATCATCCAGACCACAGCGCTCATCCAGACTGATCGTATCCGATGTCAGAATTCTCACCTCCCCGGTCATCTGCTGATGCAGCGCATTCACGGTAGAGCGAAACTCCGCCAGCCGGGAAAACAGCTGTCGGGTCGCATTGTAGATAGTCAGCCCCTCCTCAGTCAGGGCAAAACCGGAACGACCACGCTGGCAGAGCTTGAGTTTCAGGCGCGCTTCAAGGTTGGACATATGCACAGAGATCGTTGAGCGACTGATATTCAACTCCACTTCGGCAGCGGAGAAACCGCCACATTCAACCACTGTTTTAAATACCCGCAGCAGGCGAATCTCATAATCCCCCACCTTGCCCATACTTTGCAGCACCTTACCCACCATCTGACACTCCTCAATAAAGTTTTACAAACACCAAAGTAAGCATTCAATGTTTGTTATTTATAAGACTTTAACACTGACGCTACTATGACTCCATAAGGCCACCTTTTAAATATAACGTTCTATGCTGAGCTGATCTCAGTAACCGGCCTCTACTAATAACTGGAACAGGGTTTTCTCATGACTACTAACATCAATATGGATGCATTCTGGATGCCATTTACGGCCAACCGGGACTTCAAAAATCAGCCGCGTATTATCGAGCGGGCCGAAGGTGTGATGTATTACACCAACGAAGGTCAGGAAATCCTGGATGCCACCGCAGGGCTTTGGTGTGTCAATGCCGGTCATGGTCGCACAGAGATTGCTGATGCGGTCAGCAAGCAACTGCGTGAACTGGACTATGCCTCGCCATTCAACTTTGGCCATGAGATCGGTTTTGAATTTGCCAACCGTCTGATTAAGCACACCCCCGCTTCGCTGAACAAAGTGTTCTTTGCTAACTCCGGCTCTGAGGCCGTTGAGTCTGCTCTGAAGATCGCGCTGCAATACCAGAAATCCCGCGGCAAGGGCGGGAAAACTAAATTCCTGGGTCGTGAGATGGCTTACCACGGCGTTAACTTCGGCGGGATCTCCGTGGGGGGCCTGACACCGAACCGGACCGGTTTCGGCCCACTGCTGCCGGTCGATCACCTGCCACATACCCTGGATATCGCCAATAACGCCTTCAGTAAAGGTCTGCCTGAACAGGGGATTGATAAAGCAGAAGCGCTGGAGCAACTGATCCATTTCCACGGTGCCGACAGTATTGCGGCCGTCATCATCGAGCCTATGAGTGGGGCCGGCGGCGTCATCATGCCACCGCAGGGCTACCTCAAGCGAATGCGCGAGATCTGTGATCAGTACGATATTCTGCTGATCTTTGATGAAGTCATCACTGGCTGGGGTCGTCTGGGCTCCGCCTTTGCCTCAGAAGAGTTTGATGTCGTACCGGATATGATCACCTCGGCTAAAGGTATCACCAACGGTGTTATCCCACTGGGTGCGGTGTTTGTTAAGGATGAGATCCATGACCAGATCGTCAATAATGTGGCTGTCGGCGGTATCGAGTTCTATCACGGCTATACCTATTCCGCTCACCCGGTTGCCTGTGCTGCGGGTATCGCGACGCTGGATATCTATGAGAACGAAGGCCTGCTGAACCGCGCCAGCGGAGATATCGGCACTCACTTTGAAAACAAGCTGCACAGCCTGAAAGACGCGCCGAAAGTAATCGACGTACGTAACTACGGTCTGGTTGGCGCCGTACAGTTTGATGCCTCTGTTGCCGCGAACGGCCCAATCGGACTGGACTTCCAGAAAGGCTGTTATCAGCGCGGCGTGATGGTCCGGACGATGGGCAACATCGTCGCCTTTTCTCCACCGCTGACGATCGAAGCGAACCATATCGACCGGCTGGTCAATGTGCTGCGCGAAACTGCAGAGGAGATGTTCGGTTAAGCCAAAGCCTGGCACTGCTTTACACCTACCGGGACCGGATGGTGCCCCCCAACGGACCCGGTCTTTTTATGCGGATCTCTTGCAAAAGAGGTCCGTTTTTTTTTGATCTGATATCAGACGACTCTATTTTCCGAGCTCTGTTTTCAGAGCTCTGTTTTCCCAGCACTGCTCTCTGTGTTCTGTTTCAGGTGGCGATGCTTAGCAAAAATTTATCGGTACAGCTTTTAAATGCAGCCTTTTAATCCTTTAACATTAAAATAACTGTTCACCCCATTTCTCTGTCAGTATAGCTATCAGTATTAGAACAGGCGTAAGCTGCCAACCAGCAGGCACTTTTGCGTAAGCAATAGTTATCTGTTGATTGATAAACCATTTGACCCCAACCCTTACATATTGCTAAATCTTGGGCTATCCAGTCTGGCTGTCTTTCAGGCGCCGATTATGATGATGTCGCGAAACCGTCCGGCCGCTAAAGACCGGATCAAACAGGATGCGACCAATGAGACAAATCTGAAACTGGAGCTACAGATCATGCGCTTGCATACCAGGCTGGATCAGTTGAGCACGGCGTTCGAAAAAACACAGAATCAAAACCCGGAGATAAGAAAGGGATGAAATACCTTATCGTTTTAGTGCTCGTTATCACCTATGCCATCGCTATTCGCTTTATTAACCGCAACATCAACCGGCTGGGGGAACTGAAAAACACTGACCCATACCGTATAAAATATATCGCCAAAACGCTCAATATAGCTCTGACGCTGCTGTTTTTTACGCTGCTGGCACTGCTGCTGGGAATCCATTATTCCCAGCTATCGGTGTTTCTCTCGTCGGTTTTTGCAGTGATTGGCGTGGCGATGTTCGCCCAATGGTCGATTCTGAGCAATATAACCGCCAGTCTGATTATTTTCTTTGGTTTTCCCTACCGGGTTGGCGACTATATCAAGATTGTGGAGAAGGATGAAAATATCAGTGGAGTCGTCGATGAAATCACCCTGTTCCACGTCATTATCCGGCGTCATGGGGAGATCATCACCTATCCCAACACCCTGATTCTGCAAAAGCCGGTGATAAAACTGGATGACAACATACCACCGGATACGGAAGCAGGGGTTCCAGAAAAGCCCGCGACTGAGGCCGCAGAAAAGCCTTTAACCCTTGTTTAAACCGAGGGGTTAGCGCTGATTATTTCGCACACTTCATCAGAGATATTACGGAAGCGGTGCGGCCGGTTACTGTTGAAATAGTAGCCGTCCCCCGTTTTCAGGTGATACACCTGAAAGCCCACCGTCAGCTCAATTTCGCCTTTGATCACTACCCCACCCTCTTCACCAGGATGCTGTAACATCTCCGGTCCGGTTTCAGCACCCGGCTCATAACGCTCTTTCAGCAGATCCATAGAGCGCCCCTTATTACGCGCTCCAATCAGCTTAAGACTGACATTATTGGAGCCGATATCGGGCATATCCTCTGCCTTATAAACGACACTTTCAGGCTCCATATCCTCGAGATCCAGAGTAAAAAAATCACCGATAGAGATGGGAATTCCAGACAACACTTTCTTGAGTGAGCTGACCGAAGGACTGACACCGTTCTTTTCGATCATGGAGATCGTACTGTTGGTAACACCGACACGTTTTGCCAGCTCCCGTTGCGAGAGCCCCTTCATCTTGCGAATCGCTTTCAACCGTTCGCCAACATCCATATGTTCCACTTCAGTTTCCGCCATCTGTATTTCGTTCTTAAAATAATCATCCGCACGTGAACACCCGCAGGTGTGCGAAATATTTTATAGAAAGAACAGAAGGGAGTAAAAGGCTCGCTGGCTGAGAGTCGCCAGAACGTCACTTTGCGGCGGGCCAGATGTGGCTTTGCCAAATGAAAATGGCGGGTCAGCAATTATCCTTAAGCTTACCCGCCTGTGTCGTGCAGGGTCCTACATCAATCCCAGCAGCTTAGGGAAAAACAGTGACAGCTGCGGTACTAAGCTGGTGACCATCATCACCGGCAAGCCGACGAAAGCCATCAGAGCGATCGCAGGCATGACCGCTTTATGAATAGGCACCTGGCCTATGCGGCAAGCCATATAGAGAATCGGGGCCACCGGCGGACTGTTGGCTCCGATGACAACAGAACAGGCAACAATCGAGGCGTAATGAATCGGATCCACACCACTGGCAACCATCAGCGGTAAAAACAACGGCGCTACGACAACGGTCACGGAGACATCATCCATGATCATACCGGCAACAATCAAAAAGATGTTTACCGCAATCAGAATCATCAACGGATCTTTTACCAGCGAGGTGATGGTCTCAGTCAGCTCCTGAGGAATTCGCTCAGATGCCAGTATCCGACCGATCATAAAACTGAACAGCAGGATAAGAATCACGGTACCGGTGGTTTCTGCAGCCGCTATCACGCTATCGCTTAAGCGTTTGAGCGTCAGATCCCGATAGACAAAGAAACCAATCACGATCGCCATAAACGCAGCAATAGCAGCAGCTTCCGTAGGGGTACAGATCCCGCCGTAGATCCCCCCCAGAATAACCACTGGCAGAGACAACGCAGGCAGCGCACGAAATGCAGCAGTACCTTTGGATGGCAGTTCTTCAAGACCATCCTGAGCCCCGGAAGCGACCTCCTGAAACAGACGTCCGACACTAAAGCGGTTGGCCAGTATCAAGCCGGCGATCAATAGCAGCGCCGGTCCGATAGAGGCAGCAAAACAGGCGGCAACTGATTGCCTGGTTACGACCGCGAACAGAATCATAGTAATTGAAGGTGGGATAAGAATTCCCAACAGCGAGGAAATCCCTAATAGCGCCGAGGAGTAACCGCGGGGATAACCGCGTTTCTCTAGCGGACCTATCATAATAGTACCAATCGACGCCACAGCCGCCGTGGCAGTACCCGCGATAGCACCAAAAATACCGGACGCCAGAACCATCGAGGCGCCCATACCGCCTTTACGCTTGCCCACAAGCACTTCAATAAAGCTCACCAGCCTGAGCGCAATTCCACCACTTTGCATCAGATATCCGGTGAGTACAAACAGCGGCAGTGCAATCAGAATGACCGAATCGATAGAACGGTATCCCTGCAACATCAGGGTATTGAAGTTCGCATCGTATGCGAACGTAAGATATACCAGTACACCGGCAAAAGACCAGGCAACTGGCACACCAACAATCATCAGGAATAACAAAATTCCTACTGCGAATAAACCTTCCATCAGCGAATATCCTGCTGGTTTGCTTCAGCGATAATAACCGGCTCAGGGTTATAGCCGATCAAGCATTGAATAAAATCCCGCAGGGCGTACAGGGAACAACCAATACTGGCGAACATGATCGCACTCTGCGGTATCCACAGGGGAATCGACAGGCCCGGGGTATGCTGTGGTCTGCGAACACCCCACGCTAGCATCCGGTAGGACATATATACAAAGAAGCCGGTAATCACCAGCGTTATCAGAGAGATAAAGCCTTGATGCAAGCGACGGATCTGTCGGTCCCGGATACTGGTCTGAAGAAAATCCACTACCAGGTGTTCACGTTTGCGACTGGCAATAAGACCACCCGTCATATACAGCCACATGCCGAACAGCATGATCAGCTCCAGCAAACCGATAATGGACCAGCCAAAGATGTAACGGGCCACCACCAGAAAAAGCATCAACCCCACCAGCGCAAGACTACTGATGAGTGCGACTGTATTGAGGAACCAGCCAACCTTATGGTCCAGCCCGGTAAAAAAACGCACAATCATGGTACTACCTCAGAATGCAAAAACGGCGGAACAGTCACTGTTCCGCCGTCTGGGAGATAACGATTACAACGGTGTTGCATTCGCCCGGATGGTATCCATAATTTCAGAGCCGATCTCCTGATCCATCAACGGCCATACTTTCTCGCGGGCTGCACGGGCAAACTCTTTGATCTGTTCATCCGTCAGTTCGAAGTACTTCATCCCTGCTTTCTCAGCTTCAGCAACGTAGTGCTGATCCTGCTCTTTCGCAGCTTTGAACTGAGTCATCATCACTTCGTTGGCCGCATCAGCTACAACTTTCTGCTGCGCTTCAGTCAGCTCGTCAAAGGAATCCTGGTTCATACTCAGAACGCCGGTCATGAAAAAGTGCTTGGAGCGTACGTAGTAATCCAGCAGATCACGGAAGTATTCATAATCCCAGTAGATAACGTTACCCGCTTCACCATCCACAACGCCGGTCTGCAGAGAGGTGTAAACTTCGCCCCAGTCAATTGCGGCAGTCTGATAACCCAGAGCCTGCATCGTTTGCGGCGCAGGGAATACGGTCATGGTGCGAACTTTAAGTCCTTCCGCCTCGGCAATAGAAGTGGCGTATTTGCCCCGGGTAGCCACACCGTTGAAGCCTTCAGGCCAAGGACCAAAGAACTTCAGGCCGATATCGGAATAAATACCACCCAGCATATTGTTAACCCAGCCGCCTGGGCTATACGCCTTGAGGGCTTCATCCCAGGACAGGGTCATGTAAGGGGTATAGATAACACCGATACGCTTATCATAGGAGGTCATTGGCCAGTTGAGCATTACATCAACATCACCCGCTACGTGCAGATCGAATACCTCATTCTGACTGCCCAGCTCATTCTGATAAAACACCTTTACATCGATATCGCCAGCGGAGTTTTTCTCTATCAACTCCGCCCAGTTCTCGAGAGTATTACCGGCAGGCGAGCCCTTTGCACCAGAGTCCGTCGCCATTTTCAGAGTTACCGCCTGGGCTGAACCCGCCATCAGGGCACCTGTAGCCACCAGGCCAGTGACTAATGAAACGAAGCCAGTCTTACTAAAAACGGACTTACTTTTCGGTGTATCAATTTTGCTCATCTCTTATACTCACCGCTGTTATTATCATTTGAAAAAACCACTGCATAACTGCAGCAGAATCTACGTTAGTTTTTTCCCGGGAGCACATAGATACCAGCAATAAATATCATCGGTCAATCACAGGCAATACAGGCAAATACATCTACACAAAACAATAAAAACAGAAGATATAGATGAAATACAAAACAAAGTCAGAATTATAATTCATGCATTTAATTTATGGCGATTTGATTACCTTAAACCGATTTTTTAGCCAGTTCGCAAACAGATAGACAAAGCGTCGCTTCTGAAATAGTCGATAAAAGCTGCAGCAAAAACACGTCATAACAGCAATGATAGAAGTCAAATAAAGCAATGATAGAAGTCAAATAAAGCAATGATGATAAGAACAGAATCTGCGAGAATTACAGCGGCAAATACCGAAGCACAAAGAAAGGAGCCATACAGCTCCTTTATAAAAAATTACCTGCAAGCATCTGTCGTGGATAATACTCAGAAGCGATACTAATCGATCACTACATGGCTGCAGGCGCAGAGACGCTTAGCAACCGGGTCTTTCTCCATGACCACCGGAATAACCTGATGAGTCGGGTGAACACCACCCTTCAAGGGCCTTTTGATCCGGTTTATAGACCTCTACCTTCAACGGATAACAGGCGGCAGTATCACTGGAGTGCTCAGCGCTGCAATCACCGCCAGGACAGGCTGACAAAGCCCCCAGCAGATCAATCTCTGCGAAAAACTCCAAATAATCACCTGGTCTCACCGGGCTGGCCTTCATAAAGTACTGATGAGTGTCCTGCGTAAAGCCGGTACACATAAACACATTCAATACATCGTGCACATGAGTTTCTGTCTGCTGCAGCGTCAGCCCCGTTTCTGCCGCCAGAGCGCGGGTCAGATTGGAGTGGCAGCAGTGATGATAATCCTGCCCGCTCAGCAGGTGATGGGTATAGGGGTCACAACGGGTTCCGATAACATCGTGTACCGATCCACCATCAGCATCGAAGCCATACCAGTCCAGGGTATCCCAGGTGATGGTCGCCATCGGTCGCAGATATGGAAAACCACTCCACATCCGGTCTCCGGTACTCAGATGAGTGCCGTGCAGAGCCCGGGTTTTACCACTGTAAAAACGTTCATCCAGATTCCCTGCAGCCCAGAGGTCCAGATCACCGACCTGAGCCCCTTCAACACTGATAATGCGGAAAAAATGCCCTGCCGGAACCCTGAATACACTGGCATCACGAGGCTCGACGATCACCGTATCAATCAGCTCCAGTGTTTCCCGGGCCGTCGCATAAAGGCGCATATCCGGCTTTGGCAGGGTATCAACCGGATAGCAGATAACCGGCTTGATCGCTTTACGGGCATCCGCATCCGCCGGAGCCCTGTTTTGTCTGATCAGCTTCATATAATCCCTTTCATTTTGTCGCTCACGCTATACAAACAGGTATGGCGCAGGGTGATAAAGATTTCAACCTGCGAAAGGAGAAGGTATAGCAACCCACTCTCAGAGGTGCAAATATTCAGCTACCGGCCAATGCCTGATAGCTGATAGTCGTGAGTGTTGGTGAAGCGGGTATGGTGTGGCCAGACAGGGACTGACAGAGAAACCGGAAATCAGTCTATTTCAGACTGCGCTAAAACCGGTTTCTCTGTAACGGTGACTTTGAATCAGATTACAACGGAACCGAAACTGGGTTCGGCCTGTGCTGAGTTAAGCACCGCAACTGAACGCTTCATACTGGCGAAGAAGCCGTCCTCCAGTGGTAACTCGGTTATATCGTTCTGCTGCTGAGAAACCGGCAACACCCCTTTTCGCTCATCCCGGGGAGAGATACCGATATGCTTACGATAACAACGACTGAAGTGTGGGGTTGAGATAAACCCACAGGCGGTGGATATCTCCACAATCGCCATACTCGACTGTTTCAATAGCTGTCGCGCCCGGTCCAGACGCAGCTTCAGATAATACCGGGATGGCGAGCAATTCAGATACTTAAGGAACATCCGCTCCAGCTGGCGCCGGGAAACATCAACAAAAGCCGCCAGCTCATCGAGCCCGATCGGTTCCTCCAGATTGTTTTCCATCAGCTCGATCACATCGACCAGTTTTGGCTTGCTGTCGCCGCAGTTATGCAACTGACGCAGCGGCACCCGCTGCTGATCAAACTCACTGCGTATACGGTCGCAGATGAACATATCGGAAACCGCCATAGACAGTTTCGGACCATGCTGGAGTGACACCATATGCAGGAACATATCCATGGGTGAGATACCGCCGGAAGATGTCATACGGTTTCTGTCTATGGTAAACAGGCGATTGTTGCAGTTAACTTTAGGATAGTGTTCTTGCAGTGACGCCATACACTCCCAGTGAGTACTACAATCGTAACCATCAAGCAGGCCAGCATGGGCCAGCAAGTAGGCTCCGGTGCAGATCCCCGCCAGAGTCACACCCCGACGACCCATTAGCTGTAACCAGCCGACCTGCTTAGGCGTGAAGCTACGGGTGATATCGACTCCACCACAGACAACCAGCAGATCCAGTTCCGGCATATCCGCTATGGAAAAGTCAGGCGTAAAGTTTAAGCCATCACTGGCACTGACCGGCTCTCCGGATTCAGACACCATATGCCAGCTGTATAACTCATGGCCAGAAAGCTGGTTTGCCATTCGCAACGGCTCTATCGCTGAAGCCAGGGCAATCATAGTAAAATTATTCAGCAGCAAGAAACCCACGCGGGTAACTTTCTGGTAATCCTTAATAGGATCCAAAGCAGAGGATGTAGTCATGGTAGTGCCCCCATTTTAACGCGTGAAAAAGATGCAAAGAGCTTAGCAACGTCGCACCGAAGCCACTCACGTTAGTTTTTTATTTTTTAGGACAATTATCGTTGGCTGAGGAATGACACAGTACTGCTACTCCATCCGCCGCGCTTGTCGTTTTTTTACTCAGCACTTTTGTAATTAAGTCTTATCTTATTGCTGAACGACGAAATTCATATTATTTGATTTGGATCAAACGAAGAATATCCAAAAACGACGCAACCACTCTTTTTCATATCTTCCAGCGACGCCTTCATCCGCATTCCTTGATGGGGATCAATATGAAAAACCTCTGTCAGGGCCCTGCCAGAGGCTAAAAAAGCTGTTTTTTAACGGAAAGTTTACACTCGATATGTCGGTT
This sequence comes from Amphritea atlantica, assembly GCA_024397875.1. Taxonomy (NCBI): domain Bacteria; kingdom Pseudomonadati; phylum Pseudomonadota; class Gammaproteobacteria; order Oceanospirillales; family Oceanospirillaceae; genus Amphritea; species Amphritea atlantica. Next base: position 2,580,696 of record CP073344.1, read on the forward strand.
ATGATCAATTCCTGCGCGGTGGCAGGCAGTCGCGCTCACGAACCAGGGACTATTATGATCGAACATCTGCCGGAGGATGTTCTGTGGCAGAGAGGTAAAATGCAAAAATGGATACAAAATTCGTTTATTTAATTTAAAAAATCATATTTACTGATCTATTGTATCCAATACGTCTGTTTCAGATGTTTAATTAGAAAAATAACAGGAGTATTACCATGTGTAGCAACCATGCCAACCGTGGTGTTGTCTATAAAGGCCCGGGTGAAGTCGCTGTAGAAGCGATTGCCTTTCCAGAGCTATCCCTGGGTAAACGCAAGTGTAATCACGGCGTCATTCTACGCGTTCTGACCACCAATATCTGTGGCTCAGACCAGCATATGGTGCGCGGTCGCACTACGGCCCAATCCGGCCTGGTACTGGGTCATGAGATCACCGGACAGATTATCGAGTGTGGTAATGATGTCGAGTTTCTGAAACCGGGTGATATCGTTTCAGTACCTTTCAATATCGCCTGCGGCCGCTGCCGCAACTGTAAAGAAGGCAATACCGGCATCTGCCTCAACGTAAACCCTGCCCGCCCAGGTGCAGCATACGGCTACGTCGATATGGGCGGCTGGGTCGGTGGTCAGGCAGAGTATGTCATGGTGCCCTATGCTGACTTCAACCTACTGAAATTCCCCGATTCCGATCAGGCGATGGAGAAAATCCGCGACCTGACTCTGCTGTCCGATATCTTCCCAACCGGCTTCCACGGCTGTGTTACTGCCGGTGTCGGTCCGGGCTCTACAGTCTATATTGCTGGTGCTGGCCCTGTCGGTCTGGCAGCTGCAGTCTCCGCCCAACTATTAGGAGCCGCCTGTGTTATCGTTGGCGACATGATTGAAGACCGGCTGGAGCAGGCACGCAGCTTTGGCTGTGAAACCATCGATCTGCGTCAGGAAGGCGAGATGGCAGATAAGCTGGAAGCCATTCTGGGTGAACGAGAAGTTGATGCTTTCGTCGACTGTGTTGGTTTTGAAGCGCATGCATGCGGCTGTAATCACGGGAAAGAAGCTCCGGCAACCGTACTTAACTCAGCTATGCAGATGACTCGTGCTGGTGGCGCTATCGGTATTCCAGGACTATATGTGACGGAAGATCCAGGTGCTATCGATGAAGCCGCTCAACACGGCGCTCTGAGTATGCGATTTGGTCTGGGCTGGGCGAAATCCCACTCATTCCACACCGGCCAGTGCCCGGTAATGAAGTACCACCGCCCACTGATGCAGGCAATTCTGTTTGATAAGGTGGATATCGCTCAAGCGGTGAACGTGCAGATGATCTCTCTGGATCAGGCACCAGAGGGCTATGCTGACTTCGATGGCGGTGCGGCGAAGAAGTTTGTTATCGACCCGCATGGAGCTGTGGCTTAACGACTCAGGTCGTTATAACCCATCCAAAAAAAACCACCGGTATAGCCGGTGGTTTTTTTTATTTCAAAATAACTAAAAACTATCAAATCCAGAGATCACCGATAGGGGTCGTTTCGCTATAGCGATAGCGAATCTGCGCCTGCAACAGTTCTGCAGTCGCAACGGCATCGGTAAGCGCATGATGCTGCCCATAATGCGGAAGATTATACCGCAATCGACTATCCCCCAACCTGATGGATTCCGGCTTAAAGCCAGTCAGCCGTTTAATTCTGCTAACGATACCGCGGCGGTGTAACATCGCCTCCTCCTCCATTGTATCCACTACAGGAAAACAGATTCCTTCTCCCAGGCGCCTCTTAACCGCCGCATCGAAAAACTCCCGTTCGATATAGCGGTAATGAACCACCACAATTTTACCGGCAATCTCATCCAGCACCGCATCCAGTATATGATTAAGATCAGGCGCATCATCTAACTGAGAATGCGTAATTCCATGAAAAGGTACCGAGGTTTCTGTTAACTCCTGACGGGGCTTAAGCAGCCAGTAGCGGCTTTCGCGCAAACGAATCCGGTTCAGGTCAAAGGGCACCAGACCAATACTGATAATCTCATCACGCTCGGCATCCAGACCCGTGGTCTCAAAATCCAGCGCAACAAAAGGCACCTCTGCCAGCGGAGTCTCTGCTGCTGGCACCCCCTGCCGATAGAATCGCCTGAGTCGTTCATCATGCGAATTGACAGCGAGGTTCTGATAATACTCTGACCATCTGTTTTCCGTATTAGCAGTCATGGTCACCTCTAGCGGCCGGAGAACGGATAGCGGAACCGGAGAAATCGCTGACTATTGCTCAACACCTGAAAGGCCTCCTTAAGATTTCGCCTATCGAAGTCGGTTAGCATTTCCGGCTTAACATTATTAGAGGGCTCCTGTCCGGCCTCCAGATCGGCAGCCTGATGTCGAATTCTCACCATTGAAATAAATTCCAGCGCATCCCGTAAATCGGCGGCTTTGCCGGGCGGCAAAATATCTGCTTTCACCACATCATCCAGCCGCTCAAATGAGTTTTGTACTTTTGAACCTACCGCCAGCGCGTGTACCCGAATCAGATCAGCCAGTGGCGCAGTGCCCCGGCGTTTAAGATTGATTGAGTTTCGATGCTGTCCATCCTGCTCCATCACAAAGCTTTTAAAAAAGCCCAATGGAGGGGTACGGTTCAGGGCATTACGGGCCAGACTGGCGAGAAACTTTGGCGAGCGCTGTGCCTTGCGGGCAATAAAGGCGTTGAGCTGCCCTGCCCAGTCAGTTTTACCCCAAACCCCATCCAGATCAAAGAATATTGAACAGTTCAGCAATGCCTCAGGCAGAGGGTTTTCCATCCAGTCTGAAAAGGTGGCTTCCCATTCCCGCCGGGTTTTACGCCACTGGGGGTTTGTGGCCATAATATTGCCTGTGCAGTAGGTATAACCACACCTGTCCAGTCCATCACTGACAAACTTCGCCAGTTGAGCAAAATACTCTCCATGCTGCTGAGGCTGATAACTATTATCGAGAATCAGCGCATTGTCCTGATCAGTCACCACCAGTTGCTCATCCCGGGCCATTGAGCCCAGCGCCAGAAAACAATAAGGCAGTGGCGGAGGCCCCAGATGCTCCTCAGCGAGCTCCAGCAAACGCTGTTTAAAGGTGCGCCCGATCACCGACATGGCGCTACCAATCATATGAGAGTTTGCGTCTTCACTGACCATACGGACAAAACAGGCACTAATCTGCGGCTGCAACTTCGCCAACTCTTCTACATTGGGCTGGCGCATAATATTGCTGACCATGTAAAGACTGCTTTGCGATTCATAACGCACAATATCAGACGTTGCCAGCACCCCAACAGGACGATCCTTTTGCAGGATAGGCAGATGGTGCAGATTAAAACGCAGCATCGTCAGCATCGCCTCAAAGGCATAAGCATCGGCATCCAGGGTAATTGGATCAGCGGTCATAACAGCAGTCACAGGGGATCCCAGATCAAGCCCCGGGGCTACCACCCGGGTACGCAGATCACGGTCGGTAAGAATTCCAGCAAGGGACTGTGCACCTGTTTCATCACCGTCTTCCCCCTTTGTAAGCGCTTCGCTATGCATGATCAGCAGCGATGAGACACCCTCTTCGGTCATCTTCTGCGCTGCCTGACAAACGGTGGCGGTGGTATCTAACCAGACCGGCGGACGGGCGATCAGCGCGGTCACTTTAGACACCATCAGATCACTGCTTTCCTGCTTACTGGAAACCGCCTGATGCAGACGGTTATCATCCACCTCGACAAAGTAGGCAAATGAATCAAAGCGCTCACAAAGGGAGCTGAACACGGCTTCGGGGATAAAATAAATCAGTGAATCTTCGATCGTTCGGGCCGGAAGCCTCACCCGCTGACTCATCAGCAGACTCAACTGGCCAAACAACTCCCCTTCACTCAGCCGGTTATACAGGTCGCCATTACGACGGTAGATCTCCACCGCCCCGCTACGGATAACACAGAGATCACTGATCTCATCACCAAATGTAAAAACATCACTATCGGCGCGAAAATAACCGATCTCTACCTCACAGGCGACCTCGTCCACCACTTTTTCCGGCAGACCACTAAAAGGTGGGTACTGTTTCAGAAAGCTTGCAATTTCTATCTGTTCTGCCTGCATGATATTTTCCGGCGAGCTGAGTTAACGACTGAATATTTACACTAGAATCGGTTAAAGCGAAAAAATCGCCCGCAGGCGATTTTTTAATCATCAAAACAGTCTATCAGAACTCAATCACGACATCTGTTTTTGGCACACTACAGCAGGACAAGACATACCCTGCCGCGACATCATCATCGGTAATACCGCCGTTATGCTCCATGACCGCTTCACCCTCTTTAACCAGCACTTTACAGGTACCGCAGATACCCATACCACAGGCTTTAGGAATCAACAGGTCGAGTTTGGAAGCGGCGGTATGCAGTGTATCGCCGGGGGCGATCTGAATACTCTTACCCTGGCCCTTACCCAAGAACTCAACCCGCAGCATATCTGCATCGGTGAGCGCTTCGGCTTCTTCCTGAGCGATTTCAGCGTTTTCAATCGCTTCCTCTTCTATCTCTACCGGGGTCGCGCCAAACGACTCCTCATGGTAATGACTCATATCAAAGCCGTTAACCTGCAGCAGCTTCTTGATAGCATTCATGTAGGGGGTAGGACCACAACAGAACACTTCACGATCCATAAAGTCCGGTGCAATCATCTCCAGCTTAGACTGATCGAGATAGCCGCGATACCCATGCCACGCCTGCCCGCTCTCAAGCTTTTCACAGATCAGATGCAGACCAAAGTTACTGATTCGCGACGCCATATGATCAAGCTCACGCGCAAAGATAATATCTTTTGGTGTGCGGGCACTGTGTACAAAAGCGATATCGACGTCGGCATTAGTATCAAACCACCAACGCGCCATCGACATCATCGGGGTAATCCCTACGCCACCGGACAGCAGTAACACTTTGGTAGCAGGATAATCGATACAGTTAAACAACCCTACAGGACCGTGAACGGCAAGCTCATCACCCTCCTTAAGATTTTCATGCAACCAGCTTGAAACCTGTCCATTAGGGTCTTTTTTAACCGTAATGGAAAAGCTGTAAGGCACCGAAGGCGAACTGGAGATAGTATAGGAACGCATTACCTGCTGGCCCTCAATCTCCAGTTCCAGCGTGACAAATTGCCCCGGCTTAAAGAAGTACATAACCGGCTGCTCAGACATGAAGCAGAAGGTACACACATCCCAGGTTTCTTTGATCACTTTGACACAACGGACATTGTGACGACCATTAACCCAGGTCTGAGTATTGACCGGAATAAAGCTTTCTGAGCCAACAGTGGCAGGAACGTTGTTCGTCATGGCGTATCTCTCATGCGCAGGTATATATCAGTTCACTACAAAGACTAACGTCTCTGACCCGATCTTAGGTATCATAAACTTTAGCCCATTAATTCATTAAATTGAACTGCATTGTCTGCTGAGCTGATTTTCAAATATTAACTACTAACGACATTTATTTGCTTATTGCGACCACCCCAACGGTTATGGGGGTTACAGGTCGATAAATGTACTTATTCGTGTCGCTAATGGTCAATCTCCAAAACCCACCTTGGAGGAGGATTAGCGCATGCAATACCAGCATTAAGGTCAGGGTTATTCCTGATCGACTATAATAAACAGCACAGCAGTGCCCTGAAGGAAGATCGAACCGATGAACCAAAATGATCTATTAAACACCACCTGCGCGACTATCCATGATGCGCGGCAGGATATGGCGACGATGCTTGAGGCCCGTCCGGCAAATTACTCCCTGCCTCAGCCACTGTATAACGATCCGTTGATGTTTCGGATTGATGTGGAGGAAGTATTCCAGAAAGAGTGGCTGTTTGTTGGTATGACCAGCGAGATTCCGGCCAAGGGCGATTACTTTACGGTAGAGATTGCCCAGAATCCGGTACTGGTAGTACGGGATGCCGACGGCAGTGTCAATGCATTTCACAACACCTGCCGCCACCGTGGATCCCGCATCTGCTCTGAACACCGGGGCAAGGTTGCTAACCTGGTCTGCCCATACCACCAGTGGACCTATGACCTGAAAGGCAACCTGCTGTTTGCCGGTACAGAGATGGGCGCAGCATTCGAGACCAAAGAACACGGCCTGAAAAAAGCGTTTTGCAAAACAGCCGGCGGTTTCATCTTCGTTTGTCTGGGTAAAGAGGAACCGGAAGGCGATTTCGACGAGTTCCTGACGACCCTTGAAGAGTATATGGAACCTTACGATGTTGAGAACACCAAGCTGGCGGTGGAGTCCAACATGTATGAACAAGCTAACTGGAAACTGGTGCTTGAAAATAACCGTGAGTGCTACCACTGCGCCGGTAACCACCCGGAACTGCTGAACACCCTGCTCGAATGGGATGACACCAACGATCCCCGCGCGTCACAAGAGTTTGTCGATCACTGCAAAGAGCAGGCTGAACAGTGGGATGCTGAGGGCATTCCTCATGAACACCGTGGCTTTGGTCCCGGTCTGCGTAACCGTATCGTGCGCATGCCTCTGAAAAAAGGCACCAAGGTAATGACGCTGGATGGTGAAAGCGGCTGCAAGAAGATGTTGGGACGCATTAAGAATCCACAACTGGGCTCTATGCGCATTCTGCACCTGCCAAACTCATGGAACCATATGCAGTCTGACCACTTTATCGTCTTCCGGGTACTGCCTGTCTCTGCCCAGGAGTCGATTGTGACAACCAAGTGGTTTGTTCACAAAGACGCCGTTGAAGGGGTTGATTACGATCCGGAACGTCTGCGTCAGGTATGGGACGCCACCAACGATCAGGACCGCATTCTGGGTGAAGAGAACCAGCGCGGTATCAACTCTGTCGGTTACCAGCCTGGCCCATACTCAGAAACCTTTGAGTTCGGCATTGTTAACTTTATGGAATGGTACAGCGAAACTGTGCAGAAGAACCTGAAGGCGAAATAAGCATTTCCCAGTAAGGCAAAAAAGGCTGATGCGTCATAACATCAGCCTTTTTTATTTGTGTGCAGATACCTCTTCGCGGCTAACTGCCCCACCTTGTTTCACAGAAACCGTCATTAGCGTCAATCCGGATTCGGCTTTATTGGTTAAAGCATCTGTTGCCATTAACCCGTTAAATCAACGGATTCTTACTCCCGCTTTTTACAACCTGACGCTGCGATACCCGTCGCTGTTCAACTCAAACGTACAACTGACACCGTGCTACGCAAGATAGCGTACATAATCGGCAACCTTTGCGGCATTCACCTAATCAGTAACCGGTCAGCTACCCGCTGCGCTAAAGCCTGATTGACCGATAACACCACACCGACAGCTGCTCCTTTAGTTATACCCGGAAAACGACACACGGTGGACGCACAACAGCATTCTGTTAATAGCCACTCTGAAAGACCATCTGAACTGTTTCGAAATACACACCACAATAAACTGGTTGATCAACAACGACCTGCTGGCCATACCCCTCTGATTAACCTGAACTACCCAGCCCCCAGGCGTCTTCTGCGACAGCATGTCTTTTCTCTGACAGCAGCACATAAAAAAGCCGATGAGCAGATCATCGGCTTTATACACTATCGTTTTCAGATCAGTCGTTTTCAGATCAGTCGTTTTCAGATCAGCCGTTTTCAGGCCTGCCAACAGTCGCCTGCAAAGCGTCTGTCAAAACAGCTAAAGCCTCCTGCACCTCAGGTAACATCACCGGTATCTGCTCCTGCAACAGCGCAACAGATGCTGCGAACTGAACACGTACCTGCTCATCCTGAGCGGACGCCCATTGCAGCGCCACCTGACTACATTGCCCGGGCGACAGACCCTGCTCAAGCGGTACGCCAGCCCCTTGCAGATACTCATAGAAATCATCCTGATCAATCAGGTCAGTAATCATCATATTGACGTTCTCGCACTTGCTATCCTGAATCACACTTAAGCCATATTTAAACAGAGAAAGCTAAACAGAAAAAGTTAAACAAAAAAAAAGCTGGCACCAGGCCAGCTTTTTCCTCAACCATAAATCTCAGACTGACTTATAGCTCAGTCTTCAATCCCTTGTAGATACTGACACACATCAGCAACAGGATAATGGTAAATGGCAAGCCGGCTGTGATCGCGCCCGCCTGAAGCGCTTTAAGCGCTTCGGTTCCACCACCGTACAACAGAACACCCGCAATCAGTCCCTCCAATACCGCCCAGAAGACACGCTGCGGCGCCGGAGCATCAACCTTACCACCCGCGGTAATCGAATCGATTACCAGCGAACCGGAATCTGATGAAGTGATGAAAAAGACGAGTACCAGTACAATCGCAAAAGCGGAGGTAATCTCAGCCAATGGCAAATTCTCCAGCATCTGGAACATCGCCAGCGACACATCACCCAGACCATTCGCCAGCGCACCTGTGCCACTCTGGACCTGATCCAGTGCCTGGGCGCCAAATGCAGCCATCCAGACCGCCGAAACCACGGTTGGAATCAGCAGTACTGCGGTCATAAACTCACGTACTGTACGACCCTTTGATACCCGGGCGATAAACATCCCGACAAATGGCGACCAGGAAACCCACCAGGCCCAGTAGAATACTGTCCAGCCGGTGTAGAATTTGTCATCTTCACGACCAATCCAGTTACTCAGTGGCAAAATATCGGTTGCATAACTGGTCACTGTCAGCAGCAGGTTACTGAAAAAACCAGAGATAGATCCCGCCAGTATCACAAACAGCAGCAACACCGCAGCAATAGCCATATTGATATTACTGAGTACTTTTACACCACCATCAAGCCCGCGAGCAACAGAGAAAATGGCGATTGCGGTTACTACGACAATAACCGCGATCTGAGTAGCGATAGTATTATCCACACCGAACAGGAAGTTCAGTCCGCCTGCCGCCTGAGAAGCACCCAAACCGAGCGAAGTCGCCAGACCGAAGATGGTTGCCAGCACCGCAATAATATCGATAACGTGACCGATCGGCCCCCATACCCGCTCACCCAGCAGCGGATAAAAAGCAGAACGAATGGTCAGAGGCAGCCCTTTGTTATAGGTGAAGAAACCCAGTGCCAGTGCCACAACACCATAAATGGCCCAGGGGTGTAATCCCCAGTGGAACATTGTCGCGCCCATTGCCGCCGCTTCTCCTGCGGGTGTGTTCGCTTCCGCATTCAGAGGCGTACCCCACCAGTCGGTGTAATAGGCTACTGGCTCTGCCACACTCCAGAACATCAGTCCAATACCCATACCCGCAGCAAACAGCATTGAGAACCATGATATGCGGCTATAGTCCGGTTTTGCATCAGCCCCGCCCAAACGAATTTTACCCACCGGCAGTACGATCATTAGCAGACAAAACAACACAAATACGTTACCGGCTATCATAAACAGCCAGTCGAAAGTCTCAATTGACCAGGTACGCGCTCCCTCAAGTATCGCTTTAGCGTCCGCTGGGAAAATCAGAGTCAGTGTAATAAAAGCCAGAATGGCCACTGCGCTGGTGGTAAATACCGGGTTATGGATATCCATCCCCAACACCTGAATGTTATCCTGCCCGGCCTTATAGTCAGAGGTATATTCCGCTGACTTGGGACCGCTTTGAACTTTTTGGTTCATAGAACTACTCCAGATTCTTTTTTTTTATATAGCTGTCAGGCAGAAGGCAGATTTCCAATGAATCGCCAGAGCCATAGGTAATACAATAAGCAAACTTTTCTGACAGTTCCTGCATCAATCCTTAACGCAACAGCCGGCTAAGGCTTGCGGTTAATTTTTAAACAAGATCTCTCAATTCTACGATTAACGGTTGATTAACAGCTGACTTATAACGACAAATAAAACGGCAAAATGTCCGTTCTCGACAGACACTTCTTCAGCGGGAAAACAGAGATTTAAATCGACAAAACAGAAGCAAAAAAGAGCTGATTATTATCGCGCGCGCCAGACGAACGCTAAAATCAGTCTTATTCCCAAGCCAGGTTTAATCCGTCTGTAACCAAACCTGCGCCACCCTAACAAAATATTATCTTAACCGCCAATGCTACCCCGTCAAAAATGAGGCAAAAAAAAACCACTCCAGAGCCGTGAATCTCCGGAGTGGTAAACGTTTGCCTGATAAGAATCGGATTAGAGATTCATTTTTTGGGTCAGGCTGTTTCAGATGGAAACAAGGTGCAAGAAGCAGGATCAATAGTACAGATTACAATCAACCTCAAACCTACTCTTAGCGGCAAAATCTATGCAATTAACGACATTAAACCAGATTTAAACCGATTTTCACCACTTTGATCAAAAACAAAATTGCGCCAGGGTCAGTCAGAAATCAGCGCAGTACACCCTCCTCTTTCAGCAGTTCCAGGATCGCCTGAGCCTGCTCTGCTGCCGATTCATTTTTCATCACTTTGCCGCCATCACCCTGAGATTTGGCCGTCGCCGCTTTAAAACGCTCAGCCGCCGTTTTGGCTTTAACCACTTTCAAACGCTTAGGACGCTTGCGGGCCGGAACCTCTTCCCATGACTGACGTACAGCATCGGTCGAAGCGTTGACCACTTCCACCTCCATCACCGCGCGACTGGCAGGACCAAACGCACTCTGACGAGCGTCCTGTGCCGCAGAATCAACACTGGCGATAAACGGTAAACGCACCTTAACTGAACGGCGCTGACCACGGGGTAATGCCTGCAATACTTCAGCAACACCGCCTTCAATCGAAACAATATCAGCCACCCGGGGCACTATCGGCCAGCCGAGCGTTTCCGCCAACTGGTAAGGCACCATTCCGGATGACTCACCACTCTCAGCCCGAACGCCGGTCAGCACAATCTCTGCACCCGAGCGCTGCAGGTGTTCACCCAGTGGCATTACAGCATCAGCAGCCGGATCCATTTCGAGCACCTGGATTGATTTAAGCCCCATACCGGCATAACTCCTCAATCCCTGTTCCTGAGGATCACCGGCATGCAGAACAACCAGATTATCAGAGGATAGCTTCATTCCCAGCTCAACTGCACGGCTGTCCTGGTCGGCCCGACGTACACGCCCGGATTGTGGGTGTTTACCCACAGATACCAGCGATACTATTTTTAGCGTATTAGCCAATTGATTAGGCTGCATCCTGATCACCTCCTGCAGATGACTGAGTACGGAATTCCTGCACCCGCTGTATCAGTTCGCTGAGAATTTCCTCACTGTCCCCAATAACACTCAGCGCGGCACGTTTAACCATGTCACAGCCGGCATCTGTATTGATTGCGATTACCTTGTCGCACTGACCAATACCCTGCATATGCTGAATCGCACCGGAGATACCCACCGCCAGATAAACCCGCGCGGTAACCCAGGTACCGGTGGCACCGACCTGACGGAAGCGCGGCATAAAGCCGTCATCCACCGCCACCCGACTGGCACCCTCAGTAGCACCCAGCACTGCAGCAGCCTCATGGAACTGATCCCAGTTATGGATACCGTTACCGGCAGAGAGAATAAACTCCGCCTCAGCCAGCGAGATCGCATTCGGATCAACCGCCACCTGGCCCTTATCCTGAAGCTGCGCAATCACCGCCGGAACAACCGGCAGTTCCAGCGAAAGCGCCTCATGACGGGTTTCATCAATCTGATCCGCACACTCTTCTGCCAGCATCAGCAAACGTGGTGTTGCGCGGGTAATATCAGTCGTGCCACCGGCACCCCGACAGACTGATATTTGATTATCTACCTGCCAGGCCTGTACTGCAGGACGCTCTTTGATGCGCGCAGCCAAACGGGAGCCCAGATCAGAGCCGCCATTAACACTGTCCGGGAAGAGCCAGTGTTTCGGCTGATAGCCTGCCTCAACCTGCACCAGCGCCGCCAGTCGCTGTTCCGGACAGTAGCCCTCATAGAGCTCATCGTCGAGCAACAGCAGACGATCAACACCAGCGGTATCGAAATGCTCCTCTTTACTCTGGCCAAAACACACTGCCAGGACTGCTCCATTGCCCTCAATACCTGCAGCCAACTTATGGGCCTGACCGATCACGTCTTTATCGTGACCTGTCAGACGACCGCCCACCATATCCGGTACGACAACAATATAGAAGTCTGGATTTTCAACCTTATGTAATGGCAGCTGAACATCTTGTGCGGCACCAGTGCGACGACCTTTACCTGTTGCAGCAGCATTGCCTTTCAGGCGATCAATCCGCTTAATACCGTTAGGTCCGATAAAGCCAACCTTGTGCGGGTTTTTACGCAGCAGCCCGCTAGGCCCCCGCACCTCTGCGGTCTCACTGCTGGCTACAGTGCCATGCAGCGGGTGCAGACGGTTACGGGCGATCCATTCGGCCCGGGGATCACGGCGCAGCACATCGTGTGAGTTATGATCGGACATCAGTGCACCTCCTGGGCCAATTGACCTGCTTTCGCATCAGCGGTCAGATCGACGAGCTGATCTACCAGAATCTCAGCAATATCTTTGACCTCCGGACGCGGTTCAACCACACCCTCAAGCATCGCTGTACACTGCTGACAGCCTACCGCCACTAATTCTGCACCCGTGCTGTTAGCATCTTCCATTCGCATATCCGCGATACGCCGTTCACCTGGAATATCGGTGATCGGTGCTCCGCCACCGCCGCCACAACAGCGCGAACGGAAGCCGGAACGTTCCATCTCAGCGATTTCAATGCCCATAGAGCGCAGCAGCTCACGAGGCGCTTCATACTCACCGTTGTAACGTCCCAGATAACAGGGATCATGATAAGTCACTTTCGCACCGGTAAAATCATTCAGCTTCAGTTGACCCTGCTGCACCAGTTGATTCAGGAAAGTAGTATGGTGCAACACCTCCACATCATTCAGGGCATCGGAACCGAAGTCACCGTATTCATTACGCAGGCAGTGATAAGCATGGGGATCGGTAGTGACGATCCGCTTAAACTTATACTGCGACAACACATCCAGATTACGCTTTGCCAGACTCTGGAAAGTCGCATCATCCCCCAGACGACGGGCCACATCGCCGCAGTCCAGCTCTTCATCGCCCAGCACGGCAAAATCAACATTAGCCGCTTTCAACAGTTTTACAAAGGCACGCAGGATACGCTGACTACGCATATCAAATGCACCATCGGAAACCCAGAACAACACTTCTGCCTGTTTAACATCACGCATCAATGGCAGGTTCTGATCCGCCGCCCAGTTAGTACGACTGGCCGGTGCATAGCCGTTCGGGTTATCGGTGGCGATAATATTATCCAGCACCTCAGCACCTTTATTCGGAGTGTTGCCCCTCTCCATAGTCAGATAACGGCGCATATCGACGATAGCATCCACATGCTCAATCATCATCGGACACTCCTCAACGCAGGCACGACAGGTCGTGCAGGACCAGAGCGTTTCAGGATCTACCAGGCCATCGGTAATAATATGATCCGGACCGCCTTGAGCCTCACCAACGCCTTTACCAGGGTAAGGACTACCGGCATAGTTAGCATCAGTTCCGCCAGCAAGACCCACCACCATATCCTGAATCAGTTTCTTTGGATTCAGAGGCTGACCCGCGGCAAAAGCCGGACACATCGCTTCACATTTACCACACTGAACACAGGCATCGAAGCCCAGCAGTTGATTCCATTTGAAATCGGTCGGTTTCGCCACGCCCAGTACACCGCCGATCTCTTTAGCCAGAGACAGATCAACAGGCTTCAGACCGGTCGAACGACCGCCACCGAAGCGTTCCTGACGACGGTGGAAAGCCAGATGTAGCGCACCGGCAAATGCGTGCTTCATCGGACCACCCCAGGTCATACCGAAGAACAGTTCACCCATTCCCCAGATAATCAGCGCGGTGAGCACAATGGTCAACAGCACACCACCGCTGCCTTCAGGCAGTACACCGGCAGCAGGCAGGGTCAGCACAAAGAAGGCACCGGCAAACGCCAGCAGACTCTTTGGCAGACGCATCCACGGACCTTTGGAGATCCGGCTTGGAGGATTAAGACGACGCTTAAATACAAACAGAGCACCGACAAACATCAGTGCCAGAGAAGCCAGCAGCGCCCAGGCCAGAATCTGGCTATCGATACCCAGCAGATGCACCAGAATAACCAGCAACGCAGAAAGAACAAAACCACCGCCAGTTGCAGCATGGGTTCTGGACATATATTTGTCGCGCTCGACAATATCATGCAGGTCATGCAGATAACGTCCGGGCATAGCCATGAGACCGGCGATCAGATTGATCTGATCCGGTTTACCGGCACGCCACAGATTAACCCGGCGTACAGCACCAATCACCGCCAGCACCAGTGCTGTCGCAATCAGTAAAGGATGTAACCACTCAAAACTCATAGGGTACCCCAACAAAAAACAGCTATCGGGCTGTTAAGTCAGCCCTGTTATTCTTACCAGCCCGGCATCACCGTGCTTAATAGTTTTCAGGCTTTGCGCAGACCAAAAGCGTTACCAGCGCAGGCGGGGATAGGAAAAAGCTGACGGGGGACCGCAGCATAGCAGCGCTATGTGAGGATCACCCGGCAGCTTTTAATACCACCCTGCCAAGCGCAGTCGCCTTATAGGTCTTTACATAGGCGCAGCGCATCATACATCGCTGCATGAACATTGCGCTGCGATACGCAATCACCCAGACGCCACAGAATCATGCCGTCACCGGACTCACTCAGCACCGGTTGCGGTTTAATGTCAAATAACGCCTCGTTGTCGATCTGGCCTTTGTTACGTGACTCACCTTTCAGCGCGTAAAACAGCTCCTCATTAGGACGGGTTCCGTTTTCAACCACCACCTGATCAACCACACGCTCTTCACGCTGACCGGTATATTCGTTCTCCAGTACAGCAACCAGGCTGTCGCCTTCACGGTAAACTTTTTCCAGCAGGAAGTCAGAGGTCATAATCACCTCTTTCTCATACAGAGAGCGATAATAGGTTGGGAAGGTAGTACCACCGATACCCACACCCGGCTTGATATCATCGGTAACGATCTCAACCAGTGAGCCTTTCGCTGCCAGATAATCCGCTGCCGACAAACCTGAGAATTCACAGATGGTGTCGTAGATCAGGACGTTCTTACCCGGTTCAACCTTGCCACTGAGAATATCCCAGCTAGAGATAACCAGACCTTCTTCAGCACCCCATTCAGGGTTCTGATCGATAAACGGACGACCACCGGTAGCGATTACACAGACATCAGGGTTCAGCTCACGCACCAGCTCTTCATTAGCTTCGGTACCCAAACGGATATCAACACCCAGACGTTCCAGCTCCATGGCCAGCCAACGGGTAATACCGGCAATCTGATCACGCTGTGGCGCTTTAGCCGCCAGCGTAATCTGGCCACCCAGCTCTTCAGCTCGCTCGACCAGAACAACATTGTGACCCCGCTCCGCAGCAACACGCGCCGCTTCCAGACCACCCGGTCCACCACCAATAACGACTACTTTACGCACCTGGCCAGTGGTTTTCTCAATGATGTGCGGCAGCCCCATATATTCGCGGGAAGTCGCAGCATTCTGGATACAAAGCACGTCCAGACCCTGATACTGACGGTCGATACAGTAGTTCGCGCCAACACACTGACGGATCTGATCTACCTGATCATTTTTGATCTTGGCAATAATGTGCGGATCAGCAATATGGGCGCGGGTCATGCCGACAAAATCCACATAACCGGCTTCAATAATACGTTTAGCCTGATTCGGATCCTTGATGTTCTGGGCATGAATAACCGGAACAGAAACAACTTCTTTAATGCCCGCCGCCAGATGCAGGAACGGCTCCGGCGGGTAACTCATATTCGGGATAACGTTCGCCAGGGTGTTATGGGTATCACAACCAGACCCGACCACGCCGAAGAAATCGAGCTCACCAGTGGCATCATAATACGCGGCGATCTGTTTCATATCGTCATGATTCAGACCATCCGGATGGAACTCATCACCGGTAATACGCATACCGACAACAAAGTCACGGCCGACTTCCGCACGTACCGCTTTCAGTACTTCCATACCGAAGCGCATACGGTTCTCAAAAGATCCGCCCCACTGATCGGTACGCTTGTTAACCCGGGGAGACCAGAACTGATCGACCAGATGCTGATGCACCGCGGACAGCTCAACACCGTCAAGACCACCCTCTTTCGCCCGGCGCGCGGCCTGAGCGAAATCGCCGATAACACGCCAGATTTCTTCTTCTTCAATGGTTTTACAGGTAGCGCGGTGAACCGGCTCACGGATACCAGACGGAGACATCAGGTTCGGCCAGTTTTCACCGTCCCAGCGGGAACGACGTCCCATATGGGTGATCTGAATCATGATCTTGCCGCCGTGCTTATGCACCGCATCCGCCAGATTCTGGAAGTGCGGGATAATACGGTCAGTAGACAGGTTTACAGAACTCCACCAGCTTTGTGGACTGTCGATGGATACTACACTGGAACCGCCACAGATACAGAGGCCACAGCCACCCTTGGCTTTTTCCTCATAGTATTTAACATAGCGATCAGTAGTCATACCGCCATCGGTCGCATAGACCTCGGCGTGAGCTGTACTGACAACACGGTTACGAATTGTCAGATTGTTAATCTTAAGCGGCTCAAACAGAACATCAAACTGGGACATAGTTTCTCACCCCGATACATTATAAATGGGAGAGATCGTTTAAAACTGCATTGTTTTAAGACGATCTTCTCTGCCGATATTTAAATTTATTATAAAAATGCTTACAGCGGAGTCACTTCAAAGTAGCCCACGTCACAGCCTTCTTCAGCAGCACATTGAGTCTGTTCCGCTTTGGTGCGCACCGCATAACCGAGACTCTCGGCAATCTGATCCATCGCTCCGGCAAACCAGCCGGTAAACATGTAATCCACTTTACGGTTTACCTGACCATACTGATAAACAAACGCAGAATTTTCCAACCGCACCTTCGCAGTACCGGCTTCGATATCCAGCTCTTCAGTAATAAAGAATCCCCAGCCACGCTGAGACAGACGCTTCATATAGTGATCCCAGACATCTTTACCGGAGATCCCATGCTCAGCAGCTTCTTTTTCACACCAGTAATGAGCTGACTTATAACCTGCTTTATAGAGAATTTCAGCATAACGCTCAGCCCCGATTTCCTCTTCAATCCCCATATGGTTATTGACAAAGAAATGACGCGGCACATACAGCATCGGCAACGCATCGGTAGTCCATACTCCGGTTTCATCATTTACTTCAATTGGCATTTCTGGCGCATGTACACCCATTGTCTCTACCTCAAAATTCTCTATAGAATTATTACTATTCTTATTTACCTAAAGCGCTACCAGTATAGTAGCTAACCGTTTAGCCGATTATTCGCCCCAGACATCCTTCAACAAAGTCACCCAGTTATCGCCCATAATTTTGCGCACCTGAGTTTCAGAAAAACCATGACGCAACAGCGCTTCGGTCAGGTTCGGGAACTCGCCTACCGTACGGATCCCCTTAGGGTTAACGATCTCGCCAAAGCGAGTCAGGCGACGGGCATAACCCTTATCGTGGGTCAGATACTCAAAGAAGTCATGACCATGCCCCTGAGTAAAGTCTGTACCGATACCGATCGCATCTTCACCGACGATGTTGTAAACGTATTGAATTGCTTCTACATAATCATCGATGGTGGCGTTAACACCGGCACGCAGAAATGGCGTAAACATGGTGACACCAACAAAACCGCCCTTATCAGCGATATACTTCAGTTCTTCATCGGTACGATTACGGGGATGCTCTTTCAGACCTGCTGGCAGACAGTGGGAGTAACACACCCGCTGCTTAGATTCATCGATCACCTCTTTAGCGGTGTTCGGGCCGACGTGAGACAGATCACACAGCAGACCGTGCTTGTTCATCTCTGCAACAATCTCACGACCGAAGCCTGACAGACCGCCATCACGCTCATAACAACCGGTACCCACCAGGTTCTGGGTGTTGTAACACATCTGTACAATGCCTACGCCAAGGTCTTTAAATACCTTAACGTAGCCGATCTGGTCTTCAAACGGATTAGCGTTCTGAAAGCCCATCATCACGCCGGTCTTACCTTCGCGCTTGGCCCGCTTAATATCTTCAGTGGTACGCACCTTGATCAGCAGATCACTGCTCTCTTCGATCAGGTCGTTCATCTCAACGATATTACGCACGGTGCCTTCAAAGTTTTCCCAGAATGCAACGGTACAGTTAGCGGCGGTCAGACCACCTTTAGCCATATCTTCAAACAGGGCGCGCTCCCATTTGGCGCAGATCAGACCATCAATAACGATGGCATCATTGTGCAGATCAGCTGCGTTCATCTAGATATCCTTCTGAATCAGAGTTAACGGTACCCGGTAAGTACACAGGCCCGCAGGCAAAAAGATCCACATCAGACCTTTTCATCATTAGGATCAGTGTAGTTATTCGGGAGATCTCAAAGGGGGCTGGAAACGACTTGCACACTACTAAAAGCGACGACGGCAGATAATTTTTTCCTGCATACCCTGCTCAGATACGCCTGATACCGCGCCTCCTCTGCGCTGAGCTATACCTGCCCCCCGTTTCGACCCCTGTAATATCTTAGCAGTCAATGTGGAAAAGCCCTTTCGAACCCTGAAAAACTTACCGCCAAGAAGGACGCGCTTACCGAGAAAGCTCCAGGATTTCTTTACCCGACCCGAGCACGATGAAAGAAACCTGTTTCTATTACCCCGCTACGGAGGGGCGCTGACATGCGCTCGGGCACTTCATCAATAAGGAACGTGCGCAGAGGCGATAGTATGTGCGGGAGGCGGGTGCGGGGAATGAGTTGAATCGCTGCAGGATGCAGCGCCTACAAGCCAATAGCTCTGACCGGAATCTATACCAAGGCTGCCCTTTGTGCGCTCTGCGGTACTAAAGATTCACCACAGAGAACACCGGGGTCACAAAGAAAGATCCGGGGTATCTGGGCCAGTCAGATCCATGGCCCTTTTGTTTGCGCTAAAAAAAATATCAGCAAAACCCGATGAACAACAGCCGGGTCGCTAATTCATTGCCATAAACTCAGGCGCCGCATGTACCTGGTTACGTCCCATTCGCTTGGCACGATAAAGGGCAATATCCGCTTCACGTAGCAAGTGTTCCGCTCCGCCGATTGTTTCAGGCACAACCGTGGCGACTCCAACACTCACCGTAACCACGGAACCCGCGGAGGAATGCTCATGATTAATCGCCATATCCTGCACCGCTTGTCGGACACTCTCCCCGACTTTGGCCACGCCTTCGACATCCGTATCGGGTAAAATAAGCATGAACTCTTCTCCGCCATAACGGGCAACCAGATCGGCCGGACGGAATAACGTGTCCCGAACCGTTGCAGCCACAGCAACCAGACAGTCATCACCAGCCTGATGTCCATAGCCATCGTTGAATGCCTTGAAATGGTCAACGTCAATCATAATAACGGACAACGGCCTTTTTTCACGCCGCATACGCCTCCATGCTTCAACCAGATAGGCATCACCCTTGCGACGGTTAGCTACACCTGTCAGGCCATCACAATCCGCAAGCCCTTGCAGCTCAAGATTAAGTTGTTCCAGACAGGCCGTCCGTTCGATGACTTTCTCCTCCAGAGTACGGGAATAATCCTGTATCTGCTCATACAGACGTGCGTTCTCAATGGCAACCGATGCCTGAGCAGTCAAAAGACGTATAACCTCTACCCTCCCTGAAGTGAAAACTCCACTGGCAAGGTTGTTCTCAATATACAAAACGCCTTCGAATCGCTCGCGTAAAATGGGTACGCAGAGTACAGATACCGGCCGTATCTCAAGTACGTAAGGGTCCTGCATGAATGAACCCTCAGAGGCGGCATCGCGGAGCACCACTGCCTCACCGCTGTGCAATACTTCACTAATCAGCGTTACCGGCAGGAAAATCTTCGCCCCCAGTGAGTCCGGTACCAGTGATCGACCCGGTATACTCTCCGTTGATAAGCCGCCATCAGAGAACGTACCGGCCTCAACGACCAGTCCTTCTTCTCGTTTCACAATTAAGCAGCCCCACTGGCCACCGGCATTTTCCAGCAGAATCGACATCGTCTTTTTCAATAGCCGATCGAGAATCATCTCTTCTGAGATTTCCCGGGATGCCTTCATGACTGAGGCAAGATCGAGATCGCCAGTCTCGCCTCTGTTATAAGAAGCACCCGTTATAGGAGAAAGCTCACGTAATATCGAAAATTCCTGCTCCAGCAAAGTGACTTTACGATGAGCCCCCCAGCGATCATATATCCGATGCGCAGCGCGCAAATACCCCTCGGCAGAACGTCTGCGACCAATCGCTAAAAGATGACGCGCGGCACGCTCACAGGCGATGGCTTCATCCCGGAGAAAGCCACTATCCCGAGCCGCATCAATGGCGATATCGTAACGCTCAAGTGCCGTCTCATGATCACCATCCAGGCGTTGTAGTTCGGCTTCCATTAAATTCTGCAGGTGACGGAAGTTAGCCTCGCAACTGTCAGCCCAGCGTTTCATTCGCGCAAGGTCACGTTCAAGCCGGGCACGGGTTTCGGACTGCTGCTCCGCCCCCATATCGGGATACAAGCTTGACAGGGTCAGAAACACGGTAATGTAGAAACGCACCAGTTGAGGCAGCGACATAGCCGATTTTATCAGCTCATCCTGAGCCCGAACGTGCTCCAGAGCGCGCTCATATTCACCGTAAAGAGAGCAAACCTCGACACTGTAAATATGATAGTTAGCAATACCGGTCATGAACTGTCGTTGCCGCATCCCCTCAAGGCATTGTGTTTCGTCAAACTGATCATCACTTAATGAGCAGGGCGCATCAGTAAGTCCCAATAAGTTGCGCTGCAACTGTAAGAACAAGGTGCCGGAATCCAGCGAATCCTGATAGGCGCATTCACGCACGATCTCCAGATTATCTGCGTGTAACCGATAGGCGGTTTCCAGATCCATAGAGGGATCCCAAATCACGCAATCCTGAGCACTGTAGGCGAGATAGAGCAGATCGCCGGACTGATAGCCCGCTTCGATCCCTTTTCGAAACAAGGACGTCAGACCAGACCAGGGCTTACTCCAGTGATATACAAACATCGCATACACATAGATAACCCGGGCCCGTAGCGTCAGATCATCAAGACTTTCGTTAATCGCCAAACCCGCTGTTGCATACTCAAACCCCTCTTCAGGCTCATCATATTCGCCGCACAACAACATTCCATAAGCTGCATAGGCAAACGCGGTTTCGGGGCAATTTCCATGACGCAGAGAAAGATTAACCGCCTTCATGACAAGGTATGGAAACAGGTTGCCACTGCCAGACAGGAATGCCGCGGCAAACGTTTCCATGAGTAGTCGCATGGCCATAAGCGTAGCAGGGTCATCAACCGGCTGAGCATCCACTAACTCAGCAATAACCCGACCTCCCAGATTATCTTCAACCCTTTTGCGCTCTTCCACGATATCATTCAATCCGGGATTTTGAATAAACTCGACGCCAAGGATTGTCAGTCCCTGTATGGCTGAACGAATCGAATCTTCCATACGCCCGAGGGTTGCATATTGCCGGGTGCGGATCGCAAGAATGTTACTGCGCTCCAGATCTGACTGAGCGTTTTCCAGCATAACCTCAATCCACTCATCCGCCTCATCTACCCGCCCGGTCAGATAAGCACACTGCTGAGTTTCCTCCGCCAATGCCTGCATAAGCAGGGGGGCATTATTCCAGGGAGCTGCCGGTAAGAGCTCTGCACTGATCTGAAGATATTTAAGTGCAGCTTCATAAGCGGAAGCGTGCTTGGCACGTATACCCGCACGTAAATTAAGCTCAGCAAGAAAACGCTGCTCATCCGCTGAGTTTATCAATCTCCGACCTTCGTTGAGATGACCGACAATATCAATCAGTCTCTCATCGGGCACCTGATTATCGACGTGACGCAACATCAAACGCCCCACCGAAAGATGAACTTCCGGCAGCAGCGACCGATCGATCAACGCATAAGCAGCCTGCTGCACACGGTCATGCTGGAATCTATAGACGGGATTAACCGCGAGCAACTCGCCAGGAACAACGGCCGAAACCTCCCCCACCAGACGATAATCGCTATTGAGCGGCTGCACCGTATGTTGTTTAAGCGCCGGCAGTAGCGCCGCAGCAGCGGCTTCAATCGGGGCTTCATAAATTGCGGCGAGTGTATGCAGGTCAAACGTCCCGCCAATACAGGCAGCTAACTGAAGGACTCGCTGTGTCTCAGGCGTAAAGCGGCGCAGATTGTCGACCATGAACTCGACAACATCGCTGCTTACACCCGACCAGCGGGCGGTATCTAAATCCCAACACCACCTTCCGCTGACAGGGTCTGCGACGATTGCGCCCTCTTTATGCAGTTGACGCAATAGTTCATTGGTAAAGAAGGGATTACCCTGAGCTTTATCATAGAGCATGTCACTCAATGGCCAGGTTTCTTCCACATTACTGCACAATGCATCAGACACCATATGCCTCACAGAAGCACGATCCAACTGATCGAGGTGCAGTTGATGGATATTCTCCCGACCGGTCAGGTCATCGAGTAACAGGCGCAGAGGGTGACCCGCACCAACCTCGTGATTCCGGTACGCGCCTATCAGCAACAAGTGACTCAGCTCTCTCGATGTCACCAGACGGCGTAAAAACTCTAAGGTCGGTACATCGCTCCACTGCAGATCATCGAGGAATAACACCACCGGGTGTCCATCGCTGGCAAACACACGGAGAAACGCGATCAGTACCATCTGCAAACGGTTTCGCGCCTCGGCAGGAGGAAGTTCGGCAACAGCCGGTTGTGGCCCGATAATCAGCGCCAGCTCAGGCACCAGATTAACGACTAACGCGGCATTCGTTGCTAATGCTTCCAGTAAACGCTCACGCCACCCTGCGAGTTGCGCCTCGGGTTCTGCCAGGATCTGCTGCACAAGACTACGATACGTGGCGGCAAGCGCCGTATACGCCTCTCCACGCTGAAACTGTTCAAACTTACCCTGGACAAAAAAGCCCCGCTCGCGCACGAGCGGCTGGTCAATCTCATTAACCAATGACGATTTACCAACCCCGGAATAGCCCTTAACCAGACAGAACGCATTTCCACCTGCCACCACGGCGTCAAACAACTCAAACAGCTGCCCAAGCTCAGATTCACGGCCATACAGTTTTTGCGGCACCAGAAATTTCTGTACGACCTCTTTTTTGCCCAGTTCGAAAAGGTCGATCATCTGCCCCGCAGCAAGCCGGTCAGCGCAATAGGTCAGATCATGGATCAACCCCCCGGCACTCTGGTAACGAGCCTCGGGACATTTAGCTAATAATTTCAGCACAATGGCTGATACGGCTTCGGGTATCTCAGGATCAATTTCGTGCGGCGCCGGGGGTATACGACTGATATGACTGTGCACCCATTCAAGCACATTGTCAGCCTGAAATGGCTGCTGGCCGGTTAGCAATTCAAATAGCAGGACACCCAGTGAGTAATAATCAGAACGGTAATCCAGGTCGCGATTCATTCGCCCTGTCTGCTCTGGAGAGATATAAGGCAGCGGCCCCTCTAATTGACGCGACATTTGCAAAGCCTGTCGCTCCTGATCCAGCTCGGAGGCAATACCGAAGCCAGCCAGCCCTGTCGCACCGTTGACAGGGTTAAACAGCACGTTCCCAGGCGTCAATGCCTTATGCACAATATCCCGGCTATGAATCTCCCCCAGTGTGTGCGCCAGACTCAGCGCAATTTCGAGAAACTCAACCAGCGGCAAGCCACGGCCTCCGCTGAGGGCAAGAAGCGCTTTGAGAGAACTTTCAAACAGTTCACACACCAGGGCAAGGTTGCCACTGCCATGGGGGATCACGGCGTGCACCTTACGCACGCCGTCAACGTCAATCAATCGTTGCGCGATCTCACCTTCACGACGAATTTCAGCCACCTGCTGACGGTCCGGAAATTCGACATCAAGGGTTTCAATGGCTACCACAGCGCCCGTTTCAGTGTTTCGGCCACGATAAACCGCGCGTCCATCCGCACGGTATATTAGCGACTCAGGTTTATAGTCCGGGAGTTGTGGTAAAGGCTCTTTCACGTCAGCTCTCCTACCCGCCGCTCAGACACCGAAGATACGATTAAACGTGGCGTGATAATCCTCATAGGCGGTGTCGTGCAGAGGGTCTCCATGGCCGCATAAGGCATGCCTGAATGATAACGCTTTCAGGCGCGCAAAATCTTCACCCGCGGGCGTAGCGGCCTGCAGCCAGACCGGGCCCAGATTCGCCGGGGTAAAGAACTCCATCTGTTGCATCAGCTCTCGTGAAGCATCAGAAAAATACTCATCTGGTGCCAGCCAGTTTTGTAATGCATCGCACGCAATCAGAATCCCCCCGGCACGATCAATGCGGAGAATCCCTTCGGGCATCTGAGTCGTGCGGAACTGAAACAGAGACGCATCTGAAATAGGTAACGCACCATCCTCGGTAAGTGTCCGAACCGCCTTCTGATCACTCGCCTTCGAACCGTCCTCCTGCCCCACCCCAGGCAGCGCCCAGTAATCCGCATTATAGCGATCCACATAGAACTGATCGTCCCGTCCATGCAAACAGCCCAGGCGGACCACATCGGTGACGCGCCCCAGCTTATCCAGTTCAGCGAGTCCGTCATCGCTCAGGCGCACGCTGTTAATAATGATTAAGCGCTCAGCGTCACGCACCACCGTCATATTACGGCTGAATTGCCAATCCATGCCCTGAAGAACGGTTTCCATCGCGCCGCGGACAAAAAAGATATCAGGAAATACTTCTTCAATGGCACCATGTGCAAGTACCTCTGGAAACTGATCCATTACTCTATTCCTTTCTCGGTGTAAGGTTGCTGTTACAGTTTGAGTTGTAGTCGAAATGGCCCACGTAACGATACTCTCTGGCATACTCATTCAGATAGCAATTAAGGTAGTGTCGTTGGGCATCATTAATCCGGCCGTGACAAATATCCTCAAGAGTTTCATTACCGTCACTGCTATCAAGCCGTTTGATATGGAACAGGGTCATATCTCTTCCGCCAAAAAAAATCTTCAGGTAGTCATGTAATGGCCGGGCTCCAGACATATCAAAAACAGCCCCATACAGTGCGGTATACAATGGCTGATTCGCGAGTGCAGCGGCGTCGAACCTGGGAAAATCTCCCGCCGGAGGTTTGAAAAGCGGATACTCATCCGGCTGATGAACCGGGTGTTCGGTCAGGTGAGATACAAATTCTGACGCTAAATCAGCCGAACGCGCACCCTCGATCAACAGGTTAAGATAGCGTTGGGTTGGCAGACACGCATCATCGATAAACTCAGGCATACCGATATACGTAAGCGCACTCACCTGCTCCTTATCATCAACGTCTACGTTAACGGTAATACGGTCATAACCATGGCCATAAGCCTCCATGGCATCCAGTGAGGGGAGCGCTTCATCCGGGCAATCATACAGAACACCCAGCACCTTATCAGCCGGATTGTCAGTTCGCTCTATATTACCGACCCCACCCTCATGGCGAAAGAAATGCTGTACGTTGAAGCGCAAGCGCCAACCCTGCAAAACCGCTCGCCTTGATGCAAAAGGTATAACCCCCTTCGCCCGCAGAGAGGTCATATTCATGTTGGATCCAAAGCCAAAATAGCGAAACATCTCTATACCAACCACAGTACAACGGAAATTCTTACAGGTTAGCAGCAACCCCCAAAACACCTTCTGCAGGTCGCTTGCGAATGAATTCAGAACCGGTTAGCAAGGTGTCTCTGCTGATACTACAAGACACCTAACAATACAGAGTTAATACTCGAAATCAACAGGCTGCAACGCCAGTATTGCCTGCCCTGACGCTATTGCGAGCGTGATCCACGAGAGTCATACACATGATCGGCTAACGTTCAGAATGAAATAGAGCACAGGTACCGATTATTGCCTGAATGACAGAGGCTAAAAAGCAACAGACATTGCTGTAGATGGGTGGGGGATTTTTTTTATCATCCAGATCTTTAAAGAGAGTTCCCGATCCCTCTTTCGTACAGGACAACACGCCTATGTCGCTATTGCTCAGAGGTGAAGGAATCAACGAATAAAAGACCCCATTTACACTGTCTATGCACTCTAAAGCAGACAAAAAGCGACCGCCCATCACAATAAAGCCGACATCGGTAACAGGATTTCCGGATCGGTCTGATCACTCCAGAGCTGAACAGCGACCGGAGCACGGAGAACTGGAGAAAAGGCATAACACCTCCCTTACAAGGCAATCACGCCCGCAATAACCGCTTGGATTGACTCAGCATTGATTTTCAAATTTAAACCTCATTTATCGATAAATGCCCCTATGCAAAAAATCACTCAAAATGGGCAGTATTCCTGAAAACGAGACAAATTCATCACCCTGAAGATTTCTCTGTTCTCCCACAAAGAGGAGCAGGTTAAACGGAGAATACTCTGCACGGCATGTTCACAACAGTCCACACAACCATCATCGGGGAGGAAAACTTCGGGCTGGTTTATGCCTTATGAATTAAGGTGGGGGGAAGTTGCAGTCAGCGATACCTCCTCTATTTATCCCGCTTTCCCTTCAGATGAACCGAGCCAAAGGTAGACTCTGTTTTGGCCTCGCTAAACGCTTCACTGGAAACAAAGTCTTTTCCCGTCGGTTTTGGTTGAGTATCCTGCAGCAGCTGCATAGTCTCCACCTCAAACGGTTCCACTTCATCACCCAGCAGTGGCGCCAGTCGTTCATCCCGGGGCGGGATACCCATCTGTTCTCGATAGCACTTGCTGAAGTGGGGGCTGGAGACAAAACCACAGGCCGCGGCGATATCGATAATCGACATCGAGGTCTGCTTGAGTAACTGCCGCGCCCGGAGCAACCGCAGTCTGAGATAGTAGCGCGAGGGCGAACAATCAAGGTATTTCTGAAACAACCGCTCCATCTGTCGCCGGGACAGATCTACATAGCGGGCCAGCTCATCCATCTCGATCACTTCTTCGATATTGGCTTCCATCAATGCCACGATCTCCAGCAGTTTTGGCTGGGTAGTCCCTAAGACATGACGCATCGGTACTTTCTGCTGATCGCTTTCATCACGAATACGATCACAGATAAACATCTCGGAGATGGCAGCAGAAAGCTGATAACCATGTTCAAGTTTAATCAGGTTGAGCATCATATCGAGAGGCACGGTACCACCGGTGCAGGTCAAACGATTGCGATCAAAGCTGAACAGGCGATTGGAGCACTTTACCCGGGGAAACGCTTCCTGCAGGGCAGCCAGATACTCCCAGTGGGTACTGCACTCATAGCCATCAAGAAGGCCTGCTGCGGCTAACAGGTAAGCACCGGTACAGATTGCTCCTATTTTACAGCCTTTCCGCTCCCGCTCTTGCAACCAGTTGATATGGGTACGATTGTAAACTTTAGTGATATTCAGGCCACCGGCCACGATCACAGTGTCCAGCTCAGGACAGTTATCGAAACCGGCATCCGGGGTGATTGTAATGCCGTCACTGGCACTGACCGGCTGACCATCTATGGACAGGGTATACCAGTAATACAGTTCCTCACCGCTAAGCTGATTGGCCATCCGCAGTGCTTCAATCGCCGAGGCCAGCGAGATCATGGTGAAATTGTTTAACAGCAGAAAACCGATAGCCCGCGACTGGCCACCATTAACTCCATTCATCATAAGTAAACCTGAGCCCGCTCCGCGTCCGTTGCGTTACTTAAGCAGGCGTTAATGGGTATCAGAATCCGATTATTAGCAGGCGCTAATCACTAGCGCCCGCTTGTTTAATTCCGACAAAAATCAAACACTTACATCCAGAAAGGTTCATTCTCAAAGACTAACTTTAACCGAATAAAGTATAGCATGGAAGTGTTAAACCATTATGGAAATGCATTGCCTGTGCCAGAGATCAACATTCAATCGCGTTTACGGCCAGCCCTCCACGAGAGGTCTCTTTATATTTATCCTGCATATCCATGCCGGTATCGCGCATGGTTCTGATCACCTTATCCAGTGAAATAAAGTGTTTACCGTCACCCCGTAGCGCCATCTGCGTGGCATTGATCGCTTTCATCGCACCGATAGCGTTGCGCTCGATACAGGGTACCTGAACCAGACCACCCACCGGATCACAGGTCAGCCCCAGGTTATGTTCAAGGCCGATCTCAGCCGCATTTTCAACCTGTTCAGGGGTACCACCCAGCACTTCACACAGACCCGCAGCCGCCATAGCACAAGCAGAACCCACCTCTCCCTGACAACCGACTTCAGCCCCGGAGATTGAAGCATTTTTCTTACACAGCGCACCGATGGCAGCAGCGGCCAACATGAAATCCACTACGTTTTCTTCAGTAGAATTAGGGGTAAACTCGGTGTAATACATCAATACTGCAGGGATGATTCCGGCCGCGCCGTTGGTCGGGGCTGTCACCATCCGCCCACCCGCTGCATTCTCTTCATTCACCGCCAGCGCATAGAGATTGACCCAATCCATCGCCCCGAGAGTCGAGCTGATGATATTAGGTTTGGTTGAACGGATCAGTGACTTATGCAGACTCATCGCCCGGCGCTTAACAAACAAGCCTCCCGGCAGAGTGCCCTCATTATGCAACCCGGTAGCAATACAGTCTTTCATCGCCGCCCAGATGTCCATCAGGCCATCACGAATCTCTTTCTCCGTGCGCCAGACCTTTTCATTCTCCATCATCAGCTGGCTGACGCTGAAGTTATTCTCTTCACACAAACGCAGCAGCTCTACGGCATTATTAAATTCATAGGGCAACTCGACCTGCGGTACCAAGTGGGCATCCGCAGTCGCTTCACTTTCATCGATAACAAAGCCGCCGCCAATGGAGTAATAAACATTGTCATACAACAGGTTATCATCGGCACCGAAAGCACTCAGACGCATCGCGTTGGGATGGTAGGGAAGGTTTTCCTCCAGCAGATTCATATCCCGCTGCCAGATAAATCCAATCGGAAACTGCCCCAGCAGATTAAGGCTATCGCTCTCTTTCACGGCATCAACCGCTGGTAAAATCATCTGCGGATCGATGCTATGGGGACGCTCCCCCATCAAACCAACAATAATTGAATTATCAGTACCGTGACCCACCCCTGTGGCACTCAGCGAGCCATACAGATCGATCCGGATCTGTGCAACCATATGTGCCAGATTCTGTTGCGCCAGATGCTCG
Organism: Amphritea atlantica; assembly: GCA_024397875.1. Lineage (NCBI taxonomy): Bacteria > Pseudomonadati > Pseudomonadota > Gammaproteobacteria > Oceanospirillales > Oceanospirillaceae > Amphritea > Amphritea atlantica. The sequence goes on from CP073344.1 coordinate 2,609,950, forward strand.
GCGAAATTTGCTGCCGCCACCATAGGGCCAACAGTATGGGAGCTGGACGGACCGACGCCTATTTTAAAAAGATCAAAAACAGAGATAGACATAGAGTCTCCACGGCGCATTCTGAGCGCTGAAATTAATTCGAAAAGTCGATTATCGGCTTATATAAGTGTAGCTGTATGCCAGTTAACGACCTGAAATTTTCTTAAAACGGTTAATAGCGTTTTTACAGGCACACGACAGCAAAGCTGAAAGAAAAAGAGGTCAGTCAGGATGAGCCACACACTACATACCTCTCTGGAAGAGATAATCCTAACTGTCCTCGAAAAAGATACGTTTTCCAGTATGCTGGAAAACGTAAACAGCGATAAAAAGGTATTATCAGCTGGAAAAAACTACCGTACGCCCGCCACTGAGAAACACGCGTTTCTCAATGTGATAGCGGATTGCATTAAACAGGGTAACCCGCTCCACATCCTGCCCCTTAGAGATCAGATCTTCAGGATAAAATGCGTGATCAACAGTCTGGATGCCCTGAGTAATAATCGGCCCTTCATCCAGATCATTATTCACATAGTGAGCGGTTGCTCCGACCATCTTCACGCCTTTTTCCCAGGCCTGATGATAGGGTCGCGCACCCTTAAAGCCCGGCAGCAGTGAGTGGTGAATGTTGATTGCCTTACCGTTCAGCTCATTACACATCCAGGGTGACAGTACCTGCATATAGCGGGCTAATACCACCAACTCGATATCGTATTGCTCAAGCAGCTTAACAATCTCCGCTTCCTGATAGGGCTTAGTCTCCGGAGTGATCGGCAGGTGATAATACGGAATGCCATGCCATTCAGCCAGATGCTCAAGATCCGGGTGATTGGAGATAATGACCGGCACCTCAATATTCAGCTGACCGGTACGGTAGCGGTACAGCAGATCGTTAAGACAGTGATCGTACTTAGACACCAGGATCGCGACCCGCGGCCGATGCTCCGGCTCGGTCAGATCCCACTCCATTCCAAACTCAGCCGCCCGCGGGGCAAATTCGGCATCGAATCTTGCCGCAGTAAAGTCATCCTTCATCGGCTGAAACTCAATGCGGATAAAAAAACGTTTAGAGACCCGATCATCGAATGAGTGAATCTCATCAACATAGTTACCCGCCTCAGCCATGTAGCGAGTCACCACATCAACCGTACCTAGCTTGCTCGGACAACTGGCAGTGAAGATCCAGGGTTTAGTGATATTTGTCATGAGAAGACTCCTGCTCTGATCTGTGTTTATCCAGTATAGGATTCAACAGAAGAAACGGACAAAGCCAGCCCCTGACGGGACTGGCTTTAGGTTCATTCAAATCAGGCTTCAATCACCAGACCAAACTCGCGACTGGCATCTTGCAACCAAAGCCAGATGTAATCCGCAAACGAACGACGGATGATCAGTTCAAAGCGCTGCTCACCTGTACGACGGATGGTCGCAGTACTCTTGGCAAATAAAGTCGAAACCACCTTACCCACAGGAAACTCCTTCGGATGAAGGTCCACGGGCATCGACTTCTTCAGTACCTCAAGCACTTTTTCACCTGACACTTCCAGCACGGTTGAACCGCCACTGCTGTTAACCAGTGAGTAGTGACCCGGCATCTCATCACGGAACTTCGTTTCAATCTCGAAGGTTTCCAGACCTGGCACCAGAATCAGCCACTCGTCCGGGGACATCCAGCGAATCGAATAACCACCTTTCTCAGCCGAAGTCAGCGGCTGAAGTGGCAACGCCACACCCAGCACACGCTCAACGGCGGCCAGCTGATCAGCATTAGCTGAGTTACAGCGCAGGGTCAGATGACCCAGCAGCTTCAGTTCGCGCAGATGGACACCGCCGGTTTTTGGGCCTTGCTGTGCCAGGCTTTCCAGCTCCGCGTGGTGCAGCGGAGACTGCCCCTGAATCTCAGAACCAGGAACCTGATTCATCACTGCCGCCTTAGTGGCTGCGCTCTCTTCAGGAGTCATTACATTCAGATCAGACATTTTGACGCTCCCCTTTCGGATCAAAGAAGATCGGGCTGCAAATTTCAGCTTCAATCACAGTGCCATTAGCCAGTGGGTAGTAAACGGTCTCACCCATCTTATCCAGGCCGCCTTTAATAAAGCCCATCGCAATCGAGTGGCCCAGGTTTTCACTCCAGTAACTGGAGGTCACATGACCTTCTATCGGCATCGGAACCGGTGCCTTAGGATCAAGCACCGCCTGAGAACCTTCCGGAATCACCTGTTTAGGATCTTTGGTTTTCAGACCCACCATCTGCTTACGGTTTTCACGGGTACAATCTTCCCGGCTCATGCCGCGCTTACCGATATAACTGAACGGCTTCTGGTTGGATACACACCAGCCCATACCCAGATCGTAAGGGTGCACCGAACCATCGGTGTCCTGACCCGCGATAATGAAACCTTTTTCAGCCCGCAGAATATGCATTGTTTCAGTACCATATGGAGTCAGACCATATTTAGCACCCGCTTCCTGCAATTTCTCCCATACATGCATACCATAGTTTGCCTGTACGTTGATCTCGAACGACAGCTCACCAGTGAAGGAGATACGGAACACCCGGGCAGGTACGCCAGCAACGGTGATCTGTTTCCAGTCCATGTACTTGAAGCTTTCATTGCTGACATCAGCATCCGTCAGCTCAGCCAGAAGCTTGCGACTGTTCGGTCCGGTAATTGTCGCCGTTGACCAGTGATCGGTTACGGTGTTGAAGTAGACTTCCAGTTCAGGCCACTCGGTCTGATGGTAGATTTCCAGCCACTCATACACCCGTGCTGCACCGCCACTCGTGGTCGTCATAACGAAGTGATTCTCACCCAGACAGGCGGTAACACCATCATCAAACACCATGCCGTCTTCGCCACACATCAGGCCATAACGACACTTACCAACCGCGAGCTTAGCCCAGGCATTAGTGTAGACACGTCCCAGGAATTCACGGGCATCTTTACCCTGAACATCGATCTTACCCAGCGTTGAGGCGTCCAGAATACCGATGGAATTTCGCACCGCCAGACATTCACGATTAAGCGCCTGCTGCATGGTTTCCCCTGCTTGCGGGTAGTACCACGGACGTTTCCACTGACCGACATCCTCAAACTCCGCACCTTGCTCAACATGCCACTTGTGCATCGCAGTAAAACGTTTCGGCTCAAACAATGCACCGCAGTTACTGCCAGCGATCGCACCGAATGCAATCGGTGTGTAGTTCGGCCGGAAAACCGTGGTGCCGGTCTCAGGAATAGACTGGTTCAGCGCTTTCGCTGCCACCGCCATACCATTGATATTACCCAGCTTACCCTGATCGGTACCAAAACCCATCGCGGTATAACGCTTGACGTGCTCAATCGCTTCAAAGCCTTCACGACACGCAATCTCGATACCAGCAGCCGTAACATCGGTCTGATAATCTACAAACTGCTTCGGTGCCTGTGAAGTTGGCTTCAGATGAGGCACGTGGAACAGACTCATCGGTGCAGCCACTTTATGCATTTGCGCTTGCGGCAGAACGACCTCTGCAGCTGCCAGACCCACTTCAGCCAACGCTTTCTGACCCGCGTCAAACCCCTCTCTCAAGGCTGCAGCAGTCTCATACTGACCATTGATGCCGCCAGCTGTCAGCTGCTTCTGTACCGTATTACCCGGCAGGAAGCCAACAATCTCATCGTTCCAGACTGGACGACTACCGGTATGGCAGGACAGGTGAATCACCGGACTCCAGCCACCGGAAGAGGCAACCGTATCGGCTTTCAGCTTAGTCACAGAACCGATCACTTTAGATCCGGAGGCACTGATCGCCGCCACAGAGACACTGCTGACCCGCTTGCTACCCTGTACTTCAATCACCGCAGAACCGGAGATAATATTCAGACCACGCTCACGCGCCGCTTCGGTACGGTCACCGACCGCCGCTTCACGGGTATCTACGATAGCTACGACCTTACGACCCGCATCAGCCCAGTCCAGAGCGGCCTGATAGCCGTAGTCATTGGTAGTCATCACCACCAGCTCATTACCCGGTACCACACCATAGCGGTTGATGTAAGCCGACACCGCACCAGACACCATACAGCCCGGCACATCGTTATTAGCGTAAACCAGTGGACGCTCATGAGCGCCGGTCGCCAGAACAACCCACTTGGCACGAACCCGATGCATCCGCTGACGTACCTGATTGACCGGCGCAATATCCGCCAGATGATCAGTACAACGCTCATGAATCGTGAGGAAGTTATGATCGTGATAGCCGTTCACTGTTGAACGTGGCAACATCAGCACATCTTCATAGGTGCTCAGCTCTTCCACTACAGCGCGTACCCACTCAGCAGCGGGCTTGCCATCCAGTGTTTCTTTGCCATTCAGCAGGCTGCCACCCAACTCATTCTGCTCGTCGGCAATAATAACACGGGCACCACCGCGGGCAGCCGTCAGTGCCGCTGCAAGACCAGCAGGACCCGCACCAACAATCATCACATCACAGTGCTGATTAATTGAGTCATAACGATCTGGATCACTTTCCCGGGGTGCACGTCCCAGACCTGCAGCCTTACGGATCACTGATTCGTAGGTGTGCCACATCGACTGCGGAAACATAAAGGTTTTGTAATAGAAGCCCGGTGGCATCATATTGCCGCCGACTTTACCCATCAGGCCCATTACGTCGGTTTCAACACTTGGCCAGCCATTGGTTGAGGCAGATACCAGGCCATCAAACAACTCTTGCTGAGTTGCACGTACGTTAGGCACCTGAGTCGCTTCTGTCGCGCCCAGCTGCAGCACCGCATTCGGCTCTTCTGCGCCACAGCCAACAATGCCCCGTGGACGGCTGTATTTAAAACTACGACCAACGACATTGATACCATTGGCCAGCATCGCAGATGCCAGCGTATCGCCTTGGAAACCTTTATACTGCTTACCGTTATAGGTAAACGTCAGCGGCTTGGAACGGTCAATCCGACCTCCGCTGGTGAGGCGGTTCTGTTGTGTCATTATTCCGCTCCTGTTACTCAGCCACTACAGATGGCTGCTCGCCAATCTTGTAGACTTCTTTAATTTCATAGGTCTGGGTGTCGCGGGTCATATTGAAGAATTTACGACAACCGGCTGCGTGTACCCACAGTTCATGGTGAAGACCACGAGGGTTCTTCCGGAAAAACAGATATTCGCCCCACTCTTTATCAGAGCAGGCTTCCGGATCCAGTGGACGCGCTATATGCGCCTGACCAGCTCCGTGAAACTCTTCTTCTTCACGATATTCCGCACAGTGCGGGCAGTAGATATGAAACATGTTAATTAGCCCCTGTTAATGTGCTACACCGGCAGCGCCGTGTTCATCGATCAGTGCACCGGTATGGAAGCGCTGCATAGAGAAAGGTTCCGCAATCGGATGTGCTTTGCCATGTGCCAGCGTATGCGCAAACAGATTACCGGAGCCCGGAGTCCCCTTAAATCCGCCAGTACCCCAGCCACAGTTGAAGAACAGGTTCTTCACAGGCGTATCGGAAATAACCGGACTGGCATCAGGGCAAGCATCGACAATACCGCCCCACTGACGGTTCATGCGCACGCGACTGGTGCACGGGAACATCTCGACAATGGCCTGAATCGTATGCTCGATAATGCCGTAGGAACCACGCTGGCCGTAACCAACCCAACCATCGATACCGGCACCAATTACCAGGTCACCCTTGTCCGACTGACTCATGTAACCGTGTACATGGTTAGACATAACAACCGTATCAAGGAAAGGTTTGATCGGTTCGGATACCAGCGCCTGCAGCGGGTGAGATTCAACCGGCAGTTCGAAACCGGCCATCTTAGCCAGCACGCCACTGTTACCCGCTACCACACAACCTACACGGTCAGCCTTGAGAACACCGTACTGCTTGGTTTTGACACCCGTAATCTTGCCGTCACTGATCTCCATATCCATTACTTCGCAGTTCTGGATCAGGTCTACACCCAGAGCATCGGCTGCACGGGCATAACCCCAGGCCACCGCATCGTGACGGGCGTTACCGGCACGGCGTTGCACAGATGCACCCATAATCGGGTAACGTGCGTCCTTGGAGCAGTCGAGGGATGGAATCTCCTTCTGCAGCTGCTCGGCATCAACCATTTCGTTATCGATACCCTGCAACCTGTTGGCGGCAACCAGACGTTCGTTGGTACGCATATCCTGTAGCGTGTGACAAGTATGGTATACGCCACGCTGGGAGAACATCACGTTGTAGTTCAGTTCCTGCGCCAGACCTTCCCACAACTTCATGGAATGCTCGTACAGAGCAGCGGACTCGTCCCACAGGTAGTTTGAACGCACGATAGTGGTGTTACGAGCAATGTTACCACCAGCCAGATGCCCCTTTTCCAGTACCGCCACGTTGGTGATACCGTGTTCTTTCGCCAGATAGTATGCAGTAGCCAGACCATGACCGCCGCCACCGATGATAATGACATCGTACTTCTTCTTCGGCGTAGGATTACGCCAGACACGCTGCCAGTTCTCGTGATGACTCAGACTGTGCTTCAGCAGCCCGAAACCAGAATATTGCTGCATATCATCAGCTCCCAAAATAGGGGCAACCATATATCGCTGGCTGCCGGGTGTTTAAATGAGTTCTTAACTCACCGGTCGTCGTTAACAAACCGGTGATTAGATTTTTTTTGTCAATTCAGTTTAGCTATAAACAGGGAAGTCAGCACACAGCGCTTTAACCTGCTGTTTAACTTCAACTATTTTCGCTTCCAGCGCTTCAGGCTGATTCAGCACATCCAGCAGATCCGCGATCCAGCCCGCCAGAGTGCGACACTGTTCCTCTTTAAAGCCACGGGTAGTCACAACCGGAGAACCGATACGCAGACCTGAAGTTACAAACGGCGACTGGGGATCACCCGGTACCGCATTCTTGTTAACCGTAATGTTAGCGCGACCCAGAGCAGCGTCAGCATCTTTACCGGTCAGACCCTGTTTAATCAGACTCAGCAGGAACAGGTGGTTTTTAGTACCGCCGGAAACGATCTCGAAGCCACGCTCAACCAGCACTTCTGCCATCGCATTGGCATTCTTCACGACCTGTGTCTGATATGCTTTGAACTCAGGCTCCAGCGCTTCTTTAAAGGCCACAGCCTTAGCTGCGATCACATGCATCAGCGGACCACCCTGACCACCTGGGAACACAGCAGAGTTAAGCTTCTTCTCCAGCTCGTTATCACGGGAGATAATCAGGCCACCACGTGGACCACGCAGGGTTTTATGGGTTGTCGTAGTGACGACATCAGCGAAAGGCACCGGGTTCGGATAAAGACCTGCAGCTACCAGACCGGCAACGTGAGCCATATCAACAAACAGGTAAGCGCCAACTTTATCAGCGATTTCGCGGAAACGTGCCCAGTCAACAATCTGAGAGTAAGCAGAGAAACCTGCAACAATCATTTTAGGCTTGTGCTCAACGGCCAGCGCTTCAACCTGATCGTAATCGATCTCGCCAGTCGCTTCGTTCAGACCGTACTGAACCGCGTTATAGATCTTGCCGGAAAAGTTAACGTGAGATCCGTGAGTCAGGTGACCACCATGGGCCAGACTCATACCCAGAACGGTATCACCCGGCTCACACAGCGCCATGTAAACGGCCGCGTTTGCCTGAGAACCGGAGTGCGGCTGCACGTTGGCGTAAACAGCACCAAACAACTCTTTAGCACGATCCAGTGCCAGCTGCTCAACCACATCAACATATTCACAACCACCGTAATAACGCTTTTCCGGATAACCTTCGGCGTATTTATTGGTCAGTACAGAGCCCTGCGCCTGCATAACCCGTGGACTGGTGTAGTTCTCTGAAGCGATCAGTTCGATATGCTCTTCCTGACGCACCTCTTCGTTGCAGATCGCATTCCACAAAACATCATCATATCCTTGGATCAGGTCTTCTTTCTTAAACATCTGTACCTCCGCGCCAGAACCAGGTCCGGCGAGTCATCTCAGTTATCGTTATCTTTGTTGGTTACCTGCGCCGGACAACATACATGCACCCGGTGAGGTTTCTTAGTATTGATAGTAGCGGGTCTGATAAACAGCCCTATGCTCGAACACGCCGGGTGTATGTCCAAATACGACAGAGGAAATAAAAGTGCTTCTGAAAGGGTGAACGTAAAGCGATCTGGTGGCCGGCTGAAGAAGGCTTTACGCATTTTCCGGCAAGCAAAACCAGGTTTGCCGTGCCAGCGGCAGTGCAGCATCTGACGAAATGCAGAGCTGAAACAGCATTTAATTATGGATAAAATGCAGCATCCATAGACACAACATCCCACCCGCGACAGGCCAGAATACACTACGACTGAAGCGGGCAATCAGAATAGCCACCAGCGCGGCCGCCAGTTGTGAATAGTCCACATGATAATCCGTGAGTGGCCGGGTAAAGATGATGGCAGGTATACACAACGCCGCCAGAATCGCCGGGGGCAGCAACATCAGGATATGTTTACTCCGCCTGATCAGGGCTTCCGCGCTGCCATGCAACTGAATAAACGACAGCCGTATGAGAAAGGTTCCCAGTCCAACAGCGAAGAAAAGCAGCCAGAGCTGCTGATTTTCAGTCACGGGGAGCACCCCGCATCTTTATCAGTCCGGGTAACCACAGACCACCGCAGACGCCGGCCACCACTGCAACGAGGAACCCGGTATTAAACGGCAACAGCTGAAACAGTACTGCACAGCTACCTGATATAACCGCCACCATAAACAGCAGACGACTGGTGATAGTAGTCACCAGCATCGCCAGAAAGGCCAGCGGAATCGTAAATTCCAACGACCAGTGAGGCGGAATTCCCGCACCCAGAGCAACCCCCAAACCCACCGAGATCATCCACACGACATACAAGGCCAGGGCCACTCCGGCCAGATATCCGATGCGTTCAGATATAGGTTTTTCCATCTGCGCCGGCATTGAACAGAGCCCATAGACCTGATCGGACAACATATAAGCCAGCGTAAAACGATAGTGCTTAGGCAACGGCCCAAGTAACGGAGCAAAGGTCGCACTGTAAATGGCAAAGCGCAGGTTAATGACCACGGCGGTAGCCAGAATAATGAGGAAAGGCGCATTATCCTGTATCAGAGAGTAGGCAGCCAACTGCGCAGACCCGGCAAAAAACAGCGCCGACATACCCATCACCATCTCGGGAGACATCCCCAGCGAAATTCCTGTCGCCCCGGCGATAAGCCCGAATGGCAACACCCCCGAAACCAGCGGCATGAGATCCCGTACACCCAGCCAGAACTGTTTACTATAACACTTCAACTTATCATCCCTATAACCTGAAAAGCAGGGCCGAAGCCCTGCATAAGTAGTCGTTAAACCAACCAGTGGCGGTTAATTTCAGTATTCTATCTCCATCTCGCCCTGTACCGTGGTACAGCAGGACAGAACGTATCCCTGAGCGATCTCCTCTTCGCTAATACCGCCGTTATGCATCATATTATGTTCACCGGATACAACCTTAATTCGACAAGCCCCGCAGATACCGACACCACAGGCCTTGGCGATATTAACCCCGGCTTCGGCTGCAGCTTCATTGAGGGTGCAGCCCAGCTCAACGGAAACCTTACGGTCGCTGTCGGTGAAGCAGACCTGCACCAGATCTTTCGGCAACGTCTCTTCATGTTCGGCCTGATCGGCATGCTTTTCAGCCTGCTTCACATCCTTGACCGGCGTCTCACCAAAGGACTCCTCATGGTATCTGGACATGTCATAGCCAGCGTCCTGTAGCATCGCCCTGATGGCTTTCATATAGGTCTCTGGGCCGCAACAGAATACTTCCCGTTCCATAAAGTCCGGCGCCATCAGACTGAGCATATGCTGGTTCATATAGCCCCGGTAACCATCCCAGGCCTGGCCAATCACATTGCGTTCGCAGACAGTATGCAGCTGAAAGTTATCGATCCGGGTGGACATAAACTCAAGCTCCCGAGCAAAAATAATGTCATTCGGGGTTCGCGCGCTATGGGCAAAGACCATATCCACTTCAGAGTCAGTATCGAACCACCAACGCGCCATCGACATCACCGGAGTGATGCCTACGCCACCGGAAAGCAGCAGCACTTTCTCGGAAGGAAAATCCAGACAGTTAAACTGGCCAACCGGACCATGCACCGCTATCTGCTCACCGGATTGCAGATTATCATGCAACCAGTTGGACACCAATCCTCCCGGTACACGCTTAACCGTAATAGAAAAGCTATAGGGAATAGAGGGTGAACTGGATATAGTATACGAACGCATCACCCGCTCGCCATCGATCTCCAGCTCCAGGGTAACAAACTGACCCGGTTTGAAAAAAAACAATACCGGCTGGTTCATTCCAAACGTAAAGGTGGTGACATCGTGTGTCTCCTGAATCACCTTTACACACCGCACCAGATGACGACCGTTAGACCAGGTCTGGGCCACCATAGGGTTCATAAAATCAGAGGTATTAAATTCGCTCATGGGTTTCTCCGGGCAGCCAGCTCTGCCGCTGTAATCATTTTTGTAAGAGAATATAGGCTGTCTACAGTTCGATCCCTGCCTGCCATTCTTTCCAGCGCATTGTCATGTTAGCCCCCAGTGACAGGAACGGTTCTGGCGGTAACATCTTCGGCTGCTGATGCTCAAGAAACGCTTGCAACATATCAGAACTACCTAATACAGCCTGCTCTGCAGCCATCATCCCGGAAAGAGTGCCTTTCACTGTCCCCAGTCCATTCTGGCAACAGGCCGACCAGACCCGATTTTCAAGCTCGCCAAACGCAGGCATCGAATTCCAGGAAAGGCACAGTCGTCCTCCCCAACGGTATTCCATGTCCACCCCTTGCAACATCGGAAAGCGATTGGCAAAAGAGCGATCCTGTAACATCGCGGCGCGCTTCATATTGCTGCCGCTCGCTTCGAGGGTCTGATTGAGTGTCGCATGGTTACGAATCACAATCCGATCGCCACTGCCCGCATAATCAGAACTACGACGAACCGTCGTTCCCATCGGATCAGCAGGAAGAATACCCCAGTCTTTCGCTCCACCCAGGCGTCTGACCTCATCTTTACTTAAGGCCCGCGTCATTGAAGCAAATGTAAATACATGCAATAACTGCCGGGGAAAGAAGCCAAAAGATTGCACATGACCATTGACCGCCAGAATCACCCCCTTAGCCTTCACACTCCCTTTCGGGGTTATCAACTTGTGCACATCCCCAAGCTCGAAAGCGGTCACTGGCGAGTGTTCATAGATGGCAACCCGCTCACTCAGCCCCGCAGCCACCTGACGGACAAATGCAGCAGGCTGAATCATCACCGCACCCGGCGTGAACAAGCCCTGAGAATAAAAATCACTGCCGGTCCAGTCTTTCATCTCTGCAGCAGACCTTAACTGGTAAGCCTCTCCCAGAGTCTCAAGATGCTTACGGTAGCTTTCGATATGTTCCACACCTTTGTCGGATCCGGCAGCGGTCACTTTGCCACATGGATCAAACACTTTCCTATCCATGCCGAACTCTTCCGCCATATTAGCGGCAAACCTGATCGCTTCACGATTCAGCCTGATCTGCTGCAGATCATGCTCATGAGCACCCGCATACGTTTCGGAGTTCAGCTCGTGAGGCAGATCAATCATGAAGCCACTATTACGACCTGATGGTCCGTCAGCCAGACTTCCCGCCTCCAGCAGCACGATACTTTCAGAACGTCCCACCAGCTGAGACAGACGCCGGGCAGCGGCAAAACCAGCAAAACCGCCACCCACAATCACCCAGTCAGCCTGTATATCATCAGTCAGTGCCGGGTATTGCTGGGGCTTGGGTAAAATGCTGTTCCAGGCAGCAGGGCCCGGATCTTTAGGTAAGCGTTTTACCTTTATGTTGTATTTTTTAGCCATTAACGGCTCCATAAAGCGCTAACAGCCTTCGCCAGACGGGCGACCCCGGTGCTATAAGCACAGGGGGCCCGTTGAGCAAAAAGCATGCGCATTTAATCCAAAAAGGAGCAACACGTACTGTGGTTATACCAGTACTGAGCTTAACTCAAATCAACCCAGATAGTTTTCAACTGAGTAAACTGATCATGGGCATGAATTGAGTTATCACGTCCACCAAAGCCTGACTGTTTATAACCACCGAATGGTGTCGTTATATCACCTTCACCAAAGCAGTTAACGGTTACGGTTCCCGCGCGTAATTCCTGAGCTGCACGCAAAGACTTCTTAGCATTGCCAGTGAAAACAGATGCTGCCAGACCGTATTCAGTATCATTAGCCACCGCAATCGCTTCTTCATAACTGCTGACAGTTATAACAGACAGAATCGGACCAAAGATTTCCTCTTTCGCCAGACGATCACTGCTTTTTACATCGGTATAGATCGTTGGCAAAACATAGCAACCATCCACTGATTCACCGCCGATCACCAACTTGTGGCCCTCTTGTCTGGCAATATCAAAGTACTCGGTCACTTTGTTAAAGTGGCCCTGATCGACCAGGGCGCCTAACTGATTCGATGGATCCAGCGGGTCTCCGGTTTTCCACTCTGCAGCATGCTGTACAACTTTTTCCAGCAACGCATCTTTAATACCTTCCTGAACAATCAGACGCGAACCTGCTGAACAATTTTCACCCATATTCCAGAACGCCGCAGCAACAACCTGTTCTGCCACAGTATCCAGATCTTCAGCATCATCCAGAACCACGCAAGGATTCTTACCGCCCAGCTCAAGTACGACTTCTTTAATGTTTGAATCGGCTGAATAATTCAGGAAACGGCGTCCGGTTACGGTTGATCCGGTGAAAGTCACCATATCAACATCCATATGACGGCCAATTCCCTCACCCACTACGCTGCCGGATCCAGTAATCACGTTCAGCACACCTGCAGGTACTCCGGCTTCAGCAGCCAACTCAGCAACTCGAATAGCCGTTAATGAAGTCTGTGCGGCAGGCTTAAGCACTACCGAGCATCCCGCGGCTAATGAAGGTGCAATTTTCCACGCCAGCATCAGAATCGGGAAGTTCCATGGCAGAACCGCCCCAACAACACCAACAGGCTCACGCACAACCATTGCTACAGCACCTGAACCGACCGGCGCAGTCTGATCGTAAATTTTATCGATCAGCTCGGCATGCCAGGAAATGGTATGCATGACTTCTGGAATATCGATCGTTACACAGTCGGAAATAGGCTTACCAGAGTCGATACATTCCAACACAGCCAGCTCATCACCATGCTGTTCGATCAGTTGCGTCAGTTTAATCAGCACCGCCTTGCGTTCTGCCGGGTGCATCTTGCTCCAGCAACCACTTTCAAAGGCAGCCCGGGCGCTTTCAACCGCATAATCCACATCCTCTGCGGTACACGCTGGGATACTGGTAATCTGCTCACCGGTTGCCGGATTAATGACAGGGATAGTCGCACCATCACTGGCAGGACGTAAACTACCATTGATAAAGCTCATTGAAGGAGGCGTAAGCTCCGCTGCAATTTTCTTATATTCTTCATGTGTCCGCAGATCAGCCATGATTCAACCCTCCGCAACGATTTTAGCGATGTTTTCTTTCAGCTCACCGACAACCTGAGCCATTGCGTCTTTCTCTGCCTCTTCGAGTCCCAGCAGTGGTTTACGGACTTCGCCAGCGAAACGACCGTCCAGAGTCACGCCATGCTTAACACTCTGGATAAACTTGCCGCCCTGCTCCAGTACATGCATCAATGGCATCATTTCAGCCATGATGCGGCGGCCTTTGTTAAAATCATTTTCAACGACACAGGCCTGATACAACGCAATATGCTCTGTCGGCAGGAAGTTGGATCCGGCGCACACCCAGCTTTTAGCGCCCCAGGCAAAGAATTCCAGTGCCTGGTCATCCATACCACAGGCAACCTGGATGCTTGGATAGTCATTAGCCAGCATATGCAGACGATTGATATCGCCAGAACTCTCTTTGATACTGCAGATATTGTCACTGCTGGCAACACGGTCGAAGAACTCCGCTTCCATATTCACACCCATGCGATCAGGGTAGTTATATAGCATTGCCGGCAGGTTAGCGGCACGATCGACGGTCAGCGCATGTTCGGCCAGCTCCCGCTGAGTTGGCAGCGAATAAGGGGGGGTCGCCAGCAGAACGACATCAGCCCCATACTTTGCAGCATCTTCAGCCAGCCTGACGGAGTTTGTCGGATCTACAGATCCGGTACCGAAAATAATCTGCAGCTTATCGCCACAAATCTGACGCGCTATCTTGAGCAGCTGAACACGCTCTTCATGGCTCTCAACATAGTATTCACCCGTAGTTCCACCAATCATCAGGCCATGCACACCTGACTCAAGAAGGTAAGTAACATGAATCGCATAGGCATCGTAGTCGATGGAGTAATCAGCCTTGAATGGCGTGATGACAGGAGTATAAATTCCTTCGAAATGCATTTAATTCACCTTCGTTATCGTTGTTATTTATAAACGGAATTGTCTTAGTAAAAGGGCTATCCGAACTTGATAAAATAGTAACGACAGGAGCGTTAACTCCACAATCAACCTTTTTTCAGCGCAAAACATAACTTCAGGTTATTAAATAAAAACGTCCAAAGCGTGATTAAGCCGAATGCATGACACCCATGAGGTGTGGTCCATCACGTATTTCAGATAAAAAAAAACCGCCATCGGCGGTTTATAGAATAACAACAAGCATCGTCAATCAGTTTGTTCTCCGACCCAGGTCTTCTCTTCAGCAATTTTACTCAGGAACCAGCTTTTAAACGTGCGGAAGGCCTGATTGTCTTTTTTACTGTCTGAATAGGTCAGATAATGACGTTTTTCCTTATAATCAATTTCCAGATCACCGACCTTGACCAGCCACCCCTGTTCTATCATAGGCGTTACCAGCTGATTCCATCCCAGACTGACCCCCTGATGATTAAGCACCATCTGAATCAGCATGTTGTAATCATTCGCATTAAACAGATGCCTCTCCCCTGCAGGACCGGCATCAATCTCAATTCCCTGACTGTTAAACCACACATCCCAGTCAACATGCTCAGCTATCTGTGAACGCCCATAAGGACTTAAATTCAGCAGCGTAGTCTTTTGCAAACCCTCTAGCGTAACGATTTCCGGGTTCTGCTTCAAAAACAAGGGCGAACACACCGGATAGATAAGATCGTAAAACAATGGAATAGAGTGATAGCCCTCCCGTGGATCACTGATCTTGTTAATGAAAATATCCGGATGAACGCCAGGCTCCATCTGCAAAAAGTTATTGGTGGTCACCACATTAACATCGATCTCCGGATGATCGGCAAAAAAGCCCGGTAAGCGGCTGGATAACCAGAAGGCAGAAAAAGCCGGCGAACAACAGATTATCAGCTCCTGTTTACTCTTATCGCTGTTCTTAATCCGCTGGGCCGCCTGAGCAATATTGACGAATGAAAGATAAGCCGCGTCATAAAAAATAGTACCGGCCTCCGTCAACTGAACAGCCCGCCCAGACCTTTTAAACAGGCTTACACCCAGGGAGGCTTCCAACTCCCTGATCTGACGACTGATAGCAGCCTGAGTCACACACAACGCTTCAGCAGCCCGGGTGAAATTTTGATATTTAGCCGCAGCTACAAATGATTTAACCGCCCTTAACGAGGGCATTTTCACCAGGATCTGATCAGGCTCGACGTGTTTAACCATAACTTCAGGTATTCAATTCTCTAAATAAAAAGTCGTTTTGCCGGTTTTGGGCCCACCCGTAAACTGAATCTCAGTTTGAGTAAACCTGTTCTTAAACCGATTCAAACTGTTCTGATGCAATCATCTCGGTAAGAGATTGAAGCCACATGAACAATAACCACCGCAGTTATATTGATAGATTGTTCTGCTATCAGTCTACCTGCAAAGGCTAATAAAGCCATAACTATAACAACTTACAGCAGTATAGCGTCATGGGAGCTACAACAATGACAAGCAAAATTAAAACTCTGGATCTGATCAATCAGCGTAAGCCTCGACATGCATTGAGCCGTGAACTCTATCGTAATGAAGACGTCTATCAGCAGGATTTGGAACAGATCTGGCATAAGGAATGGATTTTTGCCGGTCATACATTTGAGATTGAAAAAGCCGGTGAATATATGACCATTCAGGTAGGTGACTATCCTGTTGTCATCGTGCGGGATGATAATGGCAATGTCCGGGCTTTCCATAATGCCTGCCGCCACAGAGGCTCCCGTGTTTGCGCAGAATCTAAAGGCAAAACCGCCAAACTGGTTTGCCCTTACCACAAGTGGACATTCGGTCTGGATGGCAAGCTACTGTTTGCGGGGAATATGGGTGAAAAATTCAACAATGATGATCACGGTCTGATTCCGGTAAACTGTGAAATCGTAAACACCTATATCTATATCTGCGTTGCCGAAACCGCTCCTGATTTCGAGCAGTTCCGTAAAGCAGTGACTCCATTCCTGGCACCGCACAATCTGGAAAACTGTAAAGTTGCCCATGAAGCTCATCTGCTGGAAAAAGGCAACTGGAAGCTGGTCTTTGAAAACAACCGTGAATGCTATCACTGTGATGGAAACCACCCGGAACTGCTTAATTCATTCGTAGAAAACCTGTCTGTTGCTGGTGTCGGTGGCGAAGACGATCCAGAACTGACTGCTCACTGGGACAAGTGTGAAGCCGCAGGACTTCCAAGCCGTCTGGTAATGGATGAAAACGGTCAGTACCGTATCACCCGCATCCCACTCTCTGCCAAAGCCATCAGTTATACGATGGATGGTCAGCCAGCTGTAAACGGCCGTCTGGACGATACTGATGTAGAAGATATCGGCGCCCTGCTGTACTTCAACTACCCGTCAACCTGGAACCACTTTCTGGGCGACCATGCACTCAGCTTCAGAGTGCTGCCGCTCTCTTCCGGCGAAACCCTGGTAACCACTAAATGGATTGTGCCTAAAGATGCCGTTGAGGGCGTGGATTATGACCTGGATAACCTGACCAAAGTATGGATGGCGACCAACGATCAGGATCGTCAACTGGTTGAGGAAACCTTCAAAGGCGTCAGCTCACCATCCTATGTACCCGGCCCGTTTTCCGAAGTGGCTGAAAACGGCGTCTGCCAGTTTGTTGACTGGTATTGCGACACTCTGAAATCAAAACTGGGTTAATAAAGTAGCTGAACTCAATCCCGGCATATACCGATATGCCGGGATTTTCATATTGGAGGGCACCCGGCTTTTAAAATCGTCAACTCGGCGATGTGCATAATCCCCTCTACGTCCCCCCTACCCAAGATCATCAGCCTGGTGTTAGAAAGCAACTGAGTCATACCCGTCACCGGTGCAACCAGAACAAACCAAGTGGGAAGAACAGCCACACTTTAGCGAAATCTCTCATAGGATTTCAGCATCAACATTGCCCAGCGAGACTCACTAACCCTCTCCTTCCGAAGCACAACAGCGACTGTCGCGATTAACAGCAGCCCTTAGAGCAAACGACACGAACTTACACAGTTGCTCCAATTACCCACAATTAAAGTTATCAATACTGCCAAATTCCATATTATCGCGCCCATCAATAACTAAAAGTTATGGTTTTTATGAACAATTAGTCGTTGGACGGTTTCTCTTAAACCCCTTAACTTAAACAAGGTGAAACACAAGAAGAAATGACCTTAAGCGAACCGCTGAACCCGTTAAATATCAACGATCAGCAACAGCGGATGGAGCCCAGATGGATAATCTGACCAACCGTGCGCACAGACAAAAACATAATAAATGTAAATAGAGGGCAGCATGACAGACTCTAACAATATTCTGTCTATCAGAAACGTCTACAAAGTATTTGGTGAACAACCGGATACGGCAATGCAGATGCTCCGGGAAGGCGTAAGTAAAGATGAAATCTTTGAAAAAACGGGGCAGACAGTCGGTGTTTTCGATGCTTCCTTCTCCGTAAAAAAGGGTGAGATTTTCGTAATTATGGGCCTCTCCGGGTCTGGAAAATCAACCATGGTCCGGCTGCTTAACCGCCTTATCGAACCAACCGCCGGCACCATCGAGTTGAACGGTAAAGACATTACCGGATTAGGCGATGCTGACCTGCTGGATGTGCGTCGTAAAGAGATGAGCATGGTTTTTCAGTCCTTTGCGCTAATGCCCCATATGTCTGTTCTGGAGAATGCAGCCTTCGGCCTTGAAATATCCGGAGTCGAACGTAAAGAGCGTGAACACAGAGCACTGGATGCGCTTCAACAGGTCGGTTTAGGTGAACACGGTGCCAGCTTTCCCCATCAACTGTCCGGTGGCATGCAGCAGCGTGTAGGACTGGCGCGGGCCCTGACCAACGACCCGACTATTCTCCTGATGGATGAAGCGTTCTCTGCACTGGATCCTCTGATCCGTTACGAAATGCAGGGCGAACTGATCCGGCTTCAGAAAGAGCAGGAACGGACCATCATTTTCATCTCTCATGATCTGGATGAAGCGATCCGTATCGGCGACCGAATTGCCATTATGGAAGGCGGCCGGGTTGTACAGATCGGTACGCCTAAAGAGATTATGAGCAACCCTGCTGATGACTATGTGGAAACTTTCTTCAAAGGAGTCGATGTCAGCAAGTTTCTTAAAGCAGGCGATATTGCCTGTCAGACAAGCGGCTGCACTATACGCATCAATGGCACCATTCAACCGTTTGAACCGGGCAATAGTGAGTTTGGTTATATTCTCGATGAAGCCGATAAACTGAAAGGCGTCGTTCCCCTGAGTAACATCGAAAACTCAGCCACGGTTGATTCGTTGCTATCTCTGCAGGCGACGCAGCATCAGTCCATTTTCAGTGATGACATGATCAAGGATGTTGTCAAAAAAGTCGCTCATTCTGATTATCCGGTTCCGGTCATAGCGCGAAACGGCACCTTCTGTGGCGTCATTTCAAAAGACCTGCTGCTGCAGACTCTCAGCCACAGTTAAACCATAACTAAAAAATATAAAAGCCAGGGTAAACACTATGTCAGAATTTAACCTGTTAGATCCCTTTCAGTTTCTCCATATCCCTTTGGGAGAGTGGGTCGAAAGCATCCTCACCTATCTGGTTCAGAATTTTCGCGATTTCTTTCGGGCTATTCGCTGGCCAATAGATCAGGTACTGGAGATTTCAGAAACTATCTTACAATCGATTCCGCCGCTGATCGGTATCATCCTGTCTTCTCTGCTGGGCTGGCAGGTAGCCGGCAGAAAAATGGGCGTTTTTTGTGCTATCACCCTGTTTTTCCTGGGACTGGTTGGCGTCTGGTCTGAATCAATGACCACCCTCTCGCTGGTACTGACTTCGCTGTTTTTCTGCCTTGTTCTGGGTGTTCCACTGGGTATCCTCTCTGCACGAAGCGACCGTACTGAAAGGATCGTTCGCCCGGTTCTGGATGCCATGCAGACATTGCCCGCTTTCGTTTATCTGGTGCCCGTCGTCATGCTGTTCGGTATCGGTAACGTTCCCGGCGTACTGGTCACCATCGTCTTTGCTCTGCCACCACTGGTGCGCCTGACAAATCTGGGTATCCGTCAGGTCCCCGACGACAAAATAGAAGCGGCCCGTGCATTCGGCTGCACCCCCAGACAGATGCTCCTTAAGGTTCAGTTACCTCTGGCAACCCCGACCATTATGGCCGGCGTTAACCAGACACTGATGCTGTCTCTCTCAATGGTGGTTATCGCTTCAATGATCTCTGTCGGTGGTCTGGGGCAGATGGTACTGCGCGGTATTGGACGTCTGGATATGGGGCTGGCGACCGTTGGTGGGGTTGGTCTGGTCTTATTAGCCATATTCCTTGACCGTCTGACACAGGCAATGGGTGAACGTTCCGATGCCAGCAATACCCTGCACTGGTACGAAACAGGTCCTGTCGGTCTTTTTGTACGAAGCTACCGCAGTCTGCAAGCCCGTTAACACTTTAACTACGCACAAGCTCAACCAGAAAAAATATAAATGAGGATTCAATAATGATTAAGTCATGCCTGAAGGAATTGAATAATTCAATCACCAAACTGACTACCGCAGCGACTCTGACTGCACTGACGCTCACCGCTACTGCCCATGCAGAGTCGATGCCCGGTAAAGGCGTAGAAGTGACTCCCATCTTCCCCAGCATTGCCGAAGAACGCTTTCGCGGCGAGATTGCAATCGCAGGGCTCGAGGCGCTGGGTTATGAAGTAGAAGAGCCAAAAGAAACAGAGTACGCCACCATGATGCTGGCGCTCTCTTATGGCGATGCCGACTTTAGTGTGCACATGTGGGATATCCTCCACGACAGTTTTTATCAGAAAGCCGGCGGCGATGAGACCATGCTGAAAGCAGGCAACACTATTCCGGGAGTACTTCAGGGATACCTGATTGATAAAAAGACCGCCGATAAGTACAACATCACCAAACTGACCGACCTCAAGAAGCCCGAGATCGCCAAGTTGTTCGATGCCAATGATGATGGCAAAGCTGATCTCACCGGTTGTAACCCGGGCTGGGGCTGTGAACTGGTAATCAATCACCATATGAAGGCCTATGGTCTTGAAGATACGGTTACCCACAACCAGGGCTCTTACTTTGCCCTGATGGCCGATACCATTACCCGCTATAAAGAGGGTCAGCCAGTACTGTACTTTACCTGGGTACCTCAGTGGATTGCCGGTGTACTGGTAGAAGACAAGGATGTGGTATGGCTGGAAGTACCATACACCTCACTGCCCGATGGTAAAAACGACGTGAATACCAGCTTTAATGGTAAGAACCTCGGTTTTGCAGTCGATCAGGTTAAATCAGTTCTGAATCGCGAATTCGCTGAAGAAAACCCGGCGGCAACCAAACTCCTGTCCCTGGTTCAGATTACCGCTGCAGACGAAAGTGCACAGAACCTGAAAATGCAGAATGGCGAAAAATCTATGGAAGATATTAAGCGTCACGCTCAGGATTGGATAAAAGCCCATCAGTCTGAATATGACAACTGGCTGGCAGAAGCCCGCGCGGCTGCCAAGTAACTCTTTAGGTAACATCAGAAAAGGCACCTTATTGGGTGCCTTTTTAGGCTGTGAAGGAAATATAAATGTCGTTGTATAACTTTGTTCAGACACTGCAATTCTCAGAGATGCCAGAGCATAGCCGCTGGCTTATCAACACCTCACTGCTGGACATAATCGGCGTTATGGCTGGTGCCAGAGACAATGAAACCAGCCGTAATATACGTGACTATGCGGCCCTGCATTACTCCGGCGGTATCATTCAGACCCGGCTGTTGTTTGACGGTCGTAAAGTGCACCCTCTCGGTTCCGCATGGGCTGGCGGCTTTAGTGCTGACAGCCTGGACGCTCATGAAGGTCACTTCACCTCAAAAGGCCATGCTGGCGCGACAGTAGTCCCCGCCCTGCTCGCGATAGCCGATGCATACCGTAATCAGGGCGAGGAGATAAGCGGAGAAGAGTTCCTCTCAGCACTGGCTGTTGCCTATGAAACCGGCCTTCGGGCTGGGGTTGCACTGATGGATACCGCTGCCGAATATCATGCCTCCGGTGCATTCTCAGGTCTGGGAGTTGTTTGTGGTGCAGCCAGGCTGTTGCGAATGGACGAAGAGCAGTTTCTCCACGCACTGGGAATCGCCGAATATTTCGGTCCCCGTTGTCCAATGATGCGCCTGGTCGATTTTCCATCCAATCTGCGGGACGCCCATGGCGCCGGTGCCTATGCCGGGGTAAATGCGATACTGATGGCGCAATCGGGTATCACAGGGGCGCCTGCGGAAACCGTCACTGAGAGTAAAATTGCGCACTGCTGGGATGATCTGGGTAAACGCTGGGAGATTGATGCTCAGTACTTTAAACCCTGGCCGGTCTGTCGCTGGGCCCAGCCTTCACTGACGGCCGTTACCCGGCTTTTACAGGAGAACCCTCAGATCAGAGGGACTAACATTGAGCATGTAGTAATAGAGACCTTCCATGAATCGATGCGCCTGCAGGGCCACTTCCCCAGCAACGCCGATGAAGCTCAATATGGTCTGGCTTTTCCGGTTGCAGCACTGATTACCCGCGGTCAGGTCGGTCCTGCAGAGGTTACTGGCGATGCCATATACGCTGAAGATATCCTCAATGTCAGCCGTAGAATTGAGATAAAAGAAGCGGACGACCTGTCAGTAAGATTTCCTGAAGAGATTCTCTCGCGTGTTACCATAACATTAAGTGATGGAACTCAATTGATCAGTCCGGTAGCGCAGGCGAAAGGTGATCCGGCAACGGCCATGAGTGAGGCAGAGTTCATTGAAAAATTCAGGCTGCTGGCTTCCGTCAGCTTTGACGAAAAACGTATACAGGAGATAATAGCTAGCATTAAAGGCTTACGCACTGCTGACAGCTGTAAAGCGCTATTAAATCTACTGATGCAACGTTAATATGAGACCCGGGCCGGTAATGCAGACAGTAACCGGCCCGGCTGATAGATTATCCACCCTGAATCAGAATACCTGATACTGAAATCACAGCACCATTGCCAACAAAAACGGTCGATACTCTTTTTATAACAAGGTCTTATAAATGGCAGATTCAATTATCAAACGCGACTTCAGTAAAACGATCAGTAATACCAACAAAGTATTTCTGAAAGACAATGACGACCAGCAAAAACTGGTCAAGGTCGGTTTTGTTCTGCTAGAAAACTTTTCGATGGTCGCATTTACCGGCGCTGTCGATGTATTGGTTACGGCTAACCTGGTTCTGCCGGGAAAAGCATTTGATTATATGACACTGGGTATCAACTCCCGGATGGTTACCAGTGATCTTGGCATCGACATTGCCACTGGCGGTACCGTTGAAACATTACCCATTCAGCATCGCAATGAACTCGATATCCTGATTATTTGTGGCGGTTTTCGCTGTTCCCTTGAACCGAATGCCAAACTCACAACCTGCCTGAAAGCCGCGGATAAACTCGGAATAACCTTGGGAGGGCTATGGAACGGCGCCGTTGCTCTGGCTCATGCCGGCTTGCTGGACAATATGGAATGCGCAGCACATCCGGACAATCACGCCTATATGCGCGAGCGCTTCCCAAACCTTAAAGTGTCCGGAAATACACTGGTTGTCGGTAACAAACGAGCCAGTTGCGCAGGTCCCGTCAGTGCTCTGGAAATGATGCTTAAACTCATTGGCCAGCTGCAGGGCGACGCGGTTGTCCGGGCAGTCAGAGAGATCCTCAGTTGTGATCAGGTTGCAGAAAATCAGGACTCAGTTCCCCTGCAGGTTGGGGATAATCCGACCTTTCCTGAACCGCTGAGAAACATCATTGAATTAATGCGCAATAATATAGAGGAGCCATTGAATCTCGAAGAACTGTCTGAATGCATGACCATTTCCCGGCGTCAGATGGAGCGTCTGTTCCAGACTCATCTGGATACCAGTCCCTCACGCTATTATCTGGAACTGCGTATTACCCATGCCCGACGGTTATTACTGCAAAGCAATGAGAGTATTACCAACGTGTCACTCGCCTGCGGCTTCGTCAGTACCAGCCATTTCAGCAACTGTTTTAAAGACTATTTCGGTCTGTCTCCCAGCGCGGCACGCCAGAAAATCAACACCTGATGACCACAGTAACAGAGCCGGTCAGGATAAGTTTTATTCTGTTGCCCGGATTCGCCCTGACTTCGTTTTCACTTGCCATTGAAGCCCTGAGTGTCGCTAATCAGTTAAGTGACTCAGAACTCTATCGCTATCGTCTTTGTTCACCACAGGCGAATATCGGCGAACGGGTCGTGAGTTCCAACGGTGTGCCAATTGAAATGACTGCCACGCTGAATAGCTGTCACCGGAGTGAGCTGGTGTTTATTGCCGGCTATCGGGAGAGTGCCAGCTATAGTTCGCCATTGCTAACAACGCTGCTCAGACAGATCAACCAACGACAGGGTCGCATAGCCGCCCTGAGTAGCGGAGCTTTTATTCTGGCACGTATTGGTTTACTGAAGGGCAGGAGCTGTACTCTGGTGCCTGAACATCAGAGTATTTTTACTGAACTCTACCCTGATATCCTGTTACAAGAAAACCTCTATACTGTCACAGATAACATATTCACCAGTGCCGGCGGCACTGCAACCCTTGATATGCTGCTCCACCTGATCGGACTGGATCATGGCCGTGATCTGGTCTGGCGAGTATCACAACAGTTTATGCAGGATAAGATCCGCAGCCCTGAAGCGATGCAGGCAACCTGTCAGCAGGTCAGTCTGCGTATTAAGTCCCCCTGTCTCGGTGCTGCTGTGGAGCTGATGCAGAAACATATCGAACATCCCTACCCCATCGCCCAGCTGGCAGACAATATTGGTACAACACCGAGGAATCTTGAACGGGTGTTCCAAAAACATGAACACATCACTCCGGGACGCTACTATCTTCGCCTGCGGCTGCAACAGGCCCGGCGTATGCTGGAGGAAACCCATCTCAGTCTGGCCTCCATCGCCCAGGCAACCGGATTCAGCAGTCAGAGCCATTTCGGCAAATGCTTTCGGGAACAGTTCAACACGCCGCCTTCGACACTCAGAAAAAGTTAATTTATCGGATCTGCAACACTGATCTTCGCTTTTGTGATAGTCCGCAAAAGGCCATATCACAGATACTGTTTACTAAAGAAAACAACAGTTTATAGGTAACACAGTGTCTGATGCAGCCGTAACCCGAATTGATTCCTACCTTGAAAGTAAAGCCTCCGCCTTCAGCGAAATTCCCGTTATTGATGTGGCGCCCCTGATCGATGGCAGTGATCCGCAAAAAGTTGCCAAAGAACTGGCATTTGTCTGTGAGAACATCGGTTTTCTCTATATCAGGAACCATGGCGTCGATAAGCAACTGGTTGCCGATATGTACGCCCAGACCAAAGCTTTTTTCGATCTGCCATTAGAAGAAAAGCAGAAGCTCAACATTATAAACTCAGGACAAACCCTGCGGGGCTACATCCCGATGTACGGCGAAAACGTCGACCCGGAAAACACCCGCGATTTTAAGGAAGTGTTCGATTACGGTCAGCATGAAGAAGAGGTCTCTCCGTTTTTTGGTCCGAACCTGATGCCGGAAAATGCTCCTGCTGGGTTCCGAGAAACCGCCGAACGTTATCATACTGCGATGATGGAACTTGGACGTAAACTGGTAAGTGGTATCGCGCTGAGCCTGAATTTACCCGCAGACTACTTTGAACAGCTGCAACAGAAACCGATTAACATTCAGCGCCTGCTACACTATCCGCCACAAGAGGGAGATATTACCCAGAAAGAGATCGGCATCGGCGCCCATACCGATTATGGTTTCCTGACGATCTTGTCTCAGGATGAAGTGGGTGGCCTGCAGGTCCGTAACGCCAATGGAGACTGGGTCAGCGCACCGCCGATTGAGGATACTTTTATCGTCAACATCGGTGATCTGGTACAGACGTTCACCAATGATCGCTACATCTCGACTGTGCATCGGGTTGTCAACAGCAGCGGTCGCCAGCGTTACTCAATTCCATTCTTTATGGATCTCGATTTTGATGCCCCGGTTAGTGTCGTTGACACCTGCCACGGTGAAGACAATCCACCAAAGTATCAGCCCTACACCTGTGGCCAGCACAAGTACAAACGTTTTGTCGATAGCTATGTGCATCTGACAAATTAACCGTTAAAAACCAGTCGTCAAAAAACGGTAACGAACATTCTCGTTATACCCTCTTTATGCCCGTATTATGCGGGCTTTTTTTTATTATTCACCCGGCATATAAACGACGACCTCCCATTGGCTCTTTTGTTGTATATACCTATCGCTTTAGCAAACCAGTGTATGCCATGGGCACTGACAGAACGTCAGACAGGGTAACCTGCTAAACCGCCAAACAGATTCCATTAAAGCAATCAGTTCACCCGCGGACTTAAAAGCCAGCCTTCTATTCTGCCCGTTCACGCCATGTAAATAACAAATTACGACACAAACAAAACAGGCGGACAAAAAACAACCAGAAACAATATTTTATTTTAATCTAAATTAATCAACAACTTAAACAAAAAACACAAAACAAAAACTAAAAACCTCTCTCTGCCAAACGATCACTGTCACCTTTCCTGTTCTGAAAACGACACCGATTCTTTTTGACATTTACCTGAAATATAGCCAGTATTATTTTTAATTAAACGATCAATCAATAAAAAACGGCAGCAAAGCGCGCATACCCAACTCAGTTACTTTGCCTTTGTGAGTGTCAGTTAAATACAAATACCGATGCCTGGCTGCAACCTCAGGCAGCGAATACGTGAGACGAATACCCATGCAAAAAGCTCTATATATCAATGGCCAGTATCAGGACGCAACCTCCGGCGAAACATTTACCACATTCAATCCTGCTACCGGAGAGCCGCTGGCAGACGTTCAGCAGGCATCTATGGCGGATGTGGATCTGGCCGTTGCAGCAGCCAAAGAGGGTTTTAAAGTCTGGTCGGCTATGAGCGGCATCGAACGGGGGCGAATTCTGATGCGGGCGGTCGCTATCCTGCGCGAACGTAACGATGAACTGGCGCTGCTGGAAGTGCTGGACACCGGTAAACCACTGCAGGAAGCCAACTGTGTTGATATTGTCACTGGCGCGGATGTCATTGAGTACTACGCGGGTCTCGCCGCTACGATTCATGGTCAGCAACAGGATCTGGGCGGCAGCAACTTCTTCTATAGCCGTCGTGAACCACTGGGTATCTGTGCCGGAATCGGTGCCTGGAACTACCCTATCCAGATCGCCATGTGGAAGTCGGGTCCTGCTCTTGCGGCAGGTAACTGCATGATATTTAAACCCTCAGAAGAAACGCCGCTGAGCGTGCTTAAACTGGCGGAGATTTTTACCGAAGCGGGTCTGCCCGATGGCGTGTTCAATGTTGTCCAGGGTGACTACCGGGTAGGCCAGGCGCTGTCCCGTCATCCCGAGATCGCCAAAGTATCATTCACCGGCGAATGCGGTACCGGAAAAAAAGTAATGGCCGATGCGGCGGGCTCCCTGAAAGAGGTAACGATGGAGCTTGGAGGCAAATCACCGCTGATCGTATTCGGTGATGCCAACATCGACAATGCAGTCGCAGGTGCCATGCTGGCCAACTTCTACACCCAGGGTGAAGTCTGCACCAACGGTACCCGGGTATTTGTTCACGACAGCATCTACGATGAGTTTGTCTGTAAGGTAGCCGAACGGACCAAGCGAATGATCATTGGAGACCCGACTGACCTGAATACGCAAGTAGGCGCGCTGATCTCAGCAGAGCATATGGAAAAAGTGCTGGGGTTTATCTCAGAGGCTAAAGAAGCTGGCGCCCGACTGATCTGTGGCGGCGAACGGGCACTTGAAAATGGTCTGGATAAAGGCAACTTTGTTATGCCGACCGTATTTGCCGATTGCACCGATGAGATGCCAAACGTGCAGGAAGAGATCTTTGGACCGGTAATGTCGATTCTTAGATTTAGTGACGAAGAGGAAGTGATCCGGCGCGCGAATGCCACAGAGTTTGGTTTGGCTGCCGGTGTTTTCTCCACCGATTTTTCCCGCGCTCACCGCGTCATCGCCCGCCTTCAGGCCGGTATCTGCTGGATCAACACCTGGGGTGCGTCCCCTGCCGAGATGCCTGTTGGCGGATATAAGCAATCGGGTATCGGCAGAGAAAATGGCATCGATACACTGAATCACTATACCCAGACAAAGAGCGTCTTTGTCGAGCTGGGCGATGTTGAGTGCCCTTACGAATAACGACGGACTAAGACGATAGCTAATTAGCCCAGGCAATTGCTACAGGGCCAGCAATTCAAGCTTATTTAAATGCGGTAGAAGTATGACGAACACAAAACAATACGATTACATCATTGTTGGCGCAGGCTCCGCTGGTTGCGTCCTGGCCAACAGACTAACCGAGGACAGCAACAACAGCGTGCTGGTCCTTGAAGCCGGAGGCACCGATAAGAGTATTTTTATCCAGATGCCCACCGCCCTCTCCTATCCGATGAATACGCCGAAATACGCCTGGCAGTTCCACACTGAAAAAGAACCGTTTCTTGATGGCCGTTCCATGCACTGTCCCCGGGGTAAAGTCCTGGGGGGTGGTTCCTCTATCAACGGAATGGTTTATGTTCGCGGCCATGCCTGCGATTTCGAAGAATGGGAAAAACAGGGGGCCAAAGGCTGGGGTTATCAGCAGTGTCTGCCCTATTTCAAGAAAGCAGAAAGCTGGGATAAAGGCGGCGATCAGTACCGTGGTGATAGCGGGCCACTGACCACCTGCGGAGGCAACGATATGCTGCTCAACCCGCTCTATCAGGCTTTTATTGATGCCGGTAAAGAAGCGGGATATCCAACCACAAAAGATTACAACGGTTACCGTCAGGAAGGCTTTGGGCCGATGCATATGACCGTTAAAAACGGTGTGCGTGCTTCCACTTCGAATGCCTATCTGCGCGATGCGCTGAAGCGCAGCAACCTGACACTGATCAGCGGTGTGCTGACCCGCAAAGTAGTTCTGGAAGGCAAACGCGCTGTCGGTATCGAGTATGAAAAAAATGGTCAGATCACTGAAGTGGCCGCCACTAAAGAGGTGATTTTAGCAGCGGGCTCTGTGGGTTCGCCGCATCTGTTACAACTGTCCGGTATTGGTCCTGAAAAAGTACTTCAGGAAGCTGGTGTAGAGGTTATCCACAACCTGCCCGGCGTTGGTGAAAACCTGCAGGATCATCTGGAAGTGTACTTCCAGTATCACTGTAAGCAACCGATCACGCTGAACAGTAAACTCGATCTGATCAGTAAAGGTCTGATCGGTACCCGCTGGATGCTGTTTAAAGATGGTCTGGGGGCAACCAACCACTTTGAGTCCTGTGGCTTTATCCGTTCAAGAGCCGGTCTCAAGTGGCCCAATATCCAATATCACTTTCTCCCGGCAGCGATGCGCTACGACGG
Source organism: Amphritea atlantica (assembly GCA_024397875.1). Classification (NCBI taxonomy): domain Bacteria; kingdom Pseudomonadati; phylum Pseudomonadota; class Gammaproteobacteria; order Oceanospirillales; family Oceanospirillaceae; genus Amphritea; species Amphritea atlantica. Next base: position 2,638,950 of record CP073344.1, read on the forward strand.
CGGCAAAGCGATTGAAGGGCACGGTTTCCAGGTGCATGTCGGTCCCAACAAACCGGAAAGCCGTGGCAGGATCTGGATCAAGTCCTCCGACCCCAAAGCCAAACCCGGTATTCTGTTTAATTACATCGGTACCGAGCAGGATAAGCAGGACTGGCGCGATACCATCCGCCTGACCCGCGAACTGCTGAATCAGCCTGCAATGGACCCGTTCCGGGGCGATGAGATTCAACCGGGTCTGCATATATCCTCCGATGAAACGATTGACCAGTGGGTGCGGGAAAACGTCGAAAGCGCCTACCACCCTTCTTGTAGCTGCAAGATGGGTGCGGATAATGACCCGATGGCGGTTCTCGACAACCAGTGTCGGGTACGTGGTCTTGAAGCGCTGCGTGTTGTGGATTCCTCAATCTTCCCGACTATTCCGAATGGCAACCTCAACGCCCCAACCATTATGGTGGCGGAAAAAGCAGCAGATATGATTCTGAGTAAGCCTGCACTTACATCAACTGATGCAGATGTCTGGATTGATGAAAACTGGCAGACACGGCAGCGGCAGGGTATAGCAAAAAGACAACTGACTTAATGCAGTTAAAACTTACAGGCAGGCTGACATTCTGCCTCAGGTTGCACCACAGTCCGGTGTAACTCGAAATCAATAATTGGATATAAGAGAACAGATAGCACAAATAAAATTACTAACGAAGGGTATACATCAATGACTACACGACGGAAAAATTTCAGCCAGAAAGCTTCCCTGCTCAAGGGTGTCTCAACAGCACTGGGACTGGCTGTGGCAACCAGTTTCACAGCTTCAGGCGCATTCGCAGGACAGTGTGAAAATGTGCGTTTTTCAGATGTTGGCTGGACGGATATTACAGCAACCACCGCCGTGACCAGTGAACTGGTTGCCGGTCTTGGTTATAAGCCATCCACTCAACTGCTGTCAGTGCCGGTCACCTATACCTCTCTGGCGAATGCCGACATCGATGTGTTCCTGGGTAACTGGATGCCAACCATGGAAGGCGATATCGCTAAATATCGCGATGCCGGCACCGTTGAAACTATTCGAGCCAACCTTGAGGGGGCGAAATATACCCTGGCAGTACCGAAATACGCCTATGACGCTGGACTGAAAAGCTTTGCTGACATCGCAAAGTTCAAAGATAAACTCAAAGGCCGGGTATACGGTATAGAGCCCGGCAACGACGGCAACCGCCTGATTCAGGGAATGATCGACGATGATGCCTTTGGTCTGAAGGGTTTTAAACTGGTTGAATCAAGTGAAGCCGGTATGATCTCTCAGGTATCCCGTGCGGCTAAACGTGACCAGTGGGTCGTATTCCTCGGCTGGGCACCTCATCCGATGAACTCGAACATTGAGATGGAATACCTGTCAGGCGGCGATGATTTCTTCGGCCCTAACTACGGCGGCGCAAATGTGTATACCAATGTTCGTAAGAACTACACTGAAGAGTGTCCGAATGTGGGGCACCTGCTGCAAAACCTCTCTTTCTCTCTGGAGATGGAAAACATGATCATGGGCTCCATTCTGGACGATGACATGAAACCCGATGCAGCTGCCCGTGCCTGGTTGAAGACTCACCCAGAGGTTCTTAACGACTGGCTGGAAGGCGTTACCACATTAGACGGCAACGATGCACTGGCCGCGGTTCGCGCGCATCTCGAACTTTAAAGCGCTGACAAGAGCCCTCTCGGAGAGCTCAGATATCAGTACCGATCAACCGCAGACAGATTAAATGACTGACGCTTAATCTGACTGCGAGATTGTTTCCCACCGCCAGTATTCGCTAATCCGAGTTGAATGCTGGCAGTCTAACTGTAAAAAGGCAGTCGTATGAACTGGATTACAGAACACAAAATCCCTCTGGGTAACTGGATGGAAGCTTTCGTTGACTGGCTTACGTATAATGCTGCTGGCTTCTTTGATGCTATCTCAATATCGCTGGAATGGCTGATACTCTCAGTTGTTGAAATATTCCAGTGGTTCCCGCCCTTTGTCCCTATGATCATGACTGCAGCACTCGCCTGGGCTCTGCATCGCAGCATTCCACTGGTAATCTTTGTTGTGGTTGCCCTGCTACTCATTCTTAATCTGGGCTACTGGCAGGAGATGCTGGAGACCTTCGTTCTGGTTCTGACCGCCACCACGCTGTCCGTTATTATGGGTATTCCTATCGGGATTCTGGCTGCACATAACCCCCGTCTGTACACATTTCTGCGGCCGATACTGGATATGATGCAGACCATTCCAACCTTTGTGTACCTGATTCCAACGCTGGTACTGTTTGGTCTGGGGGTTGTCCCTGGCCTGATCTCCACCATTATTTTTGCCATTGCAGCTCCTATCCGCCTGACCTATCTGGGTATCAGCAAAGTGCCGGAAAGCCTGATCGAGGCGGGTAAAGCATTTGGTGCGACACCATCGAAGCTGCTGTTTAAGGTGGAGCTGCCTGCTGCAATGCCCAGCATTATGGCGGGAATCACCCAGTGCATCATGCTGTCACTGTCGATGGTGGTTATTGCCGCTCTGGTCGGCGCTGATGGTCTGGGTAAGCCGGTTATACGGGCACTCAATACTGTCAATATCTCTCAGGGTTTCGAAGCGGGACTGGCGATTGTTCTTGTCGCGATCATCCTTGACCGTATCTTTAAAGCCCCCGGTTCAAAAGAGGAAAGCTAATCATGTCTGCTATCAGTATTCGCAATCTGGACGTAGTTTTCGGCGACAATGTTGAAACCAGCCTCAAGCTGCTTGATCAGGGCAAAACCCGACAGGAGATCATCGACCTCGGTGGCAATGTTGTGGGCGTCCATAACGCCAGCATCGAAGTGGCCGAAGGAGAGATCTGTGTCCTGATGGGGCTGTCAGGTTCGGGCAAATCAAGCCTGCTACGGGCCGTTAATGGATTAAATCCAATCAGCCGTGGTGAACTGCTGGTCCGGGACGGCGACCAGATGGTCGATATCGGTGCCTGCGATGAAGCAACGCTGCGTCATATGCGCACCCGACGAATATCTATGGTATTTCAAAGTTTTGCTCTCATGCCCTGGCTAACCGTACTGGATAACGTCGCGTTTGGTCTTGAGATGCAAGGTATCGGCAAGCAGGAACGTCGCGCCAAAGCGATGGAGAAACTGGAGATGGTCGGACTGCATGAGTGGAGTAATAAGTACGCTCATGAGCTGTCCGGCGGAATGCAGCAACGGGTTGGTTTAGCCAGAGCCTTCGCTATGGACAGCGATATATTGCTCATGGACGAGCCTTTTTCGGCTCTGGATCCACTGATCCGTAGTCAGTTGCAGGATGAGCTGATTGAACTGCAACAACAGTTAAACAAAACCATTCTGTTTGTCAGCCATGACCTCGATGAAGCCCTGAAAATTGGCACCAATATCGCCATTATGGAATCGGCACAGATCATTCAGCACGGTAAACCCGAAGATATTGTACTCAACCCGGTTAACGCTTACGTCGAAGAATTTGTTGCCCATACCAATCCGCTCAACGTACTCAAGGGCCGTTCTCTGATGACCAATGTATGCGAGCTTGAGCGTCTTGAAGATATGCTGGTACTCAACCGCAACGACAACACCTGCATCAGCACCAACACCTCGGGTGAGGTAGTCTCCGCCAGCCGTCAGGGCATGCCGCTGGAGCTGCACCACTGGCAAGAGGGCCAAAACATTGATCTGCTGCCGGAACAGGCTCTGGTTATGGCGACACCCGATATCTCTATGCGTCAGGCAATCGAGATACGTTATCGCACCGGACATCCGGTACTGCTAAATGAGCAGAACAGTCTGGTTGGCATTCTCTCCGATAAGGATTTCTATCACGCCCTGCTGGGCAAACACTTCACTGCATCGGAGACCGGTGCGACAACGTTATAACCGTTAATAACGTCACGTTCTATGCGATTACAGGCCGTTCTCCGGTCTGAACATAAAAAAAAATAATAAGGGGCTAGTCTGAATGACCACTATATTAACCGTAGCTATTTTAGCTGCACTTCTGACGTCGGGATTTATCGTCATAAAAGCAGGTAATGTTACCTGTAAAGGAACAATACCCAGCTCTTTGTTTGCCTTTATTGCAATCCTGTTTACCTCCGGACTGGATGTCGGGCTCATAATGTTTCCACTGACTGAGTTCCCAACCTATGCGACCGAAGAGGTGTATCAGTTCACCAACCCACTGGCTATCGAATTTGGTTTCTGGGGCTTTCTGGTATGGGGATTCTACTTTCTCACCACGTTCTACTTCTGCGTCATTGAACCTAAGGTACAGTTGTTTGAAAAACCGCTGATTAAGTTTGTTAACAATATCGTTATCATGGGAACCTGTGCGTTTACCGGTTTCCTGTTCCTCGACTATCTACCGAGTTATGTTCCGGATATATCTGATCCGGTTCGTTTTGGGCTGACAGCACTGGTTGTTGCGCTGGCAGTTTTTTCCAGCACCGATATCAGCTACATCAAAGTACTGAGTGTCGCATCCACCTGGTTGTTTTTTGCCCTCATCGCAGCGGTGATGCTAAACGCACCCGGTTTAGGTTTTGGCGAACTACTACAAACAATGACCAATATTGGCGGGTACTTTACCCATATCGACCAGTTCACCCGGCCTATCTCTGACTATCATCAGTTCTACCTGTTCTGGTGGTTTAGCTGGAGTATTATGATTGGCCAGTTCGTCGCCCGCTTCGTTGGGGGACTGAAAACCTGGCAGTTGTGTGCAGCACTGTTAGTTATTCCGTCGATCCCCCTGGCCATCTGGTTCTCAGTACTTTATTACCACTACATTAACGCTATCGAAATCACCTATATGCTGAACCTGGCTATGGTCTTTGTTGGCATTGTGTTTGTCATCAATTCTCTCGATTCACTGATACGTCTCTATACCTCAAATTTGGATATCACTGTCGAACGTTTCGGTAAGACCCGCTACATACTGGGCAACTTTGTACTCATGTATGGACTGATCCTGGCCTACCAGTTCACCCCCTTCAATATTGAATGGGTGGGTTTGCTGGTTATCGCTATCTACGCTGCAGTCTATCTGCTGCTGGCACAACGAAGTCGGCTGGTATTACAAACGGCCTGAGCCGCAGGTAATCAAGTCACCCAGAACATTAGATAAATCACTTTCTGGCCACTGCCTGATGCTTCAGGTAGCGGCCCCGCTATGCCCGAAATTCGGTCTGGATACGAATAAGGGAACAACTAACCCTCCTAACACTGGGGATAAACTATGTTTAAAAAAGCAGTATCAACCGCAATCATTGCCTCCTCTGCGACCTTTGCACTGCAGGCGCATGCTGACGTTTCCGCCACGGTCACTCTGGTGTCTGATTACGTCTATAACGGGGTCAGTTCTACCGATGGGGATCCGACACTGCAAGGCAGTGTTGACTGGTATAACGACGCAGGATTCTACGCAGGAGTCTGGGCTTCGGGCCTGGATAAGGATAGCTACAGCAGCGCTGAAGTCGAAATCGACTACTATGCAGGTTATGCTGGCAGTATCAATGACGACTTCGGCTATGATCTTGGATATGCGTTTTACACCTACCCGGGAGCGGACGATGCAGGCGCTGAATCTGATTATGGCGAACTGTACGGCTCTGTTACCTACAAAGAGAACACCACCGCTAAAGTGCTGTATTCAGATAACTATTTTGGTGACGCGGGTAACTCAGTCATTGTCTCTCTGAGTCATACCATCAACCTGCCGGAAGATTTCAGTCTGACACTGGAAGCCGCTCACACCAAGTTGCTGGAAGATGGCGGTGACTATTATTTCGGCTCGAAAGTGAATGACGACTCCTACAGCAACTGGGGTGTGTCTGTTGCGAAAAGCGTTGCCGGGTTTGATCTTTCTCTGGGCTATACCGACACAGATATCGAAGATAACTACTGGGGTGATACTACTGATGCACGGGCAGTCTTTAGCATCAGCCGTACCTTTGAATAAGGCTCTTTAAGACAGCCGTACATGCGTGAGTTTCGTAACTATCTTGGTAACTATCAACAGTGCTTCCCCTTCAGGGCTGTTGATAGTTACACTAAAGACCCCGATTTTCCTGAACCGGGGTCTTTCATACACACTCAGATGCTGTAGAACTGATTAAGCCAGCTGCAGCGCCAGATAATCAGTAATCATCCGCTGGGCCAGTTCGGCATTGATACCCTGCGGTGATAACGCCCCCCTCAGCCAGATACCATCGATCAGTGCGGCGATACCCTGGGCGACAAAAACTGCTTTATCCGCAGGCAGGATCTTTTTCAGTTCCAGAGACAGATGAGAAAGCAGGCGCTTTTCATTAACACGCTGGAGACGAAACAGCGCTTCGTCATGCATCGACTGAGACCAGAACGCCAACCAGGTTTTTACCACCTTACTGTCCATCTGATCGGTTGAGAAATTCCCCCCCACTATCGCCTGAATCCGTGCCACAACATCGTCCGGCCCCACGTCCTGCAAACGGCTCTTCACGCCTTCGGACAGCTGCTTCAGAACAGAGCGCATAGTGGCTTCAAGCAGACCGCTTTTACCACCAAAGTAATGGTTAATAATGGCAGGTGAAACCCCCGCATAGCTACTGATCATCACCACACTGGCTTTCTGTAAACCTACAGCATTAATCGCCTCCATCGTGGCGTTAATCAACTGCGGCTTCCTGATTTCTGGCATTCCTACTTTAGGCATTCAATGGGATCCGTAAACTTAAATAGACGTTTAATTTAAAGTGCCTTCCTGACTCTGAACTGTCAACCCCACATAGGTATCTATCGGCCTGAAAGCATTCAGAAATTCAGATAACTGTCAAAATGACCACCTATGGCTGTGTCAGTTTGTTAACCTGTTGCAGTTCATCCTCAGTCAATTCAGCGTAACCTCGTGGATAAGACCAGCCATAGCCCCAGCGAAACGTTGTCGGAAAAGCGGGACTTCCCCCGACTCTGACACCGGCCAGCATCAACATCGCTGTTTTTGGCTTACCCAGTGCAGCAACACACTGTTTAAGCTGCTTATCTGCATCAAGACGCTGCTGGTAAGTGCCCCCTTGCCAGTACGCCCGGTCATGCTCCTCACAGCAGGCTAACCAGAGAGTATTCTCTTCCAGTGTCCCATCAGGAAACGCGCTGCAACCATCACTGGTAAACGGTTTCAGTTCATCGCAAAACGAGTAGCCGGGCAACAGGCAGATCAATAACAGCCAAGTCAGATGCTTCATTCCAGTCCCCTCCTTCAACTCAGACAAAGCCATACCCGTACAGATAATACGCCTTTTAACCCAGAAACAGCTATTGATGCAGATTATTTGTTCACTGATGAGTCTGTCTATATCTACAGGCTGATCGATCCTTCATTTTTAAGCGTAAACAGACTCGATAGAAAAAATACTGATCATTTATTGAGCAATCCAAAAAATCTTTTCTATACTTCCTTGTCACCTGAACAATAAATAGAGAGATTAGAAATGAAAGCCCTGCGTCTGCGAAACGTTCCCAAACCACCGCCCGCTCATGAAACACACGAATCGATTCGTAATCAGACCAGCCAGTTTCTGCAACAGGGTGGAAGAATTACAGTCGTGCCTTCGGGATTCAGCGGTATCCCCCGGATGCAGGGACCGCAGCAAAGAACCGGCAAAAAACTGCTACTCTGAAACAGGTAGCAGGAAAGCAGATAATCCAGTCAGTTTAATGGCAGAGATAGTTTAACTTCCAGCCCTTTAGGCTCGAGGTTGCGTAACGCTATATCGCCACCATGAGCATGGGCGATGGTGCGGGCGATCGCCATCCCCAAACCGATACCCCCGGTATGACGATTACGTGAGTTTTCTAAACGAACAAAGGGATCGAACACCCGGTTCCAGTCCGCTTCAGGAATACCCGGCCCCTGATCCTTAACGGTGATATGCAGCTCATCTCCAAGCTGAGTTAAACTGACCCGTGCGCTTTCACCATAGTGACAAGCATTTTCAATCAGGTTAGCCAGCGCCCGTTTCATTGCCCCGGGGCTGCAATTATAAGGCGTACGCTGCAGCTCATCACAACTGACATTCAACCCCATCTCGCTAAGATCATCACACTGACTCTCAATCAGCGCCGCAATATCAATACAACGCTTATCTTCACAGGCGATATCCTCACGGGTAAATGCCAGCGTGGCCTCGGTCATCTCCTGCATATCATCCAGAGTACGCAGCATCCGCTGCCGGGTTGGCAGATCATCAATAAACTCTGCCTGCAAACGCAGCGAGGTCAGCGGCGTTCTCAGATCGTGCGAAATGGCGGCCAGCATCAGGGTCCGGTTTTTCACAAAGCGCTCAATCCGCTCGCGCATCCGGTTAAAAGCGTAGATTGTTCTGCGCACATCTTCCGGTCCCTCGTCAGGTACTGGCCCTACGGTTTCACCCCGGCCCAACTGGTCACTGGCTTCGATCAGCACATCCAGAGACCGGGTCGCATAGCGAACAATCAGTACAATCGCGACCACAGTGAAGACAAATAATCCCAGTGCCACCAGCACCGCAGCTAACCAGCCGGGAAAGACACTCGATGACATTAACGTGCCATTGAGCCAACCCTCTTGGTCGCGACGAATGGAGACAATGGCCAATGGCCTGCGGTTATCGGACTGATTCAGGAATAGTTGCGGGTTTAGCAGGTTTTGTATCCAACTGTAACACCAGTAATACCGCGGACTGATCGATAGACTTATCGGTCCCATACCATCGGTTTTGTTAATCAGGTTCTGATACAGAGGGTGATCCTGTTCGGTCAGATTTTCTTCTGTCACGGCGGGTAACGGCTGGATAGCAAAGCGGAACAGATCGGTCGATACGGATTCCAGAATCTGGGCGTGTAACTCAGCGGGAGTATCATTAAGTAAACGCTGGACTGACGCGCTGCGGGTCACCAGATCTTCCATGTGAGTCCAGCGAACCGCTCTGCCACGCTCTTCATAGTAGATATATACCGTGACAGCATTAACCAGACCGAATACCAGAATCAACAAACCGATAACGCGCCCGGAGAGGCTTTTTTGTAGCTGCCTGATCATCATCGCGAAATATCCACTGACAACAGATATCCACCACCCCAGACAGTTTTAATCAGTTCAGGGTGGGAAGGATCTGTTTCGATCTTACGGCGCAGACGACTAACCTGATTATCAATACTACGATCAAATACATCCGCCTGACGACCACGGGTAAGGTCCAGCAGTTGATCACGACTTAAAACCCGTTTGGGGTGGGCCAGAAAGGTCGATAGCAGTTTGAATTCTGAAGTGCTCAGGGGAACAGCCACGCTATCCGGTCCGATAAGTTCCCGCCGGGCAACATCCAGTTTCCAGATATCAAAACAGATAATCTCATCATCAAGCGCCTCTTTTCGTGGCGGCATCGACTCAGTACGTCTTAGCACGGCCTTAATACGGGCCAGCAGTTCACGGGGAAAGAAAGGTTTGGAAAGGTAATCATCGGCACCCATCTCCAACCCGACAACCCGGTCGGTCTGATCGGCCATCGCCGTCAGCATTATGATAGGAATCTGCCCCTGTTCACGCAGGTAGCGACACAGGGTTAAGCCATCATCACCCGGCATCATGATATCCAGGACGACCAGATCAATGGCACTGGTCTGCATCACCGCTTTCATCTCATCCCCACCGTTGGCTGATGAAACCCGGTAGCCATGCTCTGAAAGATAGCGACTGATCAGGTCCCGGATCTCCTGATGATCATCAACAACTAAGATATGGGGAGTGCTGTTCATGTTACCTGTGTAATCAAATAGTTTGCTCAGTATTCAGAATATCGTTTTTTTCAGCGCCGTCCTAACCTAAAGTGTATCAAAATGTGTCAAACAGCGGCTTGGATACGCTTTGCGACAATATCACTGTAATTGGAAAAACTTTTGAGACACTTTACCGTTGTAATATCCATACTCAATCACATCAGGACATTTACGAGGATCATTGATGGAGCTGTCACTCAGCAATCCGATCGTGCAGAGCTCAATTCTGCCTTTATTTTTAAGTCTGCTTATCGCCGGAGCTCTGGGCTTCACATCGGCAAAAGGCGCCCGGATTGCAACTCTTGGGGTAGCAATCAGCGCACTGATTACGGTTATCGTTATCCAGGGTTTCAGCTTTCCGCCCAAATCGACCTCACAGAAGTTACCCTACCTGATCGCTGCCGCAGGCATGATCGGTCTGGTCTTTGATCTGCTAAAACTGCAAGGCAATCTCTGGCGACTGGCCGGTATTATACTCCCGCTAGCCACGCTTGGCTGGCTATTCGGCAGCCGCCTTGGCAGCACCCAGATTGATGGTTTCATCTATCTGGCTGCAGCACTGCTGGTTTCACTCTTCGCCTACTGGCAATTCGAAAAAAGCCGCCACCGGCTCGATAGCGGCATACAGATTCTGCTTTACTGTGCCGGGCTAGGTGCGATTTTGATGATCGGTTCTTCGGCGATGCTTTCGCAGAGTACTTTTGGGCTGATGGCCGCCGTGGGTGGTTTTCTGCTCCTGAACTGGCCTAAGTTCAGATTCCCGATGGGCGCTGCAATGGTATTTCCTATGACAACCGCGCTGGCGGCCCTGACCGCTCAAAGCCTGTTTTTTACCAAGGCCAGCGGAGTTGCGATAGCCGTGCTGATACCGGTACTCATGATCAGCTACCTGCTGCCAAAAATTCCACTACTGAAAAAAGTTTCGTCTCCGGCTATCAGGGCGATCTGCCTGACGGCTGTTGGTGTTATTCCACTGGGAGCCAGCATCCTTTGCGCCATCATGCTGACTGAAACCAGTACCCTGGGCTATTAACCCTTATGCTTCCCTCTCAACTAACTATTCCTACAGAGGTTCAGAAAATGACTTTTAAAAAACTGCTCGGTACTTCAATTATCGCTGCAACCATGGCTGTTTCATCACTCTCTCAGGCAGCACCTGCCGAATACGAGATCGATATGGCGCACACCAATGCTCTGTTTAATGTGAACCACCTGGGCCTGTCCAATATGCTGGGCCGCTTCGATGAGCTGACAGGTTCGCTGGTGTTTGACAAAGAAAATATTGAAAACTCTAAGGTCGAGATCACTATCGCCACCGCATCAATCAATACCTTCCATGCGAAGCGTGACGAGCACCTGAGCTCTCCTGACTTTTTCAATGCCGCGGAGTTCCCGGAGATGACGTTCTCCAGCACCTCAGTCACGAAGACGGGCGAAAACACCGCCAAACTAACCGGTGACCTGACCCTGCTGGGCGTTACCAAGCCGGTTGATCTGGATCTGACCATTAACAAAGTAGGTGAGCACCCGTTCAATAAGAAGCAGGTTGCAGGTTTCACCGCTACCGGCAATATCAAACGCAGTGATTTCGGCATGAAGTACGGTGTACCAATGATCGGCGATGACATTGCTCTGCGACTGGAAATGGAAGCCGGGCTTAAGTAAGCCTGCAGTTACGGGAAGCCCGCTCTCCCCCCCAGGGCTTCCCGGCTGACTCACAAGCACATCCTCTGGCCTCAGAGTACAAGGTTACTGAGCCAGTTTCTCCTCCAGCATTGCGACTGTTTTTTCAAGCTCGGCAATGCGCTGTTCAAGGCTCTCTATTCTTTCACTGCTGATACGTGTACTGGCCGCTGCCGGTGTACTATATTCCGATGGATCAGCGGCTTCCACTTCACCGCTGAACAGGTGAGCATAACGGGATTCCCGCTTACCCGGCTCCCGTGGCATCCTCACGACCAGCGGAAATTCTTCCCGTTCGCTCATCTTCTGCAATACCGCCTCAGTCTCATGTACATCGCTGAAACTGCACAAACGGTTCGTACGACTGCGCAGTTCACCCGGGGTCTGTGGCCCGCGCAAAAACAGTGTACAAACAAGCGCCAGCTCCTGCTCGCTCAACTGTAACTTAGAAAATTCGGTGTTACAGAAACGGTGTTTGTACTTCGGTACCCGGCTGCCAAAGCTTCCCTCTTCGCGAATCAGGTGCTTACTGTTCAGCTCATCAAGCACCTCCTGTACATCCGTATCCGACAACTCCATTACCGGATCACGGTTACTTTTCTGGTTACAGGCGGTCGTCAGGGAGTTCAGCGTGAGGGGATACTGATCAGGTGTGGTTTTCTCTTTCTCAATCAGACAGCCGATAACCCGGGTTTGCAAAAGACTCAGATCCATATCCATGTTATACCCCGCTTACAAAAAATAATTAACACATTCATAAGGTTACCCTATTTCCGGAAAATGGCACCTTAATTTTTCAGACAAAATCAACTTTAACCTGCCGCGCTTAACTGGAGATTTGCACCACTCAACTCTACACTGATTCACGAACTCAGCAGGGGATTGTAAAATGCAGAAACGCTCAGTATCCGTAGAGGGTATCTATATCGGTCAACTCAATACTATTGGCCCGGACAATACCCCAACCGGAATTTTTAAAAACCTGTCTGAAAAAACGCATGAGATCACCGAGCTGGGGCTTAGTGATGATATTCAGGTGGATAAGCGCGTACATGGCGGACCGGAAAAAGCGATCTACCACTACCCTGCGGAACATTACGCGCTGTTTAAACAAGCCCTGCCCCACCTGAGTGACAGTTTCATCCCCGGCTCTATCGGTGAGAATATCTCCACCAGCGGATTAACCGATACCGAAGTCCATATTGGTGATACCTTCCGTCTTGGCAGCGCAATTGTGCAGGTATCCCAGCCCCGCCGCCCCTGCTGGAAGGTAAATCAGAAATATGGCAATGCACATATCGCCTCGCTGATTATGTCGGAGGCGATCTCTGGCTGGTATTACCGGGTATTGGAAACCGGTGAATTGAGTCCCGGTGACACGCTTGAGTTACTTGAGAGAATGGAAAACAGTATCCCGGTTGCTGAGATCTGGCAGATCTTTATGGCCCGCTTTGATAAAAACAGCGGTTATACACCACCGGAACATGTCCCAGGGCTTTCCGATGAATGGCGCTTTGACTAGCGCTTTAATACATCACGCGCCTTCCAGCTGTTTAAGCTTGCGATACAGGGTGGCGCGACTGATGCCTAACTCATTCGCGGTTGCCGAGATATTCCCCTCGTTCTGCTCCAGTACCTGCTGAATGGTTAACAGCTCACTGGTTTTTAACGTGCCGCCCGTCTGATTCAGGGCAATACTACTGCCTGTCGATGTTCCCTGGCTATTAAGTTCTTCAAGAAAATCATCACTGATATGACAGCTATCGATCTCCACTTCATTCGGTTCCATAAAGGCGATGGCCACCCGCAGAGTGGTTTCCAATTGACGGATATTACCGGGCCAGTGATAGGCTAATAACTGCACCATCAGTTCGGGTGCAAGTTCAATCTGGCGGCCATCCGGTGTCAACTGATGAAGGAAGTAGTGGATAAAATCCTCTTTATCGGTGCGATCACGGAATGCAGGAATGCGCAGGCAAACGCCGTTGAGACGGTAATAAAGATCTTCCCGGAACAAACCTTCGGCAACCAACGCTTTCAGGTCACGGTGGGAAGCACAAATCACCGCAATATCCAGCGCGATCTCATCGCCGCCGCCCAGTGGGGCGATTGTGCGTTCCTGCAACACCCGAAGCAAGCGGGCCTGCAGCGCCAGTGGCATATCACCGATCTCATCAAGAAAGAGGGTTCCTCCCTGCGCCTGTTCCAGCCGTCCAATCATGCCGCCTTTGCGGGAACCGGTAAAAGCACCTTCCCGATATCCAAACAACTCCGATTCGATCAACCCTTCTGGAATCGAAGCACAGTTAACCGCCACAAACGGGCCACCTGTTCGACGGCTATCCAGATGCAAGGATTTGGCCATCACCTCTTTACCGGTGCCGGTCTCCCCCTGAATCAGTACCGGTAATTCGTGGGACAGTGCCCGACTGCCCATACGCACACCTTTCTGTAACCGTGGATCCTGGCCGGCCAGTTCAATCAGAGACGGTGCATTCAGAGGGGCTGGTGCGGGCTTACTGCGGCCGGATTTGGCTGGCGCTTTGTAGGAGGTTGGAAAGCTATTAGGGAAATGCAGCAGTTCACAGTAGAAATCACCGCCACGGGTTCTGAGCTGCCCACGGCCTTTGCGGTGCAGATCGATCAGCAGTACTTCTGGACGCACACCAAACAGCTCTTCAAGGTTGCGCCCCACCAACTGTTCCCGCTTGCGGTTCAGTAACTGACAGATCTGCTCATTAGCCGCCTGAATATGACCATCCAATTCCAGCGCTAACAATCCCTGCCATGAGGAACGCAGGTATTCCGGACGGCTGTGAACACTGAGAACAATATGCTGCTGGAACTGGCCGCTGAACATCCGGTTTTCAATGGAACGTACCGCCTGCTGCACCAGACTAAGATTCGGCGGCAGATCACGATTATCAGTCGGTGAAGTGAGATCCAACACCCCCAGCAGCTCCCCTTTGGGATCGGCGATAGGTGCAGAACAACAGGAAAGATAACCGATCGAATCGAGAAAGTGCTCATTACCCCTGATCATCAGGGGGGAGCGGTTAACAATGGCGGTACCCGGACCATTGGTGCCGCGCAACTCTTCGCCCCAGTTGGCCCCCGGTGCAAGCGCATAGCGGGTGGCGGAATCCAGATGCCGGGTATCGCCCTTTATCTTCAGAATCGTAGCCGATTCATCAGTCAGCATCACCAGTCCGCCATCGGAACTAAAATAGTCAACCAGCTGTTTAATCTCAGGATGAGCCGCTTCGATCAGCCCCCGGTTTTTCTCTTGCAGAGTGTCGATCCTGTCTCTGGAGAGATTTTCCAGATCGAGCGGTGCTTCACAGTTAAGTCCGGCGTTTACACTTCGCTGCCAGGAATCTTCAATCTCGCTACGTAAGACTCCACTGGGGACTTCACCTTCCTGAACAAGCCGATTACGGGCGACCTTCACCGAGTTAAGGGGGTCAGTAGGTAACACGGAATCTATCGACTTTTTCATAGTACTGATCACTCGCCACTGCTTAATTCAACAACTCAAACACAGGTTATCAATTTTTTTACCGTATCCATATGACTATAGCAATCAAATAGTTTTCGCACTGACCGGCCTGCGGCCTTTTTTAACAGCATTTATTAACCGCCTGTTTCAACAGCAAAAAGCCACGGCACCGGAAAACGGGCCGTGGAAAGCGATTAAAAGGTAACCGTGAACAACTACCTTTTTATCGCAGCTGAAGGAGCAGGACCTCCATAGCAATGAAATTAGAGTGTTTATTAGTAACTCTTTTTGATTAGTAGAAATACATCAGTACGGCCTGCAGGTAGAGATTACCATCATCATTTGACTGGTTGGCTATAACATCAGCCCCGTCAGGCTTGTAGTAACCCAGCATCGGACTGAAGACGACGTTATCGTTGATCGACCAGAGGACATACAGGTCCACTTCACTTCCCGCCAGATCAGCAGCATCCGCATCTTTACCAAAATCCCAGTACTGTAAACCAACGGTCAGATCGTCCCGGGGTTGCAACGTCACCTCGATACGATCAACATCATTGCCGCTGTTGGCAGGACCGGCATAATTGGACGCCACCTCACCCTGGAACCAGGTGCCAAACCCCCGGGTGAAACCGAAAAACAGGGGATCAAACGCTTCGTTGTTGGCGGTCGAGCTGTCATCGCCGGAGAACTTCCCGTGACGATAGTTCAGTGTTGGCGACCAGGGCAGATCGGCAAACGTCCAGCCGCCTTCCACATACCACGCATTCGCATCATTCTTAACCGCGGTATCACCACCGCTCTCATTGACATATTCAAATGACAGAAACAGGTTCTCTACCCCCATACTGCCCTGTCCGCGCAGACTGATGATATCCATGCCATCCCGCTGATCCCAGATGCCGAATGCAGTGCCTTTATCAACATCGAGCACCGACATATAACTCAGTCCCAGCGCTCCCTTGGCATCATCAACCCACTCAAGGTTAACCCCGCCAAGCTCGGTATCCTGATGGTAGGGGTTATCTGACTGCAGCCAGAACAGGTCACCCCGCACCGGACCTTCCGGATCAATTTTCAGTACCGCGGTTCTGTCGAAGCTTTTCTGCCCTGCCAGATAGTAAGCCCCACCGCGATCGACATCGATGCCCGGAATTCCCATGTCTCCCAGGCTGATTGCATCACCGGCAATGATAAAACCATCACCTAAGGTAAACTGCTGACGCCCGACTGACAGATCAAAAACACCATTACTACTTTGCCAGCCGATAAAAGCGTTCTCTATTTTCAGCTCGCTCTCATCACCGGAGGTATACCCCCCGGCGTCACCATCACCACCGGTGCCCAGAGCAATCACCCCCAGACCGCCATAGACGGTACCACTGCCCGTTGCATTCCGGCCAACCAGATCACCCTTGAGATAACCTTCCTGCCAGAAATTTCCGCCATCATCGACACCGTTATAGTTCTCTTCGGTGGAGAAGACTCCGGCCATACCTTCAACATTAAACTCAACGGTTTTTCCATCCTGGTCATAAACAGGGGCAGCCTGCACGGCTGTAGCAGTCATAAGCGCAGCCACCAGAGTGTTTAATTTCAGGAATGTGCTGTTATTCTTTTTCATGCTCAGATTCCATAAAATGATTAAAAAATAGAATACGTAAATAAGGCTCAATTCAATTAACACCGGACTTTTGGCAAAGTCCCCCCCTGACAGCCTCAT